>JBKPGE010000162.1:0-3354 GCA_046729215.1 Actinomycetota bacterium | reverse complement strand
CGCGCATTTGAGCCGCTACAGCAGGTTCAAACGGTTCGCATTCGCCACCGCCGCGGCCCGCGTGGAGCAGCCCAGCTTGGCGTAGGCGTTCTGAAGGTGGCGGTGGACGGTGTGCTTGCTCAGCACCAAGCGCGCTGCGATCTGGCCGTCCGTGAGTCCCTCCGAGACGAGGCGGAGGATCTCGACCTCGCGCGGAGTGAGTATCTGATCGCGGCGAGCGGCGCGCCTCGCCTTCGCCGGCGCACCGAGGGTGCGCAGAAGGTCGCGAGCTCGCGCCGCCTCGGCGACTGCCCGGATCTCGTCGAGCCGCCCGAGCGCAAGCGTCGCTTCGCGCACGGCTGCGTCCTCGCGGCCTAGTAGGGCATACACCCGTGCCAGCTCGAGCCGTGCCCGCGCGAGCTCGAAGGAGCCGCCGCTCGCGGTGAACAGGTGCACGGCGTCCTCGAGCTTCTCCCGCGCCGTGTCTTCGTCGCCCGCTTCGGCTGCGACGAGCCCCTCGCAGAGATTGAGCGAGGCGTGCAGCGGACGCGTTCCCAGAGCATCCGCGATCGAGCGCAGCTCGGTCAGGTGAGTAGCCGCTTCCTCCCTGTCTCCCGCGGCGAGTCTCGCCCGCACCATCACCTCGATAGGCGCCGCGCGCAGCGTCTTGGTGTCTGCCGGGATGCGCCGGAGGACGGGTTCGAGCAAGTGAACCGCCGCGGGGGCATCGCCTTGGTCGAGGGCGAGCTCAGCCATGACCACCGGCGCGAGCGGGTTTCCCGGCCGCTGCTCGAGGAGATCCTCGGCCTCGGCGAAGCGGCCTTGCCGCCGGCGCAGGTCGGCGAGCCGCACGATCGCGAGGCCGCTCCAGGAAGGCCGCTCCGCACCGAGCCCGGTCGCCTCGGTCAGTGAGCGCTCGGCCTCGTGCCACTGCCCGTGCCAGGTCAGCACAGCGCCGTAGTGTGCCCGGCAGGCGAGGGTGACGAAATTCGTGTTCATCGCGCGACTGAACGCCTCGACCTTGCGGCACCACTCCGCCGCGCGCTCGTAGTCCCGCACGCGTTCGCAGGCGTTGAGCAGGAAGCAGAACGTCCAACCCGCCGCGACGACCTCCTCGAACTCGCCCGCAAGCGCAGCCGCCGTCGCCTCGTCGAGGCAACCCATGCCGTCTGCGACCTCGCCTTCGTTCACCAGCGTCAGGCCTTCGACCGCGAGCGCGAACATCTCCAGCGAGACGACGCCGAGCTGCCTCCCCAGCTCCCGCGCTCGGAGCGCGAGCACCTTCGCCTTCGCCGGATCGCCGTCGACGGTGGCGACGTATCCGAGCAGCGCGTCGAGCCAGCCGTGCTCGGGACAGGTATCGAGCTCCTCGAGGATGCGAGCGGCGCGCTGGAACCAACCGTTCGCGATTGCACGCTCGCCCCGGAGGATGAGGTAGTCGTCGGCGACCCAGAGCGCGAGCATGGCCGCGCGCCGGAGGTCTCCCTCCCGGCGGCTGAGCCGGAAGGCGCGCTCGCGGGCCGCGAGACAGGTGGCCACGTCCTCGACCCACCAAGCAGCCCAGCTCAGCCCCTCCAGCGCGTCGATCGTCTCGTGCGCCTCGAGCTCCTGCTCGAAGATCGCGCGCGCCTGCGCCCACGCACCGCGAGCGAGCGCGGAGTTGCCCTCGCGGACACGCTCGTCTTGGCGCACGATCTCGGCTATGCGCGAACAGTAACGCGGAATCGGCAGCGCGACGACCATCTCCCGCACGGCGAACGCCTCGCCGATGCGATGAAGATGGAACGCGCAGCGAGACGGCGCGACGTCCGGCCTCGGCCGCAGCCCGCACCGACCTAGGAATTTCCGGCCACCGCGATTCGCGCCGCCGGTACTGCATCCGAATGATCCAAGTGGTCTTGAGGCTTCGTCTGTGTTTTGAGAACAGACAACGAACCGCGGATGGTAAGGAGAGGGTCGACGGTTCGCGCCTGAATGCAGTCCCTCCGTCTGGTAAGGCGGCGCAACTAACAGACCGTCACGAGGCGTCGTCTCCATCGCGAACACCGGGCCGGTGATCCCGCCCGAGCAGGTCCACCGCCTCTTCGAGCCCTTCTAGCGACTCCACCGCACCCGCGTCGACGACCACCACGGCCTCGGACTATCCATCGTCCGCGCGATCGCCATCGCCCACGACGCCTCGCTCACGCGAACGCGGGCGCAGGGCGGCGTCCCGATAGAAATCGGCCTCCCGCTCATACCGTTCGCAATGCCACGGTAGGCGGCATCCGAGACGCTCGAACGGCCGGAATCAGGCCGGCGAACGCGCCGATCAGGATGGCCGAGGCGATGCCGCCCGACCACGCCTCGGCGGGGATCACGACAGCCCAGTTCTTCGAGGTGGCGTACACGGCGGTTGCCGCGGCCCCGGCCAGTACGCCGACGACGCCGCCGATGACGGCGAGCAGGATCGACTCGGCGAGGAACTGCGTCCGGATCTGGGCCTTTGTCGCACCAAGGGCGCGGCGGAGGCCGATCTCGGAGCGGCGTTCCAGAACGGAGATGATCATGATGTTGGCGACACCGACGGCACCCACGATCAGTGCCACCACTCCGAGTCCGAGAAAGAGGCTGTTGAACGCCCCTGCGGCGGCAGCCCGAGCGGTGAGCACGTCGGACGGCTGGCTCACGTTCACCTCGTATGGTGCTTCGGGGTTGGCGGTCTGGGCGAGCAGCGACTGCACCGCAGCCTCGTGACCGGTGGCGGCGCGCACGTAGATCGTGCTCGGTGGGCCGGCCTTCTTCTCGCCGCGGACGATGCTGACGTAGCCGAGGTACGTCTGGGCGGCCGGATAGCCGATCAGGGCGCTGACGTCGATGTCGGGCACCAGCGGTGAGGGGTTCAGGATGCCCGCGACGTTGAACCACTGACCGCCCAGCCAGATCCGGTGATCAAAGTAGACCCGGTCGATGCCCAGCTGTTCCGCGGCGGCCGCACCGAGTACGGCGACCGGCTCGCGGGCGGTGCCCTGGTTGAGCCAGTCGCCGCGTGCGATGCCGGTGCCGAGCACGGACAGCAGGCTCGGGCTGGTGGCCCGCACCTGGAGGCCGCCGGTCTCGGCCACCGGGATCATCGAGCTCCGGTAGACGTACTTGTCCTTCATCAGGGCGGTGTGTGCCACCAGTTGGACGTCATCCAGGAGCGTGAGCCGAGCCGGTGCTTCGCGGGGCAGCTGTGCCGGCCCGCCGGTGAGACTCTGTCCGGCCTCGACGGTCAGCAGGTTCGTGCCGAGCCGGTTGATCTCGGCGATCAGCCCGGCCTGCGAGGAGGAGGACAACCCGAGGACGCCGACGATCGCTGCCGTTCCGATCGCGATCCCGAGCGCGGAAAGCGCG
>JBKPGE010000161.1:0-3813 GCA_046729215.1 Actinomycetota bacterium | reverse complement strand
CAGAGGCCGTTCGAGGCCGGTCAACGCAGTCTCGGCCCGGTCCGCGGCCCGGCGGAGCGCCGCCTGCCGCCGGCCGGGTGTGCAGGGCTGAGCGTCGCCGCGGGCCCAGCGCTCGAGCAGGCGGCAGAAGGCGAGCGCGGCCACGTGGCAGGCGCCGAGCTGGGTGATCAGGCGGCGGGCAGTCGCCTCCTCCGCCGCGTTCTGCACGAGTGCCGCCGACCAGTCGAGCTTCATACCTCAACTATGACGGGGAGAATCATCGGGCGCCTCCCCGTTCTGTCGTAGATCAGTTGCGCAATCGAGTCGTGAAGGTGCTCCTGCAGAAGCTTGATCTCGGTGACGTTCTGACGGAGAAGGTCGCGGAGCACCCGGTCCGCCTCGGACTGCATCTCGTCCATCAGCGGGCCGGGCTCCGAGAGCCCCCGCGCAATCAGCTCCGACCGGCTCTCCGGCACCCCGTTGCTGCCCGCGACTGTCGCCACGATGATCAGGATGCCGTCCTCGGAGAGATGGCGGCGATCTCGCAACGCCAGCGCCTGGACGTCTCCGACCCCCAGTCCATCGACGAATGTCACGCCGGTATCGACCCGGTCTACCAGCCGCACGCCGTCGCGGCTGAGCTCGACGACCGAGCCGTTCTCGGCCAGGACGATCGAGCCGGCGGGGACTCCGCTCTCCTGGGCGAGGCGTCCATGAGCCGCAAGCATGCGGAACTCTCCGTGGACGGGCATGACGTGCTTCGGACGGACGAGCCCGAGCATCGTGCGGAGCTCCTCGGCATACGCGTGCCCGGACACATGCACGGGCGCAATCTCCTGATGGAGCACCTCCGCGCCGGCCTTCGCGAGCTGGTTGATCGAGTCGTGCACACGAAGCTCGTTTCCGGGAACCGGTTTCGCGGAGATGATGACCGTGTCGCCGCGGTCGACCTCGACCGCGGGATGATCGTGGTAGGCGATCCGGGTCAGCGCCGACATGGGCTCGCCCTGACTGCCGGTACACAGGATCAGGACCTCCTCCGGCCGGTACTCGCCGAGCTCGTTCGGTCGGATCAAGGTGTCGTCAGGGACGTTGATGTAGCCGAGATTCC
This sequence comes from Actinomycetota bacterium, assembly GCA_046729215.1. Taxonomy (GTDB): domain Bacteria; phylum Actinomycetota; class Thermoleophilia; order Gaiellales; family Gaiellaceae; genus JACDAN01. Next base: position 2,723 of record JBKPGE010000161.1, on the reverse strand, counting down.
GCGCGATGTTGAGGTTCTTGCGCATGGAACGGCCGACCACGCTCACCTTCCGGCCTGCCTGGATGGCGACATCGATCGCCTGCTGCATCCGGTGCACGTTCGAGGCGAAGCAGGCAACCAGGATGCGTCCGCGGCGCATGGGGATGATCTGCCGGAACGCCTCCCCGACGAGTCGCTCCGAGCCAGTGAAGCCCGGGCGTTCCGCGTTCGTCGAGTCGCCGAGCAGGAGGTCGATGCCGATGCTTCCGAGCTCCGCGAGCCTTCCGACGTCCGTACGGACGCCGTCCACCGGCGTGTGATCCAGCTTCCAGTCGCCGGTTGCGAGGACGCGTCCGGCCGCGCTTTCGAGCAGCACGGCCACCGAGTCGGGAACGGAATGCGAAACGCGGACGAATTCCACCCTGAAAGGCCCGATCTCGACCGGCCCGGCCTCGGGCCTCGCCTCCCGGAGGTCGGCCGCTTGCAGCAACCCGTGCTCGTCGAGCCGCGACTGAGCAAGCCCGAGCGTCAGGCGCGTGCCCCAGACCTCCGGCCCGGGAACCTCGCGGAGCAGGTACGACAGCGCACCGACGTGATCCTCGTGCGCGTGCGTAAGGATGACGGCGCGCACGCGGTCTCGCCGGTCGACGAGATAGCTGAAGTCGGGAAGGATGAGGTCGACGCCCAGGTGCTCGTCTCGAGGAAACGCGAGGCCGGCATCGAGAACGACGATCTCGTCGCCGAGCTCGAAGGCGGTCATGTTCTTGCCGACCTCCCCGACACCGCCCAGCGGAATGATGCGAAGGGTCTCGGAAGCCACGATCGCACTCTAGTCGGCCGCAACGGCGGAGCCGGCACGGCCTTTCGGGTCGGCGCCGCCCAGTCGTCGCCTTAGATCGGCCGCCAGGAGGCGGCGTCAGTGGCCGTTCAGACGGAGGCGGGCTGAAGCGCTCCGAGGCGCTCCAGGCAGGCGCGGATCCGGCTCTTCTCCTCCCCCGTCGCCTCCACGAGCGGCAGGCGCAGGCCGCCAACGTCGTGGCCGCGGAGGTTCAGCGCCGCCTTGATCGCAATCGGGTTGACGACGACCTTCAGGATCTCGTAGGCAGGCCCGAGCTCCTGGTCGATGCGGCGCGAGCCTTCGACGTCCCCGGCGCGATACGCGGTGATCTGCTCCCTCACCTGCGGCCCCGCGACGTGCGTGTGGACGCAGATGCCACCGAGCGCGCCGAGCTCCAGGAACGCCTGGATCAGGTTGTCGTCGCCTGCGTAGAGCTGCAGCCCGGTCTCCTCGACGATCCGGCGCGCGTCCTCGAGGTCCTCCCAGGCCTGCTTGACGGCGACGACGTTGGGAATGTCGGCCAGCTCGGCGATCGTCTCGACCTCGACCTTGACGACCACGCGCGCGGGGATGTTGTAGAAGACGATCGGCTTGTCGGTGACGGCGGCGATCGCCTTCACGTGCTCGACGATCCCGCGCGGCGGCGGCTTGTTGTAGTAGGGCGTGACGACGAGGAAGCCGTCGACGCCCAGCTCGTGCGCATGCTTCGTCAGATGGACGGAGTGGCGAGTGTCGTAGGTCCCCGTGCCGGCGATCACCGTGGCGCGGTCTCCAACGGTCTCCACTGCGGCCGAGTAGAGCTTCATGCGCTCGTCGTCGGTCAGCGTCGCCGACTCGCCGGTCGATCCCGTCACGACGAGCCCGTCGGAGCCGTTGTCGACCAGGAACGCCGCGAGCTCGCAGAACTTGGTGACGTTGACGGCGCCGTCGGAGTCGAACGGCGTGACGCTCGCAGTCAGAATCTCGCCGAGCACGACCCGATCTTACTCGGACGCGGCCAAAGTCCTTTCGAATGCCGCCGCGGCATCATCCCCGAAGACTGCGAACACGACCCGCTTCAGCGACGACGGCTCGTAGGCACGCACCGCGTCGACCATGATCCGCGCGCACTCGTCGAGCGGGAACCCGCCGACGCCGGTGCCGAACGCGGGCAGAGCCAACGACGTCGCACCGAGCTCGTCGGCGACCCGCAGACACCTCCCCGTCGTCCTCCGGATGAGCTCGGCGTTCGTTCGAAGATCCTGGCCCATGACCGCCCCGTGGATGACCCAGCGCGCGGGCAGCCGCCCGGCACCCGTCGCGACCGCGTCTCCGACATCGATCGGGCCCTGCGCGACGGCTTCCCGTTCGATGTCCTCTCCCCCGGCCCGCTTGATCGCGCCCGCCACGCCGCTGCCCATCCAAAGATGGTTGTTGGCGGCATTGGCGATCGCGTCGACCTCGAGGGCGGCGACGTCGCCCTGGACGACCTCGACGTTCACAGCAGCGCCTCGAGCCCCACCGTGAGCCCCGGTGGAAGCGTCAAGAGCCGCTCCAGCGCCAAGAGAACGCCTGGGACGTACGCCTCGCGGGAGTAGGCGTCGTGCCGGATCGTCAGCAGCTGCCCCTCGCCGCCGAAGAGCACCGCCTGGTGTGCCACGAGGCCCGGGAGTCGCACGGAGTGGATCGGAGCGCCGCCGAGGCGCTCGGCCGTCGCCTTCGCGGTGCCAGACGGGGCGTCCTTCTTCTGGTCGCTGTGCAGCTCGATGACCTCGGCCTTCGGGAGGTACTTCGCCGCCTCCTCGGCCAGCCGCATCATCAGCACGGCACCGATCGCGAAGTTCGGCGCGTAGAAGAGCGCGACTCCACGTTCCTTCGCGAGCTTCCCGAGCGCCTCTGGCTCCCAGCCGCTCGTCCCCACCACCGC
>JBKPGE010000160.1:0-1424 GCA_046729215.1 Actinomycetota bacterium | reverse complement strand
GTAGACGCAGCGCTCGGAAACCGGGGCGAGCGCCGCCCAGCCGACGACCTCGCCGCCCTGGAGGGCCACGAGGCGGTGGCCCTCCAGGTGCGTCTTGTCCCAGTCTTCCCAGGAGGGAGCCTCGGTCTCGAAGGTGGCGTTTCCGCCGGCGATTCCCTGTTCGTAAATCGCCTTCACGGCCGGCCAGTCTTCATGCGTCAGATCCCTCAGCTCCACTACGAGTCGTAATAGAGCGAGAACTCCGCCGGGTGCGGGCGTAGCCGCACGACGTCGACCTCGTTCTCGCGCTTGTAGTCGATCCAGGTCCGGATCAGGTCTTCGGAGAAGACGCCGCCCTTGGTGAGGAACTCATGATCGGCCTCCAGCGCGTCGAGCGCCTCGGCCAGCGACCCCGGCACCTGCGGGATCTCGACCTCTGCTTCCTCGAAGAGGTCGTAGTCGGCCGGCGCGCCGGGGTCGAGCTCCCGCTCGATCCCGTCGAGCCCGGCCATCAGCATCGCCGAAAAGGCCAGGTACGGGTTCGCCGCGGCGTCCGGACAGCGGAACTCGACCCGCTTGGCCTTCGGGGAGTCCGAGTACATCGGGATCCGGATGCAGGCCGAGCGGTTCCTCTGCGAGTAGACGAGGTTGACCGGCGCCTCGTAGCCGGGAACCAGCCGCCGGTACGAGTTCGTCGTCGGTGCGCAGAAGGCAAGCAGCGCCGGAGCGTGCGTGAGCAGGCCGCCGATGTACGACCGCCCGAGCCTGGAGAGGCCCGCGTAGCCCGACTTGTCGGCCATCAACGGCGTCCTCTTCATCCAGAGGGACTGGTGGGTGTGCATGCCCGACCCGTTGTCGCCGAAGATCGGCTTCGGCATGAAGGTCGCCGTCTTCCCCGCGGCGCGGGCAACGTTCTTGACGACGTACTTGTACGCCATGACCTGGTCCGCCATGCGCGTGAGCGGCTGGTAGCGGAGGTCGATCTCGCACTGACCTCCCGACGCGACCTCGTGGTGGTGGAACTCACATGCGATGCCGAGGCGCTCGAGGGTGAGCACCATGCGGGTGCGCAGGTCGTGCAGCGTGTCGTGCGGCGCGGGCGGGAAGTAGCCCTCCTTCTCGCGCACCGTGTAGCCGAGCCCCGGCTTGCCGGAGTTCCAGTGGCCCTCGGCCGAGTCCACCATGTAATGCGAGTGGTTGACGCCGAGGTCGTGCGAGACCTCGTCGAAGACGAAGAACTCGCACTCCGGTCCAAAGTAGGCCGTGTCGGCGATGCCGCTGCGCCTCAGGTGCGCTTCCGCGCGCTTGGCGACTCCACGCGGGTCCTTGCCGTACGGCTCGCCCGTGACGGGGTCGGCGATCTCGCAGAGGAGCGAGAGCGTGGGGACCTCCGTGAACGGGTCGAGGATCGCGCTCCCGGCGTCCGGCATCAGCAGCATGTCCGA
>JBKPGE010000159.1:0-9021 GCA_046729215.1 Actinomycetota bacterium | reverse complement strand
CCGAGATTCTTACATCAGTCTCGTGGGCTCGGAGATGTGTATAAGAGACAGGTCCTCGGTCATCGCCGCCGCCCAAGTCTCGTAATCGGAGGCGAAGGCGTCCCAGGCGCTCACGAAGGGCGATGGTACAGTCGCGCGGTGGACGCAAAGGCGCTGGAAACCGAGGCACAGAGCGCGATCGCGTCGTATGCACTCATCGGGCAATCTCGCGAGGGGTTCGTTGGACAGAGGCAGGAGGACCGACGCGAGACCTCCAGCCAAACCGAACGCGTAGCGTGCTCACTCCGGCCGGCGCGCGACCCAGACCATTTCCTCGCTTTCCTCGTCGAACGGACGCCGGTCGAACCAGCCGTAGAGCGCCTCGACCTCGAGCCCGGCAACCTCGACGAGCCCTTCCCACTCGTGCCGCGTCGACCACCAGATGGAGATGTGGTCGCCGCCGTCGAGCGTCAGGTCGATCCGCGCGTCTGCGGGGACCTGGTCGACGCGGTGCAAGACGGGCTCGTCCTGCCACTCGCCGTCGAGCCGCGCGGCGATGTGCGGGCTGAAGACGAACCCGTTCCAGGCGAACCGCCCGCCCGGCCGCAGCGCCGCCGCGACGCGCTCGAACGTCCGCCACCGGTCGGCCCACGTCGGGAGATGCATCAGCCCGCGAAAGGGGCAGTAGATCAGCGCCGCGGGCTCCGCCAGCTCGAGCTCGCGCATGTCGCCTTCGCGCAGGTCGAGCTCCACGCCGGCCGCCCCGGCGTTCTCGCGTGCCTGCAACAGCATCGCCGGCGAGATGTCGATCCCGAGCACCTGCCGCCCCGTCGCCTGCGCGACCGGAATGGCGACGCGGCCGTTCCCGACGGCGAGCTCGACGATCGGTCCATCGGCCTCCTGTGCCAGCGAGACGTAGAACGGGATGTCCTCGGTCATCGCCGCCGCCCAAGTCTCGTAATCGGAGGCGAAGGCGTCCCAGGCGCTCACGAAGGGCGATGGTACAGTCGCGCGGTGGACGCAAAGGCGCTGGAAACCGAGGCACAGAGCGCGATCGCGGCCGCAGCGACCCCAGCGGAGCTGGAGCAGGCGCGCGTCCGCTACCTCGGTCGCAAGAGCGAGCTCGCCCAGGCGTTGCGCGGCGTCCGGGACCGCGAAACCGGGATGGCACTGAATACGCTCCGCGACCGGCTCGAGGGCGCTCTCGCCGCCCGCCGCGACGAGCTCCAGCGAGCCGAGCTCGACCGCGCGCTCACCGAGGAGGCCGTCGACGTCACCCTCCCCGGCGACGAGCTGCCGCTCGGGCACCTGCATCCGATCACGCAGGCGCGTCGCCAGATCGAGGATGCCTTCCTCGGCCTCGGCTACGAGATCCGGGACGACCGCGAGGTCGAGACGGTCGAGTACAACTTCGACAAGCTCGCCTTCGACCCGTGGCACCCCGCGCGCTCGCACCGCGCGACGTTCTTCTTCGACGACGGCCGCCTGCTGCGCACGGAGACCTCGCCGAGCCAGATCCACGCGCTCGAGGAGCGCGAGCCGCCGATTTACATGGTCTCGATCGGCCGCTGTTACCGCCGCGACGCAATCGATGCGACGCACTACCCGATCTTCCACCAGTTCGAGGGTCTCGCGGTCGACCGCCACATCACCCTCGCCGACCTAAAGGGAACACTGCTCCACGTGATGCGGGCGATCTTCGGGCCCGACCGCCGCGTTCGCTTCCGCACGCACTACTTCCCGTTCACGGAGCCCTCGATGGAGCCCGACGTCTCGTGTGGGATCTGCGACGGCGCGGGCTGCCGCACCTGCCGCTATTCGGGCTGGCTCGAGATGGGCGGCTCCGGGATGGTCGACCCGCGGGTGTTCGAGAACGTCGGCCTCGACCCCGAGGAGTGGAGCGGCTTCGCCTTCGGCTGCGGGATCGAGCGCGTCGCGCAGCTGAAGTACGACTTCCCCGACATCCGCGCGCTCTGGGAGGGGGACCTCCGGGTCCTGACGCAGTTTTGATGCCGACCCCCTCGTCCGCATCTCGCACTCGCCGGGGGGCTGCAAACCTGCGCCTCGCAGCGTCCTCAGTCGCGCCCGTAGCCTCACGTGATCCGAGAACGCGTACGCGTTTGCGTCCTTGCGATGCTTGGTTTCCGCCGCCGGGGGGCGCGCCCTTCGAACGAGGTGAGCGGTGAGAGTCCCCGTGTCGTGGCTCCGGGACTACGTCCCGATCGAGATGCCGCTCGAGGAGCTGGCCACGCGGCTCTCGATCTCGACCGCGGAGGTCGAGGGGATCGAGCGCCGCGGCGTGCCCGACCAGGACGGCAACCTCGGCCTCTTCCGCGTCGGCCGCGTGCTCGAGGCGGAGAAGCACCCGAACGCCGACCGGCTCCAGCTCTGCCGCGTCGACCTCGGCGAGGGCGAGCCCCGCCAGATCGTCTGCGGCGCCTGGAACTTCGGCGCAGGTGCGACGGTCGGGGTGGCGCTCCCGGGCGCCGTCCTGCCAGGCGGGCTCCAGCTCGAGCAACGCGAGGTGCGCGGCAAGCTCTCCGACGGGATGATCCTCGCCGAGGACGAGGTTGAGCTCGGCACGGACCACTCAGGGATCATGGTGCTTCCGGAAGCAGAGCCCGGAACGCCGCTCGCCGACGTGCTGCCGCTCGTCGAGGACGTGCTGCTCGTCGAGTCGACCGGTAACCGGCCCGACCTGCTGTCGATCTACGGCATCGCCCGCGAGATTGCCGCCCTCTACGACCTCGAGCTGGGGCCATGGCCAGGGTCGGATTCTGGAACGCGTAGCGTTCCGGATGGACACGTGGACGTCGAGGTGCAGGACTTCTCCGGGTGCCCGCGCTACATCGGCCGGGTCTTTCAGACCGTGACGATCGGCCCGTCGCCTGTCTGGCTGAAGGCGCGCCTGCTGAACGCGGGCATGCGGCCGATCTCGAATGTCGTCGACGTGACGAACTACGTCATGCTCGCCCTCGGCTCCCCGCTCCACGCTTTCGACCTCGAGCGCCTCGACGAGGGACGGATCGTCGTGCGGCGGGCCAGTTCCAGCGAGAGCATCACGACGCTGGACGGAGAACAGCGCCGGCTGACGCCCGACGACCTCGTGATCGCGGATGCGAGCCGGCCGGTAGCGATCGCGGGGATCATGGGCGGAGAGGACAGCGAGGTCCGGCCGGAGACGACGGACGTTCTGTTGGAGGCGGCGAACTTCGATCCGCTCCGAGTGCTGCGCTCCTCGCGCCGGCTGCGAATTCGCACGGAGGCCTCGACCCGGTGGGAGAAAGGCGTTGATCCCCACGTAGCCGAGGACGCAGCAAGGTACGCAACGCAGCTCCTCGCCGAGCTCGGCGCGCGCTGGACGGGCCACACCGACCAGAACGCAGGGCTGCCCGCCTTGCCGACGGTGACCCTGCGGCCTGAGCTCGCCGACAGGCTGAGCGGCATGACATTCCCGCTGGACGAACAGCGTGGGAGGCTCACGTCGCTCGGCTTCGATGTCGCGGAGGACCTAACCGTGAACGTTCCGACATGGCGAGCGCGCGACGTGACGCGGCCGGTCGACCTCGTCGAGGAGGTCGTCCGCTTCCGGACGAAAGAGATCCCATCCACCTTGCCGACGCGAGAGGTCGTCGCCGTACAGCTCACCCGCGAGCAGCGCCTGCGCCGCCAGGTTGAGGAGGTGCTCGTCGGAGCCGGCTTCTACGAGGCATACACATGGACGCTCGTGCCCGCCGCCGAGGGGCGAATCCTGCTCCAGGAGCCCTACTCGCAGGAGATGGCGGCGCTTCGTGCCGATCTTGAGCTCGGCCTCGTCGAATCGGCGGAGCGGAATCGCAATGCGGGCGTCGAGCGCATCGCGCTCTTTGAGCTCGCGCGGGTCTTCGTTCCCACCGGTGGCGAACTTCCGAACGAGCCCTGGCACGTCGCCGGCATCACCGAAGGCGGCTTCTTCTGGGCAAAGGGCGCAGCCGAGCTGGTATATCGGGCGCTGCACGTCGAGCCACGCTTCGAACCCGGGGCCGGGAGAACGGCCCAGACGCTGGGCGGCGAGGTCAGAGAGCTTGGGGACGGCTGGGGTTACTTCGAGCTCGACCTCGACTCGCTCTTCGCGCGCGTCCCCGACCTGCCGGTCTACCAGGACGTGATCACTTTTCCGCCGGTCAAGCAAGACCTGGCATTTGTGGTCGCGGAGGAGGTTCCGGCGGCCGCTCTGGTCGCCGTGGCACGCGAGGCGGGGGGCCGCGAGCTCCATTCGATGGTGCCATTCGACGTCTACCACGGCGAGCAGGTCGGGCCCGGCCGCAAGTCGATCGCGTTCCGAGTCGAGTTCCGGTCGCCGGAACGGACGCTGACCGACGAGGAGGCCGCCGGCCCGCGCCAGGAGATCGTCGACGCGCTCAGGGAGCGCTTCGGCGCCGAGCTGCGGGCCTAGTGCCCCTTCCGGTGATGCCGCCGGAATTCTGGGTCGCGAGCCGAAGGCGCCGACTCGTCGGCGCCGACCAGCAGAGGTCGTGCCGGCTTTGCCGGCGCGACCGTCCTGAGCCAGGAGCGGCACTCCGACGAGTCAAGGCCTGAAGACCTTGGTGAGGAGGAGGGTCGGCCCTGGCGCCGCGTGATCGCGGGCCAGAAGCCAGCATGTATTGCTGGATGGGGCACTAAATCTTCTCTTCGGGCGCGAGCCGCGCAGCCAGCGCGCTCATCACTTTGTTCTGGATGCCCGGCTGGTGCTGGAGCAGGCTCTGGAAGCTGCGTTCCGTAATCACCAGCGTGCGCACCGGCGAGGTGGCCACCACGGTCGCCGTGCGAGGCGTGTGCCGGATGAGCGAGATCTCGCCGAAGAAGTCGCCGGGGCCGAGCTCGTTCACGCGGCGTGATCCCTTCTTCACGTCCGCCGTGCCTTCCACGAGGATGAAGAACTCACGCCCGGGCCGACCCTGCTTCGTCAGCTCCTTGCCCTCGCGGAGGTCGATCTCGTCGGCGATGCCGGCGACCTCGCCGAGTTCTTTTCGTGAGCACTCCGAAAAGAGCGGCACGCCCTTGATCAGGTCGGCTTTGGCATTCTTGCGAAGCATCCCCGCCGAGTCTAATTCGCTGCGACTAGCCTCGTCTCGTGGTCGTGACGACGGCGAGTGGGTTCCGGACCGCTGTCCGCGAGTATCGGTTCGACTCGTTTGCACTCGACGGCGACGCGATGACGCCGCGCGAGCGTCGGTGGCCGAGGCGGGTCTCATCGTCGTCGGCGAGCCACATGGAATCTACGAGACGCCCGCTGTCGTGTACTCGCTTGCCGTGGCGGTCGGAACGCGTGGCGTCGCCTTCGAGTGGTCCCACGAGAAGATGGACGCGCCCGTTCAAGACTTCGTCCGGACCGGCTCCTTCGACTTCGAGCGTCTCTGAAGGCTCCCGCCCTCCGCGGAGTTCTTCTGCGGCGACGGCCGCATCACGACCGGGCATTTCGCACTCCTGCAACGTCTCAGGGCGAAGAGCCGGCTTGACCAGGTCATCGCTTTCGATCGTCTCGATCCGGCTCCGCATCCCGAGGACTGGCGAATCCGCGACCGGGAGATGGCGGAGCGGCTGCTGGCGGAATGGCAGGGCTCTGCTCCGCTTCTTGTCATGACGGGCGCGTTCCACGCGGCCATGCAGCCCTACCTCGAGCCAGAGGGCGAGACGATGACGGCTCTTTTGGCTCGTGAACGCACTGGACTTGTACCGGCCATGCTCCAGTACGACAATTCGGCTCCGATGCCATCGGCGCCGATCACATTTCGCCTCCCGAACGGGACGGCTTCCGTTGTTCCTGGTGTGCAATCCATTGGGCGAGCCGGGACGTAGTGGCAGGCATGACTCATCGACTTCGGTTGCTTCTAATGACTGCGGTGGCGCTGGGAGCCCTCGGCTCTCCGACCGCCGCGTTTGCACAGACCAAACTGATCGCCAACGTCGGCCTGAACGACGCTTTCACGATCTCGCTCACGGACGCTGCAGGCGGGAGCGTGCGCGACATTCCGGCCGGCGTCTATGAGATCGAGGTGCACGACCATTCGGGGATTCACAACTTCCGGCTCAGCGGTCCGGGCGTCGAGATGGCGACCTCGGAAGCGTTCGTCGGCACCGTCACCTGGACCGTGACGCTCCAGGACAAGGCGCGCTACACGTTCCAGTGCGACCCGCATGCGACGCAGATGCGCGGCGGCTTCACGACTGGGGGAGGCCCGCCTCCGCCACCTCCGCCACCTCTTCCGCCGCCTTCGCGCGTGACCAAGCTCACGGCGACCGTGGGCCCGACGCCGACGATCTCACTCCGGACCGCGAGCGGACGGGCAGTCAAGACCCTGCGGCGTGGTCGCTACCGGATCGTCGTGCGCGACCGCTCGACGCATCACAACTTCCATCTGACCGGCCCAGGCGTGAACAAGCGCACCGCAGTCGGCTTCCGCGGCACGAGGACGTGGACGCTGACCCTTCGCCGTGGCCGTTATCGGTTCATCTGCGACCCGCATGCCACACGGATGCGTGGCGGCTTCCGAGTGACGTAGGTCGCTTCCGATTGCCGGGCCGGCTTCACGAGGCCCGCGGCCACTCAGCCTGCGGCGTGGTCGGCCCGGCGATCAATCCGAGATCCCGGCTGGATCTACTCGCGATCGACGATCGAGAAGCGGCCGAACCGGGCCGTCTCGCGACCCTCGCGGCTGCGGCGGGCGAACAGACGCATCGTCGCGCCGATGCCACCGGCCAACACGAAACCGAGGCCCAGTGCGGCGGCGCCGAAGGCCGGGAGATTTGACCCCAGCTTCGCACCCACGTCAGTTGCGTCCTTGACCTCGGCCCGGAGCGAATCGACGGCGTGCGCCAGGCCCTCGCGCTCGGACTCGAGGTCGCGCCGGACGTCCTCGGTTGTGCGGCTGTTACCGGTTGCCATCGCTCTTCAGTGCCTGGGAGGTGAGCTTAGCCTCATCGATCGCCTGTTCCGGGACGGGTGGAGTTCCGCGCTCGAACGAGCGCACAGCGAAGAATCCGAGAATGCCGGCAACGAGGAGCAGCACGACGCCGACGATCAGCAATGCCAGCCAGGTCGGCAGGACCTCTGCAAGCCCGGCGGCGATCGTCGCGAAGATGAAGCCGATCGCGTACAGCAGCACGACGGCGGCGCCCAACGCCAGTCCGATCCCGACCCCGAGCGCTGCGGCCTTCTTCTTGAGCTCCAGGGAGGCGAGCTCGAGCTCCAGCCGCGCGATCGAGCTCGCCTTCTCGGCGACGAGCTTCGCGCTCGTGCCGAGGCCCTGCTCAGTCTCTGGGGTGGGCATGGCCTCTCCAGTCGATGAGCTTGGCGAGCACGATCCCGACCACGAGCGCCCCGCCGACCACGAGGTACGGGTTAGGTCCGTTCCCCTTCTTCTTCGGCTGCGGCGGCATCAGCGGTCGGGTCTCGGCTAACGGGTCAGAGCTTCCGGGCGGAAGATGGCTCGGCGCCTCTCCTTTGGCTCGCGCCTTGATGAGGCTGGGCTTCAGCCTGCGGAGAAACGCAGCGTCCTCGGCCAGCGGCTCGGCGAACTTCGCCGCGATTCCACCCTCGACGGCCGCGCGGTCGGCGAGAGCCCGGAGGCGGTCGGCCGCCCGGTCGACGAGCTGATCGCCTTTGTTCATTGTCGAACCGGCGGGTCTTCGCCCGTGGCGACGCGGTACGCGCGCGCGGCCAGCTTGCGGGCGCCCACCACGGCCAGAGCAGACATCGCGATCCAAAGCAGCTTACGAAGCACGGAGGAAACTTACCGCGCATCGCCGGCCTGGAAACCTATTCTCAGTTCATGCAGTCGGATGCGCGTCCGTTCGCGAAGTCTCAACGGCAGCGTCTGATCACGAGCCTGGTCTCGCGGCGCCGGATCGGAACCCAGCACGACTTGCTTGCAGCCCTGGCCACCGAGGGGTGTCTAGCGACGCAGGCGACCGTGTCTCGGGACATCCGCGAGCTCGGTCTGCAGAAGACCCCAGACCAGCTCGGCCGACCGCGTTATGTGGTGGCACGCGACGGGCGGCGTGCCGAGCCCCGCGAGGCGCTCGCCGCAGTGCTCTCGCAGTTCGGCCGACAGGCGACGGCCGCGCAAAACATCGTCGTCGTGCAGTCGGAGCTGGGCTCAGCGCCGGCGATCGCACGTGCGCTAGACCGGATCGACCATCCGCTTGTCGTCGGAACGCTAGCCGGTGACGACACGTGCCTCGTGATCGCCGCGGACAAGGCGGGCGCCGCATCGCTGGCGCGCGAGCTCGGAGCGATCATCGGCTGATCGGGACACCCGAGCGGCCCTCCGGCGGGCGTCCCTTAGATCAGGTTCGCCCTACCTCCTCCCCACGGCGATCGTAGCGGGGAAGAACGCACGAAACGCGCGCGCCTTTGTGCAGAAAGTGCGACGGCGTTGGCGCTGCGCGGGGCTCGGCCTAGGGCCGGAGCTCTTCCGACTCGGTCGGCCCCTTGTACTCCTGCAGCTCGTCGGCCGCCGCTGGGGAGAGATCGAGCTCGATGCGCCCGTCCGCAATCTCCGCCACCCGCTCAGCCGGAACATACTTCGGCGCTCCCAGCAAGCTGGTCGAGATAGCAAGGCCGTTGAAGATGTCGTCCTCGGGGTCGCCGACCACCTCCTCGACCTTCCCGACGTCCGTTCCGTCGGCCGCGACGACTGTCCAGCCGCGCTCGATCACGAGCCACGACACCGGCTCGGCGCTCAAACCGGGCCACCTCGTCCGTACCAGACGGGGCCCTGCGTGGCCACCGCCTTGGTGTCCGACAGTGCCCAGAGAACCGTGAGGCGGCCCTTGATCTCCGCCTCGTCGAGCCGCTGGAGGCAGCGCCGGGCCATGTCCGGGGAGGCGCCGTACCCGAAGCTCCGAGCGACGCGGAAGCGGAACGCGAGATCACGGTCCGGCCGGGACGGGTTCAACGGAGCGAGCCGGAGCGCGCCAGGCTCGAGGAAGTCGCTCGACGCCACCTCGACCTCGGCGTAGACGTCGCTCCAGTCGTCCGGCAAGGCGGCGACCGCCGAA
>JBKPGE010000158.1:0-10583 GCA_046729215.1 Actinomycetota bacterium | reverse complement strand
TTGCTCCAGGGCGAGCGGCTCGCTCGGCTCCGGGAAACCGTTCTCGTAGGGCGTTCGCCGGAGGCTCTGCAGGTCGTGGACGTCGTGGATCACCGGTATCCGTCCAGCGAACAGCTCGAGGGCGATCACGGTCAGTGAGTCGGGAAGGTTGTGGCTGTGGATGAGGTCAGGCCGAAACTCCGCGGCGGCGGCCTCGAGGTTTTCGCCTGGCTCCGAGCCGATCTTCCACCAGCGGTGGAACAGCTCGTCGCCCGAGCCGTACCACTCGGTCAGCGTCCTCCCCTGGTAGGCGAAGCCGAGGTCGACGCTCGGATAGGCCGCGCGAAGCGCGGCCGCATACTTCAACGCCCTCATGCACGGCTGCTGCTGAAGGAAGAGGATGCGCATCAGCGCTTCTTGATCGGGCGCGCAGGGTTGCCCACGGCGACGTGGTTCGGCTCGAGCTCGCCGGGGACGACGACGCTTCCCGCACCGATGATGCACCCGTCTCCGATGCGTGCTCCCGGCAGGACAGAGACGCCCATGCCGATCCAGCAGTCGGCGCCGATCTCGACCGGCCGCTTGGTCCAGCCCTGGTCGATGATCGGCCGCTCGAGGTCCATCTCGTGGTTCGCTGTGTGGATCATCGCGTAAGGCCCGATGATCGTTCGGTCGCCGATCCGAAGACCTCCGTAGCCGTTGACGTAGCAGCCGTAGTTGAAGCCGACCTTGTCGCCGAGCTCGATCTCGCCGCCGTTCAGCCAGACGATCAGGTCGAGGTAGAAGCAGCCCTCGCCGACCCGTTTGGCGTCATGGGGGCGAAACGGAATTACACGCTTCGAGCGTTCGGTGATCATCATCGCCGGCGCCCAGTATCAGCAGAAAAAGGACTACGGCAGCTCTTCGAACCTCTCCGGCAGCCCAAAGCGGCCATAGAGCCTCGCCGCGTCGGCAAAGCCGACGATCTCAGCGATCGCGCCGTCGCCGATCTCGAAGACCATGAGCCCGTATGCCTCCCCGTCGAAATACGCCGCGAGCGCCGGGCGCAGGTTGGCCCGCGTCGGAACGAGCGTGATTCGCGAGAGGTCGCCCTCGGCCGGGACCGTCGCGAAGAACTCGCCGACCGCGTCGCGGCCCTCGAACCAAACCGGCTCTGGAGGCATCGCCATGACAGCGTCCTCCCGGAGTAGCTCGACGAGCCCCTGAATGTCGACCCGATCCCACGCCTCGATGAACCGCTCGACCAGCGCGCGTTCTTCCTCCTCGCTCGGCCGCGGTGCAGGTTGAGTCTCGAGCTTCGCTCGCGCTCGCTGCAGCCCGCTGTTCACAGCCGCAGTGGAGGTGTCGAGGAGCTCCGCGACCTCGGCCACCGACCAGCCCAGAACGTCGAAGAGGAGCAGCATCGCGCGCTGCCTGGCCGGCAGGTGCTGGATCGCGGCGAGGAAGGCGAGGGCAACGCTCTCGCGGAGATCCAGGCGCGCCTGTGGATCGGATTGGCTGCGATCGGGAAGCAGCGTGTCTGGGCACGGCTCGAGCCAGTGGATCCTGGCAAGCGCCGGCTGCTCGGCGGCTTCACCGGTAGGGAGGAGCACAAGGCGCGGCTGCCGCTCCAGGAGGTTCAGGCACGCGTTCGTCGCGATTGTGTACAGCCAGCGGCGGAGCGAGGTGCGACCCTCGAACGTGGCAAGCCGCCGCCACGCCCGAAGCATCGTCTCCTGCACGACATCCTCCGCGTCGTCCACCGAGCTGAGCATCCGGTAGCAATGGACCTGGAGCTCGCGCCGGTAAGGAGACGTCAGCCGCGCGAAGGCGCGTTCATCGCCACCGCGGGCAGCGGCAAGCAGCGTCCCTTCGGCCATTCCGACCACGAGACCCTAAAACGCCCTGGCAGTCATCGGCGCGAGCGATGAATTCTCGCGCGAACCGGGTCTAGTCCTCGTCCCAGCAACGAAAGGAGAGACGATGCCAGCGATCGACAACGAGATGCCGATCCACCGCCCGCCCGAAGACGCCTGGGCGATCCTCGGCGACCTGACCGGCGCTGCGCGCTGGGTCCCAGGGATCGCGTCGGCACGCATGGAAGGGATGCGGCGCATCTGCACGCTCCAGGAGGGCGGCGAGATCCACGAGGAGATCACTGAGCTCTCGGACGACAAACGGAGCTACAGCTACCGGCAGACCATGCATCCGCTCGGCCTGAAGCGCTCGGAGGGGACACTGGCGGTCGAGGCCGACGGCGACCGGACGTCACGGGTGCGCTGGAACGCTGAGGTGGAGTTCGCCGACGCCGGCCAGGAGGCGCAATTCCTGCCGATGCTCGAGCTCGGCTACAGGACAGCCCTACAACGGCTCAAGGAGACGGCCGAGAGCAGCTAAGCCGCGACAAGGGATCCGGCGAACGCCCGCCGCAGCTGCACGAACAGCGCTTCGAATGCAAGCGGCGCTTGGAGCTGGAGCTCCTGTAGCTCGCGCCACGTTTGGCGGACGAGCTCGGCGGCTGTCTCTGCGGCCGGCGAGCGCTCCTGGGTTGCGTCTGCGCGCAGCTCGTCGAGGTGATCGACGTGGATCGCCGCCTGCTGCGCCCCAACGGCGACGGCGACGAGATCGCGATACCACGCGGCGAGCTCTTCGAGCGCGAGCAGGAGCTCCTCGCGCTCGGCGCCGCGCTGGGCGCGTCTGAGGCGCTGGTCGGCCTCGCGATCCGGCAGGTCCTGCCCCTCGAGGTCCTGCTCCGACTGTGCACGCGCCTCCCGGGCGCGCTCACCGGCGGCATCGACCACCGCCTTGGCAGCCTCGGCCGGGACGAACTCAGGATCGCGATAAACGGCCCGCGCCAGCTCCAGCAGCTGCGTCCGGCGCTCGGCTGCCTTCGGATCGAGCAGCCGGTCGACGCGGTCCAGCCGTCCGCCGGCAACTCTGGCGAGCGCCGCCTCCTCGTTCGGGCTCAGGCCTGGCGCGCGCTCCGCGATCGCTTCGCGCACGGCCCGCTCCGACAGCCGGCGGAAGGGAACGGGCTGACAGCGCGAGCGGATCGTCTCCGGCATCGGGCCGACGTCGTCCGCTACGAGCACGATGACGGCGTAGGGCGGCGGCTCCTCGAGATCCTTGAGTAGCGCATCCGCCGCCTCCTCGTTCATGAGGTGCGCGCCGAACAGGAGGTACACGCGGCGCTGCGCCTCGAACGGGCGCATGTGCAGGTCGTGGCGCAGCTCCCGGATCGCATCGATGCGGATCTGGTCCCCTAGAGGCTCGAGCACGTACAGGTCGGGATGAGCGCGCCGCGAGACGCGGTCGTGCTCGCCGAGCAGGTCGGCGGCGAACGCCAGTGCGGTGGCACGCTTCCCAACCCCGGCCGGCCCGTGGAAGAGGTACGCGTGCGCAGGCCCTTCCCCGAGCGCCGCGATCAGCAGGCCCTTCGCCTCAGCCTGTTCAGGCACGTTCTCGAACGTGCTCACGAACCTCCTCGGCGATCTCCTTGACGTGCCGGTCGCCTTCGATCGTCACGATGCGCTCCGGGAACCGCTCGGCGATCTGCCGGTAGCCAGTGTCGACGGCGCGGAGGAAGGCGTCACCTTCGCGCTCGATCCGGTCCCGTGCAGCAGTCGAGCGCATGCCTGCCTCCTCCACGTCGACCAGAAGCAGGAACGTGACGTCCGGAAGCAGGCCGCGGATCGCCTCCATGTTCAGCGCGAGAACCTCCTCGACGCCCAGGCCCCGCGCCACGCCCTGGTACGCGAGGGAGGAGTCGAGGTAGCGGTCGCTGATGACCTCGGAGCCCGCTTCAAGCGCCGGCGCGATCACGCGCTCGACCAGCTCCGACCTCGCCGCGACGAAGAGGGCAGCTTCCGACCAGGCCGACATCGCGTCCCCGTCGAGCAGCAACTGACGCACGCGCTCACCCAGCGGCGTGCCTCCGGGCTCCCGGGTTGCGACGACCGTGCGGCCCGCATCCTTCAGCCACTTCGCGAGGAGTTCGGCCTGCGTCGTCTTCCCCGACCCGTCGATGCCCTCGAACGTCACGAACACGGCGGGAGGATAGTGCGGCCTTCGGGCGAAAAAGGCGTCCGCCCGTGGAGCAGCCCGCAGCCGTCGACACACTGGTTCGTCCCTGGCGCACCGCGACCCTCGTCGCGAGCGCGGTCGCTGCGGTTGAGCTCGTCATTCTCCTCGTCGCAGGCGTCGCGGTCCTTGGCAAGCCGCTTTCGGAAAAGATGCGCGACGCGGCCCGTCAGCGCACCATCGGCGCCCCCGCCACACCGTCGAAAAAGCCGAAGATCGGATCCTCGGCCGCGCGCCTCGACCGCTCGGACACGTCCGTTCTTGTCCTCAACGGCAATGGAGTCACCGGCGCCGCGCACGAAGCCGCCTCGCGCCTGCAGGTTCGCGGGTACTCGGTCGGCGGAGTCGGCAACGCCAAACGCACGAACTACATGCGCAGCGTCGTCATGTACCGCCCGGGCTACCGCGGTGAGGCGCTGCGCCTCGCTCGCGACCTGCGGATCAAGATCGTCGGGCCGCTCGACGGCCTCCGCGTGCGTGACCTCATGGGCGCGCAACTAGCCATCGTCGTCGCGTAGTCCGGACGGCCTAAAGCCTGAAGAAGACATACCGTCCGTCGGAGCTCGGCTCGGGCTGTGATCCAAGCACCTTCCCGAAGTCTGCTTGGACCGAGGCTGCCGCGGGGCCATACGCGACGCGGTCGAGGAGGATCCCGGAGAACCCCGCCTGTCGGGCGGCGGGCACCACTTGTGCCGCCGGCTTGCCGGCGATCGTCGCGGCCCAGTCCTCGGGACGGCCACGCATGGCGCCCCAGCTCCAGCGCAGATCGTGCGAGTGGAGGTAGGGCTTGGCCGAGTCGTAGGGAGCTCGGCCGCCCAGCGAGGGCTCCGGAAACGGCTCGTAAGGAAGCTCGACGACACTTGCATCCGCGGGTAGCTGGTTCTCGATTGACGCGACGAGCTCCTGGTCGTTTCGGTAGGCGCTCTTGAGCGCGTCGTAGGCGGGGACGTAGGCCGGCGCCGTCTGGTCGAAAACGCCCACGGCCAGGACCACTGCGAGCACCGCCGGAAAGACGACCGCCGGGACTCGCCGCCGATCCAGCGCCAGGCGCAGCGTCTCGAGCAGGAGCGCCACCGCAGCGAGCGCGAAGAACGCGATGAAGACCGAGATGCGGTTCCAGGACCGGATCTGCGGCCAGACGACGCCGAGCAGCGTCGAGAAGCCCCCGGTCGTCGCAAACAGGACGGACACGACGGTGAGCGCCGCGAGCCCGCCGTGGAGGCCCAGCGAATACCGCCGCCCCGCGCCCACACACGCGGCCAGCGCGACGCCGATCAGCCAGAGAAACCCAACGGAGGCGACGACGCCGAGCGTCGCCACCTGCCCCTCGGTCTGCGGGATCTGCTGCCCGTACTCCGCCTTCCGACGCGCGAGGGCGCCGATGCGATGGTGGTCGACGGGCAGTAGGAGATTGGTGATCTTGAGGCCGTAGACCTCGCTCTCGAACCAGTAGCGCTTCGCGACCTGGTCGTTCGTGCCATGGTCGATCCGGTAGACGATCGTCGGTCCCAGCTGCACCAGAGACACCGCCAGGATCAGCGCGACGATCCCTCCACCCGCCACGAGCGTCTCCCGGTCTCGCTCGGACACGAAGCGCAGGAGCGCCGCGACGACGACGAGCAAGACCGTGAACGCCGAGTAGTAGAACGAGCCGGAGGCCGCGGCGACCACTACACAGAGCGCAGCCGTAATGAGCGTCGGACGCCAGCGTCCGAACATCTGGTCTCCGCGGAACACGGCGATCATGAGATAGGCGGCGACTGGCACCGCGTAGTACGCCGCGAGGAACAGATGCACCTCGCCGCGCAGGAAGTGGTACGGGAGCAGCGTGTAGAGCAGGGCGCAGACCAGCGCGATCCCGCGGGATACCGGTAGTCGCCGCAGCACGAGGAACGCCGTCACCGCCGTCAGCGGGAACGTCAGGACGTAGAAGACGTTCATCACCGACGCGGGGTTCTCCGCGAAGAGCCCACCGAGCCGGAAGAAGAAGAGGGCGAGCGTGTCGGCGCTCGCGACCGGGTAGTCGTAGAGATCTTGCCCGTGCGGGGCTCCCAGGTCGGGGTTGTGCAGGTACCAGGCGTGCTCCATCACCGTCTTGACGAGCGTCAGGTTCAGGACGGTGTCTCCGGAGTAGTCGAACGGGACGCCGAGGTCGGCATCCCACAGCTTCAGGAACACCGCGGCCGCGACGAGAGCGAGCGCCGCCGCTGCGGCGCCGAAGAGCAGATCGCCGTGGCGCCTCACAGGCCCCGCGACGCGAGGAGGTCGTTCGCCGGCCCGAGCGGGTCGAGCTCACGAGCCCGCCTCAGGTGCCGGATACCGCGCACCTCCCGCCCGGTGCCGAGCTCGAAGCGGCCGAGCTCGTACCAGGTGCGCCAGTTCTTCGGCTGGAGGTCGACCGCCTGGACGTAGCGCTCGAGCGCGGCGCGATCGTCGCCTCGAGCCTCCTCGGCAGCGGCAGTCGCAAACAGCGGCTCGATTGCGAGCGGGTTCAGTGCCCGAGCGCTTTTCGCCTCGTCGAGGGCTTGGCCGATCTCGTCGCGGTCGAGCGCCGCGTACGCGTCCGCGACGTCTCGTGCAGCGAGCCACGGCGCCGTCAGCGAGAACACCGCCGCGGCGGCGACGAGGACGGCGCCGGCCGCCCAGACCGGAGCCCGGAAGCGCAGCCGCGTCGCTCGCCCGGCTGCGAGCAGGATGCCAAGGAGCAGCAGCGTTGGGGCTGTTAGGGCGACGAAGTCCCAGTCGTAATCGATCAGGGCGTGGAGGAGATAGGCCAGGAGTGCGAAGGCGAGCGCTGTCGCGGCGGCGGCGTCGGGCTCGTCCAGCCGCCGGATCGCCCCGATGACGCCCAGGCCGGCGGCGACGACGGCTCCGCCGAAGAGCAGGAAGCCAAGGATTCCCGTCTCGCCGAGGAACTGGAGCGCGAGGTTGTGCGGCTCCGTGGCAACGGTCGTGTTGGTCCGAATCGGTCTGCGTGCGATCGCGAAGGACGCCGCGCCTGTCCCGCCGACCGGATCGTCCTCGAACATCGTCCACGCCTCTTCCCACCAGGTCCAGCGGCTGTTGGAGCTCACGTTGCCGAGGCGTCCCGGCCCCGACTCGGCTCCGCTCGCCGGGTTCGTGAACTCGCTGAAGCCGTCGCGCACCCAGTCGACGGGATGACCGCCGCTGGCGGCGAGGACCACAACCAAGAGCGCGGCCGCGGCGCCGCCCGCGAGCCGCGGCCCCGAGAGGTTCCAGCGGAAACGCGGCCGCCAGTCCTCCTCACGACCCGCGACGACATAGGCGACCGCTCCCGCGAGGGCTGCGCCGAGGACGAGGAAGACGCCGAAGAACCCGCCGGCGCGCACCCGGTCATCGTAGGGCTGGAGGTTCTCGACGAGGCCCGGCTCCGAAAACGCCCAGAAGGCGAGGGCGATCGCGGGAGGCATCGAGATGACGAGGGCCGCGATCGCCTCGACCCGGAGGCGAGTGAGCCCCATGTATGCCGTGAGGGTGACCAGCGCCACGACGACTCCACCCCGCGAGTACGTCAGAAGCAGCGTGACCGCGCTGAGGAAGAGCAGCACCACCGCCGCAGCCCGCAGGATCCGATGGTGCTCACGCCGGACGGCCAGCCAGAGACCCACGGGGAGCGCCATCGCCGCCAGGAGCGCGAGCCCGTTCCAGTAGCCGATCGGCTCCCGGAGCCGCGCAATTCGCGCTCCGTCCGGAAACAGGCTCGGGATGACCTTGCCGGCCAGCGCCCAGACCAGGACCGCGGCGAGCAGAGCGGCAAGCCCACCGGCGGCCGCCTGAACGGCTCGCCGGTCTCCGGCGCCCACAACCAGGCCGATGACGAGAAAGGCGAGGTAGACGAACCCTCGATTCGCATAGTCCCATGAGCGATCGGGCGCCACTGACCAGACCACCGAGAGCCCCATCCAGACGACGAGCGCCGCGAGTAGGACGACACAAGCGAGGCCGGGGCGATCCAGGCGCGGCCAGGGAAGCACTCCCCAGAGGCTGAGCGCAAGCACGACTCCGGCGGCGAGGAGCGCGAGTGCGCCGATCCACACGAGGGAGCCGTATGACGATCCGTCTCCCGCGAAGAGCGCGAACGCTACGAGGACGCCGGAGCCAAGCAACAACGCCGGGCCTGGTGCGGCGGCGCCGCGTAGGAGGCCCGCGTGCATCGACGGCGAAGCTACCACCGAAGGAGCCTGCGGTGGCCCCTAACAAACGGTTTACACGGGCTTGAGGTTGGGATCACCATGCTGGTAAAGACTCCTGTCACACTGTTGTCTATGTCGGGCATGACGTCATTTCCTCCTGCTCGATCGCTCGCCGCCGTTGCCGCAACCATCGTGGCCGCGACAGCCGCGTCGCTTGCGCTAGCCGCCCCTGCCGCTCAGGCCGCCAAGCCGTGCTGGGAGCGCGTGCTCGACGACTGGGTCGACAACGGGCGGATCGACGGCGTCTATTCAGCCAGCTGCCTCGAGGCGGCGCGCAAGCATGTACCGGAGGACATCCGCGCCTACAGCGACTTCGAGGACCGGATCGACGAGGCAATGCAGGCTCGCGCCATTCAGAGCGCCAACCGGGGCAACACCGCTCCGCCCGAGAAGACGTCCACGGGAAGCGACGAGAGCCCCAACTCCGAGCGTGAGCCGCAGCCCAAGGCCGACACCACGTCCGGGCCTCGCGACGAGGGGCCGATCTCGGCCGTTCTCAGCACCGGGACGAACGACGCGAACTCGATTCCGCTCCCGTTGATCATCCTCGCAGGGCTCGCGCTTCTGCTCATGGCCGCCGGCGCCACGGGGCTTGTTGCCCGCAAGGTGCAGGCCCGCCGCAGCCGCTGAGCTAATCCGTCCGACCCCGTTTCTAGATTGGCTGGTCCGCCCGCGGAGCGCCTAAGCCCCGGGAGCGAGTCCGAAACTAAGCTGTCCGGAGGTAATCGCATGGCATCCGCCGAGAAGATTCAGACTCCCGATTCCGTCGCCGACCAGGACGCGAAGCTAGGCGTTCGCCGCCTGTTCACCATCCCCGGGCGCGACCCGTTCGCAGAGATCGAATGGGAGCTTCGCGACGCCTTCATCCCCGGAAAGGACAAGCCCGCCTTCGACCAGAAGGACGTCGAGTTCCCGAAGTTCTGGTCGCAGACGGCCACGAACATCGTCAGCCAGAAGTACTTCCGCGGGCGGCTGGGCTCGCCGGAGCGGGAGACGAGCGTCAAGCAGATGATCGGCCGCATCGTGACGACGATCGGTCGCTGGGGGCGCGACGGCGGCTATTTCGCGGAGGAGGAAGAGGCGCTCGCGTTCGAAGACGAGCTGAAGGCGATCCTCGTCAACCAACTCGCGGCCTTCAACAGCCCGGTCTGGTTCAACGTCGGCTTCGAAGAGCGCCCGCAGTGCTCGGCGTGCTTCATCCTCTCGATCGACGACTCGATGGAGTCGATCCTGGACTGGATCCGCCGCGAGGGGATCATCTTCCGCGGCGGCTCGGGCTCGGGCGTCAACCTCTCCAAGCTGCGCTCCTCGAAGGAGCAGCTCTCCAAGGGCGGCCACGCGAGTGGGCCGGTCAGCTTCATGCGCGGCGCCGACGCGTCGGCCGGGACGATCAAGTCCGGCGGCAAGACGCGGCGCGCGGCCAAGATGGTCGTCCTCGACGTCGACCACCCGGACATCGAGGAGTTCATCTGGTGCAAGGCGCACGAGGAGGAGAAAGCGCGCGTCCTCGAGCAGGCCGGCTACGACATGTCGCTCGACTCGAGTGACTGGGCCTCGATCCAGTACCAGAACGCGAACAACTCGGTGCGCGTCACCGATGCCTTCATGGAGGCGGCCGAGAACGACGGCGACTGGAACCTGACCGCCCGCACCGACGGCGCCGTCGTTGACACGGCGAAGGCGAAGGAGCTGCTGCGCCAGATCGCCGATGCGTCCTGGCGCTCGGCCGACCCCGGCGTCCAGTACGACACGACGATCAACAAGTGGCACACGCTGCCGAACACGTCGCGGATCAACGCGTCGAACCCGTGCTCGGAGTACATGTCGATCGACGACTCCGCCTGCAACCTCGCCTCGCTGAACCTGCTCAAGTTTCGCCGCGAGGACGGCGAGCTCGACGTCGAGGCGTTCGAGCACGCGGTCGACGTCGTCTTCCTCGCGCAGGAGATCCTGGTCGGCTACTCGTCGTACCCGACGCCCGAGATCGAGCGCAACGCGAAGGCCTACCGCCAGCTCGGGCTCGGCTACGCGAACCTCGGCGCGCTGCTGATGGCGCGTGGCCTGCCGTACGACTCCGACGAGGGCCGCGCCTACGCAGCCGCGATCACGGCGCTGATGACCGGCCGCGCCTACCGCAAGTCGGCCGAGATCGCCGCGCGGATGGGCGCTTTTGCGGGCCACGGGCCGAACGCCGGCGCGATGCTCGGCGTGATGTCGATGCACCGCGCGGCGGTGGGCAACATCGAGCACTCCGAGTCGGTCCCTCGTGATCTGCTGACCGCGTGCCGGCGCGCCTGGGACGAGGCGCTCAACCTCGGCGAGGTGCACGGC
>JBKPGE010000157.1:0-12827 GCA_046729215.1 Actinomycetota bacterium | reverse complement strand
CGGCAAGGAGACGCCCGCCGCGGCGAGCCCGAGCCGGCGGAGCAGCTCCGAGCGGTCGAGCGAGTCCGGGCTCACGCGGGCGTTCGCTGGACGAGCCGGAGCGTCGCGATGACGATCAGCGCGGCGAGGCCGAGGAAGATCCCCGCCTCGATCGCCTGGAACGTCCAGAACCGGTCGGCCGGCTGGAAGGAGACGGCGCGCCGCCAGCCGAGCGCGATCAGATACTCCTGCACGTCGATGCGCGCCGCCTGTGCATGCTCGATCGCGAGGTTCTCCCTCGCTGTGGAGATCTGTCGGCCGAGAGCGTCGACGAGCGAGTTGCTGAGCACCCAGTCGTGCGCGTGCGTGTTCGGCGTCAACCCCGTTGCAGTGTCGTGCTCAGGAGCGAGATACCGCGGCCGGAGGAAGGTCGCGACCGCGAGGCGAACCGCCACGAACGCCGCAAGCGCAGCCGTCATCGCCGGGACCGTCCGACGGAGGAGTGCCCCGGAAAACACGCCGAGGGCGAGGGCGAACACGGCGTAGGCCGGGACAACGACGCCTTCGAGCTCGAAGCGGCTGGGGCTCATGCGCCCGTCGAGCCGGTCGAACGGCAGCCGCCACCACATGACGATGAGGCTGAGCGCGAGCGCACCGAGCACCGTCGCGGCCGACAGCAGCAGAGTCTGCGAGAGCAGCCAGCGCCGCCGGCTGATCCCCTGCGTCCACGCGAGCCGGTACGTCCCGTGCTCGAGCTCGCGAGCCAGGAGCGGAGCCCCGACGAAGACCGTGATCAGCGCCGGGAGGAAGACGAGGTAGCGGGCGACGAGGACGAGGGTGTCATGCTCAGTCTGGAAGTGTCGGACGATGATCTCGCAGCCCGACCTCGAGGCCGGCGGCAGGCACGACGCGACGTCCTGCTGGTCGAACGCGGCGCGGATCCCCGGCCCGGTGGCGAACGCCAGGAGGGCGACCGCCAAGAGCACCGTTCCGCCGGCGATGAGCTGGATGCGGTTCTGCCGCCAGGTCACCCATGCCATCGCAGACGCCTCCGTTCCTGGGGCGCGGGCTTCGGGAGCCGCTCGGGGGCCATGTAGGCGAGCAGCAACTCCTCGAGCCCGATCTGGTCGACCGACCACGTGGGGTCGGCCACCGGCGCCGACAGCCGGGCGAGAAGCGTCATCTGCCGGCCGCTGTGCCGCTCGCGGACGATCTCGCTGACGCCGCCGATCCGCCCCAGCGGGCGGCTGCTGCCCGTGAGCAAGCGGTGCGAGGCGAGCAACTCCTCCACGTTTCCTTCGAGCCGGACGCCCCCGTCGCTGAGGAGGACGATGTGGTCGGCGATCCGCTCGAGGTCGGCGACTACGTGCGAGGCGACGACGACGGTCGCGCCCGTCTCCGCCACGCCGTCCATCAGCATCTGGAGGAACTCACGGCCCGCTTTGGGATCTAGGCGCGCGAACGGTTCGTCGAGCAGGAGCAGCCGTGGACGCTTCCCCAACGCGACCGCGAGAGCGAGGCGCGCTCGCTCGCCCGCCGAGAGGGCCGACACGCGGCTGTTCGACGCCAGGCGCGCGAGCGAGCCAGTTGCGACCGAAGCGTCCCAGTGGGCGTTCGTCCTTCGCGCGAAGTCGAGCGTCTCACCGACGGTGAACGAGCGGTAGAGGGGCGCGTCCTGTGCGACATAGCCGATCTCACCGAGTGCGTCCGAGTCGCGCCGAGGATCGCGGCCGAGCACGGTGATAGAGCCCTCCGTCGGAGCGAGCAGTGCGACGGCAAGCGCGAGGAGCGTGGACTTCCCTGCGCCGTTCGGTCCCGCGAGCCCGACGATCGCCTGCTCGGGGATCGATAGCGTGCAGTCGCGAACGGCCCAACCTCGGCGAAACCGCTTCCCCAGAGCACGAGTCTCCAGCGCGGCGGTCATGCGACCTTTCGAACCAGCGCCTCCCGGAGGGTGGTCGAGATCAGGGCGCGGATGCTCTCTTCGTCGAGGCCGGCCTGCACGGCCGCGGCCAGCCAGCGCTCGAGCTCGTGCCGCAGGGCATCGTGGTGCTGCAACGAGGGCGGGGCAAGAGTGCCGATGATGAAGGTCCCTCGACCCGGACGCGCCGCGACGAGGCCCTCGCGCTCGAGATCGCGGTACGCCTTGGCGACCGTGTTGGGGTTGATCGCGAGATCGGCCACGACCTCGCGAACGGTAGGCAGCTTGTCGCCGACGTCGAGCAGGCCCAGACGGAGGGACTCCTTGACCTGCTGCACGATCTGGAGATAGGTGGCCACACCGGAACGCGCGTCGAGGTGAAACTCGATCATCGTTGCCTGATTGTACGCTGCGACGTCGCAAACTCGGCCACACTTCCCCGATCACGGCCCGTTCTCTAGACGTCTTCCCGGCATCGGCGGCCGTCGCGAACGGCGAGCTGACGGTCGGCGGAATGCGTGCCTCTGCGCTCGCGGACGAGTTCGGGACTCCGCTCGTCGTCTACTGCGAGCAGACGCTGCACTCGCAGGCCCGCGCCTACCTCGACGCTGCTCCCGAGGCGCTTGTCGCGTACGGCGTGAAGGCGTTTCCGAACCTCGCGCTGCTTCGTCTCTTCACCGAGGAAGGCCTCGGCGCCGACGTCTCAACCTTCGGCGAGTTGACCTTCGCGCTTCGCGCCGGCGTCCCGGGCGAACGGATCGTCGTCCACGGGAACAACAAGAGCGAGGAGGAGCTTCGAGCCGCGGCAGAGGCGGGCGTCGCCTTCGTCGTGCTGGACGCGCTGGACGAGGTGGAGCGCGCGGCCGCGGCGGGCGCCTCGCGCGTGCTGGTGCGCGCCACTCCGGGGATCGACGCGGAGACGCACGAGGCAATCAAGACCGCACACCACGGCTCGAAGTTCGGACTGCCGCCGGAGCAGACGCTGGAGGCCCTCGCGCTTGCCCGAGACGCCGGGCTCGACGTCGCCGGGCTGCATGTGCACATCGGCTCTCAGCTCCTGGAGACCGGTGCAGCGCGGATGACGGTCGATTGGTTGGCCGGCTTCTCGGCCGAGTGCCGCGCCGAGCTCGGCTGGACGCCGAGCGTCGTCGATCTCGGCGGCGGGCTCGGGATCCAGTATGTCGAGGGCGAGGCGGCCCCGACGGCTGGGCAGTTCGTCGCCGCCCTCATGGACCGTGTCTCCCGTGCCTGGCAACTGCACGCCCTGCCGATGCCGCGACTGATCTTCGAGCCGGGCAGGTCGCTGGTTGGGCGGGCAGGGATGACGCTGTACCGCGTCGGCGTGGTCAAGCGGGCGAGTGAGAAGACCACCTACGTCGCGATCGACGGGGGGATGTCCGACAATCCGCGCCCGCAGCTCTACGGAGCGCAGTTCACAGCGCTGCTGGCGAACCGGGCGGATGAGCTCAGGAGCGGCGTCTTCTCGGTCTGCGGGAAGCACTGCGAGTCGGGCGATGTCCTCATCGAGCGCGTGGAGCTGCCCCAGCCGCGGCGCGGAGACGTCCTCGCGGTCCCGGCCACTGGGGCGTACACCCTGGGCATGGGCTCGAACTACAACGGCGTTCCGCGACCGGCGGCGGTGCTCGTTTCGGACGGCCAGGCGAAGGTCATCCGCAGGCGCGAGACCATCGAGGACCTGCTCGCCTTGGAGGAGTGACGGTTCCCACTTGACGGGCGTCGATCAGTGTGAGACGGTGGCCTCGTCAAGTCCTGTGGGCCTTCGGGTTCGCAGGACTTGGCATTTGAGGAGGCCACCTCCTCTCGCGATTGGAGCGAGAGAGAAGCAGCCCGAAGGCGGCCTCTAAGATCGCCTTTTGCCGTGTCCAGGGTGAAGGCCACCGTCCTGAGCGACGCGAGCGCGGAGCCGCTCGTCCTGGCTCTCCTGCCCGCATTTGCGGCCGCGACCGGAATCTCCGCACAGGATGCGGTGCGGCTGGACAGGATCGTGGCGGGCCTCGTCAGCTTCACTCTCGACAACGCCTACCCGGATGACGATCTGGGGGAGATCGAGGTGACGCTCGAGGCGGACGCCGATCTCGTCCACGTCACCGTGCACGACTGGGGCCTGCCGCTGACGAGCGCCGGAGGCGATTTGGGGCCGTTGCCGGAGCCGCTCGCAGCCCTCGCAGCTGACGCCCAAAACCTGCGGCTCCTGAACCTCGGTTCCGAGGGAAAGCGCCTGGCGGCGGATGTCTCCGTGCGCTCGAGTGGCGATGGATACGCGAAGCGGCACCACATCGAGGCTGCCCCGCAGCTCGCGCGAGCTGGCGGAGAGACCGCCGACGCGATCGGGGTGAGGGCGGCAACGCCAGAGGACGCTGAGGCGATCGCCCAGCTCCTCTACGAGAACTACCACCTGAGCTACGTGCATGCGGACTTCTACCGGCCGCGATACCTGATGGCTGCGCTCGCGTCGGGCGAGTTGCTGTCGACGATCGCAGTCCACGACGGGCGCGTAATCGGGCACCACGCCCTGATGCCGCTTCCTGGTGTTCCGTCCGCCGAGACCGGCGCCGCGGTCGTCCACTCCGCCTATCGCGGCCTGGGTCTGTTCGGCCGGCTGTTCGAGCGCACGCTCGACGCGGTACGTGAGCGCGGCCTCGCTTCTGTCTTCGGGGATGCCGTCACCATTCACCCCTTCAGTCAGCGCGCCGAGCGCTCGCACGGCTACCGGGAGACGGCGCTTCAGCTTGGGATGGTCCCGGCGCAGACGACAATGCGCGGCTTGGGCGGCGAGGGACCGACACGAAGGACGGCCACGCTGCGCTCCTACAGGCCCTTTGACCCACGCCCTCGTCAAGCGGCATTGCCGGCTCCCTACCGCGAGCTGCTCGAGCAGGTCTACGCGAACGTCGGGCTCCCGCTGGAGGCGCGCACCGAGCCGGCTCCGCTCGAGGGCGAATTGGTGACGGCCGAGGCTGACGACGCGCGCTCGCTCGGCTTCCTGCGGCTCCGGCGCTGGGACGCTGAAACCGGCACGGCCCTGAGGCGGGCTGTGCGCGACCTGCTCTCGCGGCACGTCGACGTCGTCT
This sequence comes from Actinomycetota bacterium, assembly GCA_046729215.1. Classification (GTDB taxonomy): domain Bacteria; phylum Actinomycetota; class Thermoleophilia; order Gaiellales; family Gaiellaceae; genus JACDAN01. The sequence continues at coordinate 7,835 of JBKPGE010000157.1, read as the reverse complement.
ACGCCGACATCGATCTAGTGGCCGCAAGCGACGTCGACAAGGCGGCGGCCGAGCTGAACGAGCTGGGCTTCTTCGCTGCCGGCCTGGTCCTGCATGGCCCGGACGGCCACGACCACCTCAGGCTGCAGCGGCTCGATTCCGAGGAGATCGAGCTCGAGGACATTGTCTGCGACTCATCGTTTGCGGAGGCGCTGAGGCGGCAAGTGCTGGAGGACAAGACCCGCGTAGGCGTGTGAGGCAAGAGTGCGTCTCCTGGTGACGGGCGGAATCGGTGTCCTCGGCCGGGCGACGATTCCGCTCCTTCGCGCAGAGGGTCACGAGATCGATGCTCCGGCGCCGACCGAGCTCGATCTGTTCGACCCGGTTGCGCTCGCGGGCGCCGCCGACGCTGCTGCGGCAATCCTGCACCTTGCCACTCACATCCCGCCGGGTCGGAAGGCCGGCGAGAGGGAAGCCTGGCGAGAGAACGACCGCCTGCGAGCCGAGGCCTCACGGCTCCTCGTCGACGCTGCGCTCGCTTCTGAGACCGCGGCGTACCTTCAGCCGAGCATCACCTTCCTCTACCCAGCGGGAGGAGTGGTCGACGAGGAGACGCCGCTGGGTCAGGTGCCCGAGCACCTACGCTCGGCGCTCGTGGCCGAGGAGCAGACCGCTCGGTTCGCAGCCGCAGGCCGGCGCGGCGTCGTTTTGCGCCTCGGCCTACTCGACGGTCCCGGCACGGGCAACGAGTTGCCGAACCTGCGCTACGACTCGACCCTGCATGTTGCGGACGCCGGGCGCGCGCTCGTAGCGGCGCTCGCGCTTCCGAGCGGCCTCTACAACGTCTGCCGGGACGGCGAGCACGTCTCCAACGAGCGCTTCAAACGGGTCAGCGGTTGGCGGCCGGGGCGGTAGCAACCCCTTCCTACCCTGCGAACAGCGGCTCGGGCACACCGTTCGGGCCGGGTCGCACGGCGAACACACTTCCCGACAGCGGGTAGCGCCCGATCTGCTCGGGGGTCATGTTCTCCCGCGAGGTTGTGATGTAGAGGACGTCCAGGTCGCGTCCGCCGAAGATGCAGCTCGTCGGCTGGGGAACCGGCACTTCGACCTCGTGGGTGACCTCGCCGTCGGGGGCGTAGCGCACGACTCGGCCAGCTCCGTTTTGCACGCTCCAAACGCCGCCGTCGGCGTCCACCGTCAGCCCGTCCGGGAACGCCCCGCTGTTCCGGTCGACCGTCGCGAACACGCGCCGAGTCGAGAGGGCGCCGGCGTCGGAGTCGAAGTCGTAAGCGAAGATCGCGTAGCGGAAGCTTTCGCCGAAGTAGAAGGTGCGATCGTCGGGGCTCCAGCCGAGCCCGTTGGCGCAGACCACCGCACCTTGTAGTCGACTTAGCTCGAGGCTTGGGTCGAGACGGTAGAGCGAGCCGGCGGGCTTGTCCCAGTCGATGTCGTTCATCGTGCCGGCCCAGTAGCGGCCGCGGCGGTCGACCTTGCCGTCGTTGAAGCGGTTATGCGGCTGGTCGTGCTCGACGCTCATAAGCAGCTCGAGCTCGCCTCCAGGCTCGTAGAAGGCGAGCTGCTTGGCGAGCGCGAGCACGAGCCCACCACTTTCCCGCAGGCCAATGTCCATCACGTTCTGGCCAAGCGCGAAAGCCTGGTCGCTCCCGCCCTCTGGGTCCAGGCGGTGGATCCCCCCGCCAAGGTTGTCGGTCCAGTAGAGCGCCTGCTCGCGTGCGGACCACATCGGCGACTCGCCGCAGGTAGCCGCGCTCCGCTGGACGCAATCGAAGTCGCTCGGCCCGATACGCGTGGACTTCACGGCCCTCGAGTCCCGTGGACTCTCAGGTTCACGGGACGTGGCGTTTTGTGCCTACCCCGCCTCTGGACGCCGGTTCGACAGGTCGAAGGTGTCGACCGGGCCCCATGGGCCCATGTGGGGCGCAACCGCCTCGAGGTCGTCGAGAACGGAGGTCCCGAAGAGCCGGTCGACCAGGCTTCGGTGCGTTGGCGTGACGATCATCGTCAGCGCCGAGAGGAAGGCGGCGCCGGCGAGCACGTAGGCCACGTCGAGCGCGTACGTCGAAGCCCGGTCGAGGGTGGGCTTGTCGAAGCTCGTCGAGTACTGGATGACGGCGTAGACCGCTGCAGCCAGGATCGTCGAGGTCACGCCACGGACGAGCGCCCTGGCGAACGAGGGCCCGCGTCCGGTTTTGGACGCGACGACTCGCACGTCACTGAGGCGCATTCCCAGCGTCTGGCTGGTGGGCAGCAGGAAGGCGAAGTAGGCGACGGCCGGCGCCGGGATCAGCAGCTGCGTGACGACGACCAGGATGCCGCCGGGAATTCCACCCAGGTCGCCGTCCTCGAGCGAGACAGCGCCGATCGCCTGCAGCGTTCCGAGCGGGATCGAGACGATCACGAACGAGACGTAGATGAGACCCCAGTCGACGACCGCCGCGAGCGTGCGCCGCCACGGCGGGCCGAAGCCGGCGACGTAGCGGTTGGCCGGATCCGCGTAGAGGACGCGCGGGATGAACGACCAGTCGCTCCTGGCTTTCACGTCGCCTGGACTGTACGGCGCGGCGCTTCTAACCGCCAGTGTCGAGCGGCAACGGACGGCCGGTCACGGGTGAGGAGTGGATGATCGACGTGGTCGTCTGGCCGAGAACGATGAAACGGTCGAGGATCGCCTCGAGATCGTCCATCGACCTGAGGTGCAGCTTCACGAAGAAGCAGTCCTCCCCGGTAATCCGATGGCAGTCGACGACCTCGGGAATCTCTCGGGCGAGCTCGGGGATCTTCTGAAGCTGGCGGGTGGTCGGCCGAACCCGTACGACCGCGGCGATCGGAAACCCGATCGACTTCGGATCGACCTCCGCGTGATAGCCGGTGATCACGCCGGCGCGTTCGAGCCTCTGGACCCGGTCGGCCACCGCCGGCGCCGACAGGTTGATGCGGCGCCCGAGCTCGGCGATCGTCACCCGTGCATCCGCCTGCAGCTCTTCGAGCAGACGACGGTTGATCTCGTCGAGCAGCTGGTTTTCGTTGGTCAGCAACGCTGTACTCCTTTGCTTCGTAGGCGCTGAAGCGAAAACGGCTTGGTCTGAGTGTGGCACACGGCGCACGGCGCCGTGACCATTTCGTCATGCAGCAAGCGGTCGCCATTCCCGGGGGTCGAGCCGGGCTCAGACGCCTTGCGGCGACCGCACCACCGGAAAGCTTCTTCGTCGGCAGCGCGATCTTCCACTACCTTGGGCCCGCGTTCGCTGTCCTGCTCTTCGCACGCGTCGAGCCGTTGGGCGTCGCCTGGCTGCGGATCGCTTCCGCAGCAGCGGTCTTCGCTCTGTGGCGGCGGCCCTGGCGCGCGTTCGCCCTGCTCAGCCGGAGCGGGCGGCGCACCGTCGTGGCCATGGGCGCGGTTCTCGCAGCGATGAACGGCTGCTTCTACATCTCCATCGACCGCCTGCCGCTCGGGACGGTGGCTGCGATCGAGTTCCTCCCGGTGATCGCGCTCGCCGCGCTCGGCATGCGGACGACGAGAAACGCCGCCGCGCTCGCGACGGCAGTCTGCGGCGTCTACCTCCTCACGGACGTTCGGATCGCCGGTGAGCCGCTCGGCGTTGCCTTCGCCTTCGCGAATGCGGCGCTGTTCGCCCTCTACATCGTCCTGGCGCACCGCGTCGCGCAGAGCAGGGAGGTGAGCGGGATCGACGGGCTCGGCGCCGCGATGCTCGTCGCGACGCTCGCCGTCACCCCGGTCGGCGGTTGGTTCGTCGCGCCCGTGCTGCTCGACCCCGTCGCCATCGCGGCGGGCATCGGCGTCGGGATCTCCTCCTCGGTCATCCCCTACGTCTGCGACCAGCTCGCGATGGCGAGGATGAGCCGCGCGACCTACTCCCTGATGGTCTCTCTCCTCCCGGCGACGGCCACGGTCGTGGGCGTCGTAGTCCTTGCCCAGATCCCCACGCCGACCGAGCTCCTCGGTGTCGGATTGGTCGTCGCGGCCGTCGCCGTCCACCGAGAACGAACGGCGGAGGGCTGAATGGACTTCACGGAGCTGGGCTCGTCGGGCTTGAAGGTCTCCCGGATCTGCCTCGGCATGATGAGCTACGGCGATCCCCCCTCACGCCGCTGGATGCTGCCCGAGGACGAGGCCGAGCCGATCGTCCGGAGAGCCGTCGAGGCCGGCGTGGCGTTCTTCGACACCGCCGACATGTACTCGGACGGAGGAAGCGAGGAGATCACCGGCCGCCTCCTTCGCAAGCTCTTCAGGCGGCGCGACGACTACGTACTCGCGACCAAGGTCTACTTCCCAATGGGCGATGGGCCCACGGACCGGGGCCTGTCACGCAGCCACATCCTGTCCGCGATCGACAACTCTCTCGGCCGCCTCGGGACCGACCACGTCGACCTGTACCAGATCCACCGCTGGGACGATGAGACTCCGATCGAAGAGACGATGGCGGCCCTGCACGACGTCGTGATAGCCGGCAAGGCGCGCTACATCGGGGCGTCGAGCATGTACGCATGGCAGTTTGCAAAGGCCCAGCACACGGCCCAGGCGGCCGGTTCGACCTCGTTCGTCTCCATGCAGAACCATTACAACCTCGTCTATCGCGAGGAGGAGCGCGAGATGATCCCGCTCTGCGCCGACCAGAGCGTTGGCGTCCTACCCTATAGCCCGCTCGCGCGAGGAGTGCTCGCGCGCAGTAGCAAGCGGAACACGGCCCGGGCCGGAACCGGAGCCGACCCCGTCGCGGACGAGATGTACGACGACACGGACTACGAGGTCGTGGAGGTCGTCCGCAAGGTCGCCGACGAGCGCGGCCTACCCCCAGCCCAGATCGCGCTCGCCTGGCTCCTGAGCAAGCCGGCCGTGAGCGCGCCGATCGTGGGCGCGACGAAACTCCCTCATGTGGACGACGCCGTCGCCGCGCTGACGCTGACACTGAGCGGGGACGAGGTCGCCAGGCTGGAAGAGCCATACCGGCCGCATCCCGTGCTCGGCCACTCCTAAGCGGGAGCCGGCTCCATCCTTGCGAGGCCGCGCAGGTCGACGCACTTGGTCCCGCGAACGTCGACGACGACCATCAGGACCGAGTCACAGGTCCGACACCGCGCGACGGTTCCGGGAGCCTCCAGATACACGACGAGCTCGGCCATCAGCGCGACCGCGCCACAGTGAGCGCAGACCCCGGTCGCAGTCGTCATCTCCGCCCCGAAGATCTCGATCATCAGGCCGCCGATTGCGTTTCCGTCGAGTGCGTCCATCACTTCACTCCTGTTGCTCCGAACCGTTCGGTCTTCACGCGCCGCGGCGGATAGCCCAGCTCGACGAGACCGTCGGCCACCGTCTCCACGAAGCTCGTCGGACCGCAGACAAAGGCGAGCGCGTTCTCCTCCGGTGGCCAGGCGACCTCGTCCAGGAGCATCGCGTCCACGCGGCGGGCATGGCCCGTCCAACCCGGCGGCTGCTCCCGCGTGAGCGTGTAGACGACCTCGGCGCCGTCGGAGGCCTCGTCGAGCTCATCGCGGTAGATCACGTCGTCGATTGTGCGGGACGAGTACAGGAGGCGCACCGGGAGGTCGCTCCCAGTTCGCCGCCGATGTCTCAGCATCGCCCGCAGCGGAACCACCCCGGATCCGCCCGCGACGAGAAGCAGCGGGCCGCCGTTCTCCGGTCCCCAGACGAAGTGGCCGCCGATCGGCCCGCGGATCTCCAGCCCATCGCCCCCTCGCAGCTCCTCCGTGAGGTACGGCGAGACCTCACCGTCCTCCAGCCGCTCGACCGTGATGGCGACCGGCTCCCCCGGAGCAGAGGCGATCGAGTACTCCCGCTCGGCGCGATAGCCGTCCTCGGCGGTCAGCCGGACATCGAGATGCTGACCGGCGCGGTGGCCGGGCCAGTCGGGGACGTCCAACACGATCGTCTTTACGCGTGCCGTCTCGTCAACGATGTCGTTGACGTTCGCGACCTGCCAGGTCAGTCGCCGCTGTACCGCTGCTCTCGCCACGGATCGCCGTAGAGGTGGTAGCCGTACGTCTCCCAGAAGCCGGGCTCGTTCTCGTCGCGGAGCGCGAGGCCGCGGACCCACTTGGCGCTCTTCCAGAAGTAGAGGTGTGGGACGAGCAGCCGCGCCGGGCCGCCGTGCTCGGGATCGAGCGGTTCGCCGTCGTAGGCGAACGCCACCCAGGCCTTGCCGTCGGTCATGTCCTCGATCGGCAAGTTAGTGGTATAGCCGCCGTCGCAGAAGGCGAGCACATAGGGAGCGTCCTGTTCTACCTCCGCGAGCAGCGTGTCGACCGAGACGCCTTCCCACGTCGTGTCCAGCTTCGACCAGCGCGTGACGCAGTGGATGTCGACCGTGGGCGTCTCGCTGGGGAGGGCGCGAAACTCCGCCCACGTCCACGTCTTGCGCTCGTCGCCGTTTACGATCGAGAACGTCCACTCCTCGAGCGGCGTGTGCGGCGTCGGTCCGGCTGAGAGCACCGGGAAGCCGTCGGTCACGTACTGGCCGGGTGGGACGCGATTCGGATCGGCGTCCGGATCCCGCCGCCGGCCGCGAAAACCACGAGAGACGAAGCTCATGATCGTCAGTCTCCTTTCGCGCCGAATTGTTTCAAGCCACGAGGGTTACAGTCGGTATACATGGACGCGACAGTCCTCGTGGACGATGTTCAGACCGTCCACGCGCTTCGGGCAGGTGACGAATCGGTGTTCGCAGCCCTCGTGCGGCAGTATCACTCGTCGCTTCTCCGGGTCGCACAGATCTATGTCACCAGCCCCGCAGTGGCGGAGGAAGTCGTGCAGGAGACATGGATCGGCGTCCTCACCGGAATCGACCGCTTCGAGGAGCGCTCTTCGCTCAAGACCTGGATCTTCCGGATCCTGACGAACATCGCGAAGACTCGGGCTCACCGGGAAGGACGAACGCTTCCGTTGTCGGCGCTCCAGCGGCCTGATGGCGTCCCGGAGCCGGCCGTCGAGTCGAGACGGTTTCGCGATCCCGAAGACGCCACATGGCCTGGCCACTGGGCCTCGCCGCCTCAACGCTGGAACATCCCTGAGGAATCTCTTCTCAACATGGAGGTTCGAGCGGCAATCGCAGAAGCGATCGAGCGGCTGCCGGGACCCCAGCGAGCGGTCATCAGCCTGCGAGACGTCGAGGGCTGGAGCGCGGGCGACGTCTGTAACGCATTGGGCGTCACCGATACAAATCAGCGGGTGCTCTTGCACAGGGCCCGATCGAAGGTTCGCCGTGCCCTGGAGGAGTACCTGGCGGAGACGGATGAGTAATCGCGTCGAACAACTGAGTTGCCAGGAAGTGGTCGAGCTCGTCACGGACTATCTCGAAGGCGTGCTTCCGGACAACGAGCGCGGGCGCTTCGAGGACCATCTCCGCGGCTGCGACGGTTGCCGGCAGTACGTCGAGCAGATGCGAACCACGATCGGGCTGACCAAGGAGCTGGGCCCGCCCGAGATGAGCCCGGAGGCCGAACGCTCGCTGCTCGAGGCCTTCCGCAACTGGAAGAGCGGCTGATCCTGTAACGGATCGCCGGCTCGGCAGACAGAGAGCGGTAACGAACCACTCTCCGATGGGAGGCGACATGACAGCGATCTTTACCCAGACCAACGAGGCAGACGGAAACTACGTGATCGCGTTTCGACGCGGACCGGACGGGCCCCTGGACGGGCCGGAGAGCTACGAGACGGGCGGCGCAGGGGACGGTGTTCCACATCTCACGTCACAGGGATCCGTCGTGCTGGCCCGCGACGGCACACTGCTGCTGGTCACGAATGCCGGCAGCAGCGACGTCAGTGTCTTCGCCCTCGGGTCGAACGGGCTGGAGCT
>JBKPGE010000156.1:0-6039 GCA_046729215.1 Actinomycetota bacterium | reverse complement strand
TAGCGAGGAAAACCTCAAAGAAAGAGGAGGATTCAGTGCAGGTAAGGAAAGTCTTGCCTTCGGCGTCGGTCGGCCTTGCCGCGTTTGCGGTGATGCTGGCCATGGCGCTCTCGGCAACTGCGGCGCCGTCGAAATCGGGCGCGACGACCGTCAGAGCGGCGGTGGTCACCGACATCGGCGGCCTGAACGACAAGGGGTTCAACCACCTGTCGTACGTCGGCCTCCAGCGAGCGCAGAAGCAGCTGAGCGTCCAGGGTCGCGCATACATCACGAGCTCGGCCAACGACCGGCTCCCGAACCTGCGGACTGCCGCGCAGAACGGGTATGGCCTGGTCATCGGCGTCGGGTTCCTGATGTTCGAGCCACTCGACAAGGTCGCGGGCTCGTTCTCGAACACGAAGTTCGCGGGCGTCGACGTCCCGTACGCCCTGCTCTCGTCGAAGCCGAGCAACGTTCGCGGCCTCGTCTTCAAGGAGCAGGAGGCTGGCTACCTCGTCGGTTACATCGCCGGCCTGGTCGTCAAGGATCAGAAGGGCTCGGATGTCATCTCGGCCGTCGGCGCCAACAAGGTTCCGGCGATCGTGAAGTTCATCGCGGGCTACAAGGCGGGCGCCAAGCGGGCGAACAAGGCCACGAAGGTGCTCGTGAACTACGCCAACGACCCGACCTTCGCCGACCAGGCGAAGTGTAAGGAGACGACGCTCGACCAGATCGACCGCGGCTCGAAGATCGTCTTCGAGGTCGCCGGCCAGTGTGGCCTCGGCGGGCTCCAGGCTGCCAAGGAGAAGAAGATCTGGGGCATCGGCGTTGACGCCGACCAGTCGTTCCTCGGCAAGCACATTCTCACGAGCGCGACGAAGAAGGTCGACGTCGCCGTCTACGACACGATCAAGGCCTTCAAGGCGAACCCCTCGGGCTTCCGCGGCGGCTTCGACAAGGTCTACAACGTGAAGAGCGGCGGTGTCGGCTACGGCAAGCTCAGCACGAAGCTGCCGAAGGCCAAGCGGGCTGAGTACACCCGCAAGGTGGAGCGGATCAAGAAGCTGATCGCCCAGGGCAAGATCAAGCCGCCCGCGGCGTAACGCAGAAACAGCCGGTTCCCTTGGGGGCGGGCTTGTCCCGCCCCCTAGGATCTGGTTGGCGATGGCCGACCAGTCCCCGATCCTCGAGCTCAAGGGGATCACGAAGCGGTTTCCCGGGGTCGTGGCGAACGACCACGTCGACTTCGACCTGCTCCCGGGCGAAGTGCACGCCCTGCTGGGCGAGAACGGGGCGGGGAAGTCGACGCTGATGAACGTCCTCTACGGGCTCTACCACCCGGACGAGGGCGAAATCCGGATTAACGGCAAGCCGGTCTCGATCGGGTCGCCGCGCGGGGCCATCGAGCACGGGATCGGCATGGTGCACCAGCACTTCATGCTCATTCCGGTGATGACGGTTGCCGAGAACATCGTCCTCGCCGCCGAGCCGCACAAGGCGGGGGTTTTCCTCGACTACGACGCGGCAGTGCGTCGCGTGCGCGACCTCTCAGCGACTTTCAACTTCGCGATCGACCCTGGCGCGCGCGTCGAGAACATCACCGTCGGCCAGCAACAACGGGTCGAGATCCTGAAAGCGCTCTACCGCGGCGCCGACATCCTGATCCTCGACGAGCCGACCGCAGTGCTGACGCCGCAGGAGGCCGACGAGCTCTTCGGGATCCTGAAGACGCTCCAGCGCGAGGGCATGTCGATCGTCTTCATCAGCCACAAGCTCCGTGAGGTGCTGGAGATTGCCGACCGCATCACCGTCCTGCGACGCGGCAAGAAAGTCGAAACCGTTCCCCGCGAGGGCGCGACGCAGCAGGGCCTGGCACGGCTCATGGTCGGGCGCGAGGTGCTCTTGCGGGTCGAAAAACCCGCGGTCGAGGCCGGTGAGCCACTGCTCGTGCTCGAGGACCTGACCGTTCGCGACGACCGGGGTCTCGAGGCCGTTCGCGGCGTCTCGCTCGAGGTTCGTGCCAGCGAGATCGTCGGCCTCGCCGGCGTCGACGGCAACGGCCAGACCGAGCTGATCGACGCGATCTCTGGCCTGCGGAAGCCGAGCGGCGGCAGCATCAAGGTCGTCGGCCGGGATGTGACGACGGACAGCGCGAGACGTCGGTACGGCGAAGGGCTAGGCCACATCCCCGAGGACCGCCATCGCCGGGGGCTCGTTCTCGACTTCACGCTGGCCGAGAACCTCGCGCTGCACGACTACGAGAAGGAGCCGTTCGCGCGGCTTGGCTGGCTTCGTCCCGGGCGGATGATCGCCTGGGCTCGGCGCCTGCTGCAAGAGTTCGACGTCCGTGGCGGCGGGCCGCGTACGCGGGCAGCAGTGCTCTCGGGCGGCAACCAGCAGAAGGTCGTCATCGCGCGCGAGGTTGCGCGCGATCCTCGCGTCCTGATCGCCGCGCAGCCCACGCGCGGGCTCGACGTGGGGGCGATCGAGTTCGTTCATCGCCGGCTCGTGGAGGAGCGCGACGAGGGCCGCGCAGTGCTCCTCATCTCGCTCGAGATCGACGAGGTGCTCTCGCTCTCCGACCGCATCCTCGTGCTCTACGAGGGCCGCATCGTCGCCGAGTTCGGTCCCGACGTCACGGAGGAGGAGCTCGGAATCGCAATGACCGGCGGGCACGTGGAGGAGCGGGCGGCGTCGTGAGCGATACCGCTCCTCCGGTCGAGCCCGAGCCCGCACCGAGCCTCGCCGCCCGCTTCGAGGTCTACCAGCGCGCAGGCGGGATCATCACGCCGCTGCTGACCGCGGCCCTCGCCTTCTTCGTCGGTGGGCTCGTCGTCCTCTTCATGACGGGCAAGAACCCCATTGACACGTACAAGGCGATCTTCGACGGCACGGGACTGAACTGGTTCTTCCCGTGGGTCACGGGCGCGGAGCGCGACCTGGCCGCACTCAACCTCCAGCAGACGCTGATCGTGACGACGACGTTGATCCTTTGCGGGCTCGCGGTGGCGTTCGCCTTCCGCTGCGGTCTTTTCAACATCGGCGGCCAGGGTCAATACATCGCCGGGATGGTCGTCGGGTCGCAGGCCGGCATCTGGATGCCGGACATGCCGCATATCCCCCACATGGTGATCGCTATGGGCGCCGGCGCGCTGGCGGGTGCGCTCTGGGCGGGGATCGCCGGGATCCTCAAGGCGACCGTCGGCGCCCACGAGGTGATCTCGACGATCATGCTGAACTGGACCGCGATCTGGATCGGCAGCTACCTCGTCGGCTTCGACGGGCCGCTCCAGGATCCCGCGCAGGAGTCGGTGCCGGTGACAAAGCAGGTCGCGGAGTCCGCCAAGCTGAACGTTTTCTGGGGCGATCCGGTCCTGCAGGGCCTGCATATCGGGTTCTTCGTGGCGATTGCCGCCCTGGTGGTCTTCTGGCTGGTGCTCAACCGCACGACGCTCGGCTATGAGGTGCGTGCGGTCGGCTTCAACCCTGAGGCGGCCAGGTACGGCGGGATCAGCGTCGGGCGCAGCTACTTCCTCGCCATGGCGATTTCAGGCGCGTTTGCGGGTCTTGCCGGCTCCATCGATGTCCTCGGCTGGCTGTTCCGAGTCGACCTGACGAGCGTTCAGGTCTCGTCGACGATCGCGTTCATGGGCATTGCCGTTGCGCTGCTCGGTCGAAATACCCCGCTAGGGATCTTCTTCGGCGCGTTGCTGTTCGGAGCGCTTCTCAACGGGACGTCGACGCGAAATCTCGATCCAGCCGTCTTCCAACCCGAGCTCGCCGGGAACCTTACGTTGATCATCCAGGGCCTCGTCGTGCTCTTCGTGGGCGCCGACGTCCTGATTCTCTACGTCTGGCAGGCGCGGCGAAAGCTGCGTCGTAGAGCCCCGGAGGCCGTGACCCAGCAATGACGGTCGTCGAGGGCGCCCTCGAGCGGACCGGCCTCGTCGGCGTAGCTTGGCCGAAGCTCCTAGGGATCCTCTCTATCGCGCTTGGGGCCATCGCATTCTGGGTCGCGCTCCCACCGCTGACGACGCGGTCGATGGCCGTCCCCATCGTGATCGGCCTCGCAGGCGTCGCCGCGGGCGTCTTGTCTTGGCGCGGCGGTCACACGCGGCTCGGCTGGACCGGCGTCTGCATCGCACTCCTGGGCATGCTCTTCGGCGCCATCGCGACCAACGCCAGCGAGGCTCATCTCGAGGTGGTGATCACCTGGTCCGCGTTGACCGCTGCGACGTTGCGCTTCGCGACGCCGCTCACGTTCGCCGCGATCGGCGGCCTCTTCTCGGAGCGCAGCGGGGTGGTGAACATCGGCCTGGAGGGAATGATGCTGATGGGCGCCTTTTTCGGCATCTACGGCGCCGACAAGACCGGTTCTTGGGTGGCCGGCATCTTCATCGGGATGCTGGCGGGCGCGGCGATGGCGCTCGTCCACGCCTTCTTCTCCATCCAATTACGGTCGGATCAGATCGTCAGCGGGACGGCCGTCAATTTCCTGGCCCTGGGGATCACCGGCTTCATCTACATCGACACCTACGGGAACGAGGGAACCCCGAGCGATCTGCCCCAGGTCCCCGACGTGAACCTCGACTGGCTGGGCAGCATTCCGCCCAGCGGGCTCGGCAACTACCTCGAGCGGGCGTTTGGGGGCCTCAACCTATTGGTCTGGCTCGCGCTTGCCACCGTGGTCCTCGCGTACATCGTCATCTTCAAGACCACGGTCGGCCTGCGGATTCGCTCCGTCGGCGAGCATCCGCGGGCGGCGGACACGGTCGGGATCTCGGTGTACGCCACGCGCTATGCCGCCGTCACAGTCTCCGGCGCGTTGGCCGCGCTCGGCGGCGTCTACCTCTCACTCGGTTTCGTTCATTCGTTCACGGAGAACATGACCGCCGGCCGCGGCTTCATCGCCTTGGCCGCGCTGATCTTCGGCAAGTGGAAGCCGTTCGGCGCGCTCGGCGCGGCGCTCCTGTTCGGGTTCGCAAGCGCCGTCGCGCCGCGACTCCAGAACGTTGAGGGCTGGGCGACGTACGGCACGCTCTTCCAGGCTCTGCCGTATGTGCTGACCTTGATCGCCGTCGCAGGAGTCATCGGCCGCTCGATCCCGCCCGCCGCCATCGGGCGCCCGTACGAAAAACAGTAGCGCCGCTTCGTACGAGAGGGTAACCGCGACAATCGCGGCGTGAGCACGCCGGACGACGTCGGCATGACGCCTACCGGCGAGGGCTCGCCGACCAGCCTGACCGGCCGGCTTGCGGTCTACCAGCGGGCCGGCGGGATCGTCACGCCCATCGTCACCACGCTCGTCGCCTTCGCGCTGGCGGGCCTGGTCGTGCTCGTGACGACCGGGAAGAATCCGCTTTCGACCTACCGGGCGATCTTCGACGGCACGGGACTGCCGTGGCTCGTCCACTGGCTCGTCGACGTTCGCGTGATCGGCGGAACGCAGGGCCTGTATCCGACCGAGGCCGACGCCGTCGCGATCTCGGCGATCAACCTTCAGCAGACCCTCATCCTGACCTCGTCGCTGATCCTCACCGCCCTCGCGGTCGCCTTCGCCTTCCGCTGCGGGCTCTTCAACATCGGCGGTCAGGGCCAGTACCTGGTCGGAGTGATCGTGGCCGTCGCGCTCGGATCGGAGATCACCGGCCTGCCGCGCGGCATCCACGTCCCCCTGGCGCTCTTCTGCGCCGCGCTCGCCGGCGCCGTCTGGGCCGGCATCGCGGGATTCCTCCGCGCGACCACCGGGGCGCACGAGGTGATTACGACGATCATGCTGAACTGGATCGCCTACTGGGTCGGGAGCTACCTGTTCAGCATCGGCGGGCCGCTTCAGAGCGACACCCAGAAGTCCGTCCCGATTTCAAACGACATCCAGGACTCGGCGAAACTGCACGTCTTCTGGGGCGGCGTGCAGGGGCTGCACATCGGGTTCTTCATCGCCATCGGGGCCCTCGTCGCCTTCTGGCTGATCATGAACCGGACGACGCTGGGCTTCGGCATACGAGCGGTCGGCTACAACCCCGAGGCGGCGCGCTACAGCGGCATCGACGTCGCTCG
>JBKPGE010000155.1:0-1567 GCA_046729215.1 Actinomycetota bacterium | reverse complement strand
TCCCAGAACCAGCGGATCGCCTCCGGGTTCAGCGGCTCGCCGGCCGAGCAGACCCGCCTGAACTTCTGCGGGTACCGCGTCCCGGCGTCCTCGATCGCCATCATCGCCCGCATCGCCGTGGGCGTCGTGAAGACGTTCGTCTCGTCGTGGCGGCTGAGGAAGTCGAGCTGCCTGTGTGGGTCAAAGCCGGCTCGCGCCGGTAGACGCACTGCACCGAGCCGCTACGGGCCGAGCAGCGGCGCGATCCCGGCCGCCCACGCCCACTCTCCCATGCCGTGGAAGCGCTCGCCGTCGCCGACCTCATGGCTGTACACGAACCCCTCGTGTCCGAGGATGTAGCGATGAGCATGCACGATGCCCTTGGCGAGCCCGGTCGTTCCCGACGTGTAGTAGAGCTGCGCGGGATCCTCGGCCGAGGTGTCGCCCGGAACCGGCTCGGTCGACCCGCCCGCAAGCGTGTCGGTGTCAAGGACGAGCGTCCGTGCCTCCGAGTCGGCGAAGCGGGGCGTTGTCCGCGTCCGTAACCACGAGCTTCGCGCCGGAATCCGAGATGCGATGGCGAATCGAATCGTCGCCGTAGAGCACCGACATCGAGAGCAGGATCGCGCCGAGCTTCCAGACGCCGAAGGAGATCGCCGCGGTCTCGGGCGTCGCCGGCAGCACGAGGCCACGCGGTCGCCGCGCTCGACCCCAAGCTCACGGAGCAGGTGGGCCGCCTGGTTCGAGAGGTCCTGGAGCTCTCCCCAGGCCAGCTCGCGGTAGGAGCCGTCGAAGCTCTCCCACACCATCGCGAGCTTGTCGCGAGGGTGCTTGTCACACACGTCGGAGGCGATGTTGTAGCGCGCAGGCACGTCCCAGCGATGCTCTGCGCAAACCTGCTCGTACGAGGTTGAACTCAGAACGCTACGAGTTCAGGATCTCACCGTTCACGCGCGTCACAAACTGCGTCGGCCCGTCAAGCACCGACCGTGTTCTGGCGGCAGATATGGCAATGCAAGACCTGACCCCCTAGCAGGCGCCGGCCGCTTCGACTGGGCGACGAACGAGCCGATGTTAGGTTTGGGCCCGGCGAGTCCGATGGCACTCACTCGAGAGGCGCGAAGCTGGAACGACCTCTTCGCCGCGCGAACGCGCGTTGGGGTCGGCGCGGGGCTGGCGGACATCCTCGCCCTCGCCGGCGACACGACGCTGATTCCGTTCGCGGGCGGCTTCCCGGACCCGCAGACGTTCCCGGGTGCCGCGGCCGCGACGCTGCTCACCGAGCTCGTGGCCGCTGGGGATGCGAGCGCCCTCCAGTACGCGCCGACGCAGGGCCTGCCCGGCCCACGGGAGGTCGTCGCCGACCGGCTCGATGTCCACCAGGGGCGTCGCCCTGCCGACGACGAGGTGATGGTCACCAGCGGCACGATCGAGGCGCTTGAGCTGATCGGCAAGTCGTTTCTGGACGCGGGAGACGTCGTCGTCGTCGAGGGCCCGACGTACCTGGGCGGGATCATGGCGTTCCGGAGCTTCGAGGCCGATGTCGTCGCCGTGCCGATGGACGACGAGGGTTTGCAGGTCGACGATC
>JBKPGE010000154.1:0-2778 GCA_046729215.1 Actinomycetota bacterium | reverse complement strand
GCGAAGTGCTTCACCGTCGCAGCGACCTGCGGCGAATCGAAGTCGCCGCCCTGTATTCCGCGGATGTTCGCGGCGCCCAGTGCCGAAGCGAGCGTGGGCGCCTCGGCCCAGGTCTCGTAGTAGCGGCCCCACCGGTTGTCGCGGGCCAGGTCCTGCACCGGCGCGAAGTTCCAGTTCCCGCCGGTCGCGAGCAGCTGTTGGCGGGTGGCCGCGCCGGCCGCCTCGGCCAGCTCGGTGTCCCACGTCGCTCCCATTCCAATCGACTGCGGGAACAGCGTGGCCTCGAACGGGTGGCCGAACCCGTGGACCGCATCGACGCCGTAGATGACCGGAATGTGCAGGCGTGAGTGCTCGATCGCGTAGCGCTGGATCGTGTTGTACTGCTCGGCCCAGCCCCGCCCCGTGTTGTCGATCGGGTTATCGGTGCCGCCCGAGAGGATCGAGCCCGTGTGGTAGTCGATCAGCACCCGCTGGAGACAGACCATCTGGAGGGGGTCGTTGTTTCCGTTCGGGTTGTTGCAGTCGCCGTTTGCTGGCGGCGCAGCGTCGCGCAGCTCCCCGATCACGATCTGGTCCATCTGGCCGACCTTCTCCTCCAGCGTCATGCGCCGGAGCAGGTCGTTGACGCGATCCTTGATCGAAGCGCGCGCGTCGAGGTAGCGCGGCTGGCCGGCGCCCGGCGCCGACGCTGTCGCGCCCAGTGCGATGGCCATTAGCGCGGCGATCAGCGCGCCGATCATGGCGAGTGTGCGTCTCATCGCTCCTCCTTCTCGTCGGGTTGCGACTAGCGAGAGGTGGGTCGATAGAAACCCCGGGCCTGGTTCCGGGCGAACTGCCGCAACAACGATCCAAGGCTCGAGGCGGTCTCAGGACTCCCTCTCTCGTTGCTAGCCCCGAGCGCCTATACCCGTTCGGTGGCTGCCTCAATCGGGTGAAGCGGAGTCCAGCGGCAGCCGGATCTCGACCGTGGTTCCCCAACCCGGCGAGGACCGTACGTCCAAGTTGCCCCCGGCGCTCTCCACGCGGAGTCGCTGGGCAGCGAGACCGATGTGACCCTCCGCGAGCCGCTCGTTCAGCTCGTTCGGGTCGAAGCCTCGGCCGTCGTCGGTAACCGCGAGACTGACCTCGTTCCCGATCTCCGCAAGCCGTACGGTGACGTTGCGAGCAGAGGCGTGGCGGCCGACGTTGATGAGCAGCTCCCGGGCGACCGCGAGAAGGACCTGCTCCTGGGGGTGAGGGCGCGGGTAGTGCAGGTCGAGCCGAAGCCGGTATCCGCCACGCCGCGCCGCACGCTGGCCGATTGTGCGGAGCGCGGTCTCCAGCCCCGCCTCGGTGAGTACGTACGGGTGCAGCTCGAAGAGCGCCTCGCGGAGCTCCGACACCGTCTGCGTGAGCGCGGCATCTGCGCGCATGAGCGCAGGGTGCGAGGTCGAGGTCTCAGCCTCCTCGAGATCGTGCTTCGCCGAGAGCAGCGTCTGGATCGCGCTGTCATGCAGCCCCTCGGCGAGCGCCTGGCGCTCGCGTTCCTCCGCCAGCAGCGCCTCGGCCGCGAGGCGGCGGCTGACTGCGGCCAGCTCGGCGATCCGGCGTGTGCGCCGCGCAAGCAGATAGGAGAGAAGCGCTGCGGCGGCGGTAATCCAGATGAGGTAGCCCGTGTGGACGGCAACGAGCCGCGTTGCGTGCGAACGGGTGGAGTTCGCGTCCGCCAGCGCCTGGATCAGATAGGCGGCGATCGCCGCGCCGCCTGCAAGGGCGGTCAAGGAGGGCCGAAACCGAAAGGCGACGGCGACCGGGACGAGGAAATATGCAGCGCGCGCCTCCGAGAATGCGCCGCCCGACAGGAACACGAGCGCAGTGATCGCGGCGATGTCAGCGGACGTTGCGATCAGCGCGAATCGGGCCGTGACCGGGCGGAGGTAGACCCACGAGAGCAGGCAGCCCGCCCAGATCCCGAAGAGGGTAAGCGCCACGTTGAAGCCGCGCTCCTGCGGGTTGGTGAGCCCGTGACCAGCGCCGATGAGGACGATCGCGGGGATGCAGAGCCAGGCAACAAGCCGCTCCGTCTCCGTCGGCGCCGCAGCCGGGAAGCTGCGGTCCTCCCCTGTCGCCAGGTCGCTTACTCGATAAGCCCTCGACGCATTGCCTCCGCGACTGCCGCCGCGCGATCGGAGACCCCGAGCTTCTCATAGAGGTGCTGCACGTGCGTCTTCACGGTCGTCACGCCCAGGTACAGCTCCCCGGCGATCTCCGGAAGGCTCTTGCCCGACGCGATCAAGCGCAGGATCTCACTCTGGCGCTTCGTCAGCACCGGCGCGTCGTTCGATGCGCGGAGGCGGATCTCCGAGACAAGCCCGGAAGCGAGCTCCGGCGGCAGGACGTTTTCGCCGCGCGCAGTCGCGAGGACGGCGTCGAGGATCTGCAGCTGGCGCGCCTCCTTGGCAATAAAGCCCGCCGCGCCGGTCTCGAGTGCCTTGTAGACGATCCCGCTCTCCGTGAAGGCCGAGATCAGGAGCACACGTGTGGGGAGACCGTCGCGCACGACGGCGTGCGTGATCGCGAGCCCGTCCAACCCCGGCAGCTTGTAGTCCAGCAGCGCGACGTCCGGCTGGTGGTGCTCGATCTCGGACAGCGCCGAGTGGCCGTCCTCAGCCTCGGCGACGACGTCGATCTGGCCGCTGCTCGACAGCGCCCGCACGACGCCTTCCCGGTACAGCGGGTGGTCGTCGGCGACGACGACGCGCACCTTCTTCGAATCCTGCGGCATCGCGGCTTCGTCCA
>JBKPGE010000153.1:0-11795 GCA_046729215.1 Actinomycetota bacterium | reverse complement strand
GCGTCATCTCCGTCTCTCGGTCGTCCGAGCGGAGGATCGACGACGGGTGCACAGTCGCCATGACGACCGGAGCGAGATCGGACTCGACCGCCACGCCGCGATCCCGACTGACGCGGAACTGGCGGCCGAGCAGGGCCTGAGCCGCAACGGCGCCGAGGCAGACCAGCACCTTCGGCTGTAGGAGCGAGAGCTCGGCGTCGAGCCAGATTCGACACGCCGCGATCTCCGCTGCATTGGGTTTCTGGTGGATGCGGCGCTTGCCTCGCGCCTGCCATTTGAAGTGCTTGACAACGTTGGTCACGTAGGCGAGCTTGCGGTCGATCCCGGCCTGCTCGAGCGCCTCGTCGAACAGGCGCCCGGCGGGGCCGACGAATGGCCGGCCGACCTGGTCCTCCTGGTCGCCGGGGACCTCGCCGACGAACACGATCTGTGCGTCGGGCGAGCCCTCGCCGAAGACCGTCTGGGTTGCGTTTTCCCAGAGGTGGCACCTGCGGCAATTGGCGGCGTCTTCCCTCACCGCTTTGATCGACGTGTACTCGTTGTCGAATAGGGTCGCCACATCCGATGTCGTACCCCTTCCGGGATACCATGGAACGTCGCCCACGGCGCGGTGGCCGAGAGGTTAGGCAGAGGCCTGCAAAGCCTCCCACACCGGTTCGAATCCGGTCCGCGCCTTCAGTCCCGTCTAGTGACGATGGTCCGGTGGCCGCGTCGTGAGCGTTGCGGCGGTAGCCGGCTACTCCGAGCGCGAAGACTCACAGGATCATGAGGAGCAGCCACCCGGTCATATGCGTGTATCCACAAGTGCATGGCACCTTCAGTGTCGGCAGCCGCATGCAAGGACGAATCCGGGGCTGGCCGGATACCGACCGGGGCCTAAGTACTGATTCGTGCTGATTGCCCCGCCTGCCGCGATCATCCTGATGCGCGAGCTGCGGTAACCGGTCTCGGCGACGCGTCAGTCGATGTCGTTGCGGCGATAGCGCCACGTCGCGATCAGCCAGCCTGCCACGGCGATCGCCGGCAAGACGACGAACGCGGCCGCGGCGCTTCCGGCGTCGAGTGTCACCTCGACGTCGGGCGCCAGACCGAGAATCGAGGACGCCCAGCCGATGACCGTGAAGCGGGCGGCGCCCGCTGCCGCATAGGCGACCACGTTCTCCCAGAGCAGGACGAACGCGAGCCCCCACCAGACGGCTCGGCGGAACCAGAGCCCCGCCGCGACGAACAGGCCCGCGTAGGCCAGCGCCGCGAGCGCAGCCGCCATTAATGCCGCGAGGGCGACGTCGTTGGCTCCCGCGGCGAGGCCGGAAGCGGCAAGCGGCAGCGCCGTTAGCGGCACGACGACGGTGACCGTTGCGAGCACCGCTGCCAAGGGAAGCTGCCAGCGCGGCACCGGCTTCAGCCAGAGGTAGACGAGGAGGCGGTCTTCCACGAGGTCGCCGATCGCGGAGGTACCGAGCCAGAGCGTCGCCAGCGGGACGAGAATTCCGAGCCCGAAGGACGAGACGGCGTCGGTGGCCGCCTGGGCCGGATCGTCGTGCCAGCGGGCGAACACACCGATGAGGACGGCGATCGCGCCGAGTGCGGCGATTCCCAGCAGGCGCGGGATGGTGATCTGCGTGCGGAGCAGCAGCCGGTAGAGCGCGAGGAACGAGGTCAGCGGAGCCGGACGAGTCGGGGCCGCAATCGTCGCGCCGGTCGCGCTCATCGCTGCACCACGTAGCGGAAAACGCCTTCGAGGTCGGCGTCGAGGGGGTTGACCTCGTACAGGCGCGCCTTCCGGTCACGGGCGACCGGCGCCAGCGCGTGGGCCAGCGCGCGGGCGTCCCTCGTATCCAGCTCGAGCACCTCGTCTCCATCGAGCCGTACGCCCACGGCAGTTCCGCGTTCGAGCAGCGCGCCCGCGAGCTCGCGCGGACGGTTGGTGCGCACTCGGATCCGCATTGGCCGGTCGTCCATCAGGGCCCGCAGTTCCCGGAAGTCACCGGCTGCGGCGAGCCGGCCCTGGGACATGACGAGAACCTGCGAGCCCAGCCGCTCCACCTCGTCGAGCACGTGGCTGGACACGATCACGCAGCGCCCCTCGCTCCCGAGGCGGCGGAACAGCGCCACGAGATCAGCACGCTGGCGCGGATCGAGCCCGGTCAGGGGCTCGTCGAGAACGAGGACGGCGGGGTCGTGAACGATCGCCTGCGCCACTTTTACTCGCTGTCTCATCCCCTTGGAGTACGCAGGAAGCCGCCGCCGATCGGATGGGTCGAGGCCGACCTGCTCGAGCGCGGCGCCCGCCGCCGCCTCAGGATCCCGCAGACCGTGAAGGCGCGCCGATAGCTCAACGAACTGGCGGGCGGTCAACGGCTCGAACACGCTCTCCTGCTGGGGAACGAGCCCGATCATCCGCGTCACGCCGGTGTCCGCGCGCGGGTCGCGCCCGAGAACACGAACCGTGCCCTTCGAGGGCTGTGCAAGCCCGCAGAGCATGCGGAACATCGTCGACTTGCCCGCGCCGTTCGGGCCGAGGAGCGCGGTGACTCCGGCGCCGACGTCGAAGCTCACATCGGAGACGGCGACGAGCCCACCGAACCACTTCGAGACGTTCTCGGCGACCACGCGGGGCTCGATCGCGTTCACCGGAACGCCTCGATCCGCCGGTACCGGATCCAGCACACGAGCGCTCCGGCAGCGATCGCCGCGCCGACTCCCGCCGCAACGACCCAGGTGGCCAGCTCTCTGACCGGCGCGCCGTCGTCGGGCTGCTCGCCGAAGATGCGGTACGAGAGGTCGAAGACGACGAACGGGAAGCTGAGCAGGTCGAGCGCGTTCGGCGCGCCGGCGTCGATGGCAGGACGGACGACGCTGGGAGGCACTAGGAGGAGCAGCACGACGCCCACCGCGGCAGCGGCCCTGCGGGTCGTAAAGCTCGAAACGGCCATCGACAGGGACGTGTAGAGGAGCGCGGTCACGAGCCCTGCCGCGACGATGCGCAGGAGGAGCTTCGGCGTCTCGCCGGCGCTCGGTCCGAAGCCGGCGATCACGTTCGCCGCGAGCATGAAGAGCAGCGGGCCCACGGTGATGAGGAGCATCACGCCGAGCACGCCGAGCCCTTTCGCCAGCAGATAGCGGTTCCTGTCCAGTGGGCCGGCGAGATAGAGCCCCAGCATGCCGCTGCGCCGGTCCGGGCAGAGCGCCTCGGGTGCGACGAGCGCTGCGAACAGCGCGAGCGCGCTTCCGATGATGAACATGTAGTCGCCGTACGTGATGAGGTCTGTGGCGACGATGTTGTTCGCGAGCACGGAGAAGGCGACCGAGGTCAGCGCCGGCAGGTACGCGATCGCGAGCGTGATCGCGGGCAGCACCTTGTGCCGTGTGCCGCGCCCGAGCCCGAGCACCCTCCGCACCGTGAAGAGGGCCAGCGTGAGGATCGCCCGCGCCGGACGCTCGCGCGGGCCGTCGTACGCCCGGTATCCGAGGTCGAAGAGCCGCGCGTCCTGTCCGACGCTCATGTTCCGCCGCCCATGTAGACGTCTTCCAGCGTCCTTCCGCGCGTCCCGAGCCGTCGCAGCCCGATCCCGAGATCGGCGACCCCGTCGCGAACGGCGTCGTGGACGCCGTCCTCGCCGCCGAGGAGGAGCACGTCGCCCTCGACGGTGACGTCGTGGCCGCGCGCTCGAAGGATCGACGCCAGCTCGTCAGCCCGATCGTCCACCTCAACGACTAGGCCACCCGGACCTCGCCGGAGATCCGCGAGCGTCCCCGCCCGCACGACCTCGCCGCCCTCGACGATCACGACCGCATCGCAGATCCGCTCTACCTCCTCGAGGTGATGGGACGAGATGACGATGTGCATGCCGAACTCGGTGCCGATACGGCGGATGAGATCGAGCATCTCAGTCCGCTGCATCGGATCGAGCCCGTCGGTCGGCTCGTCGAGGAGCACGACCTCCGGGTCGTGGGCGATCGCCGAGGCCAGCTTCACGCGTTGCCGCTGGCCGGTCGACATCGTCCCGACGGGGCGGAAGCGCTCCTCGCCGAGGCCGACCAGCCACAGGGCGTCGTTGGCGCGCTGCACGGCCCCGCGCTGCGGGAGCAGGTGCATCTCCGAGAGGTGCCGTACGAGATCGGTCGCCGCCAGCTCCGCGGGGAGGTCGTGGTGCTCGGGCGCGTAACCGATTCGCGACCTAACCTCGATTCCGGCCGTCGCAGGGTCGTGGCCGAGGACGGTCAGCTCACCGGCGTCCCGGGAACGAAGGCCGAGGATGAGCGAGATGAACGTTGTCTTGCCTGCGCCGTTGGAGCCGAGCAGGCCGGTGATCCCCGGGCCGATGTCGGCGTCGAGCCCCGCGAGGGCGACCGTGTGGCCGTAGCGCTTGACGACCCCGCGCGCCGAAACAACGGTCTGGGCCGGCTGGGACGGGTCAGGGAGAGCGCTCGCCACGCTCTTGTGAGGCTACCGGGGCGGCTCGCCAACCTTTTCGGCACCATGAAGAGGTGGTCCGCTTCGCCCTCAAGGGCCTCCTCGGGAGAAAGCTCCGTACGGCGCTCACCGCGATTGCGATCGTCCTCGGCGTGGCGATGGTGGCGGGCACGTTCATGCTCACCGATTCGATCGACCAGGCCTTCGACACGATCTTCACGGACAGCCGCCAGGGGTCCGATGCCGTTGTCAGCGGCAAATCGGCGTTCGATCTCACAGAGGGCAGCGGGACCAATTCGCCCACGCTGAGCGAGTCGCTCCTGCCCAAGGTGCAACAGCTGCCCGAGGTGGCGGCGGCGGAGGGGAGCGTGAACGATGACAACACGCAGCTGATCGGCAAGGACGGCAAGGCGATCGTGTACGGCGGCGCGCCCAACCTCGGCTTCAGCGTTACGGGCAATAACTCGCGCTTCAACCCGCTGACACTGGTCGACGGCAAGTGGCCCGGGAATGGCGAGGTCGTCGTCGACAAGTCGACGGGCGACAAGGAGGACTTCAAGGTCGGTCAAGTGGTGGGGGTTCAGGCCGAAGGCCCGGCGCAGAGGCTGCGGATCTCGGGCTTCGTTCGCTTCGGTTCCGTCTCGACGATTGGAGGCGCGACGCTTGCGGGCTTCAACCTCCCGACTGCACAGAAGGTCTTCCAGAAGCGCGGCCGGCTGGACGAGATCTCTGTCGCGGGGAAGCCTGACGTCTCCGATACCGAGCTCGTTCAGGCGCTCCGCGACGTGCTCCCACCGACGGCGCAGGTGAAGACGGCCACGCAGCAGGCTCGCGACGACGCGGCGGAGACGAACAGCTTCATCTCCTTTCTGCGTGGCTTTCTGCTCGCCTTCGGCGGGATAGCCCTGTTCGTCGGCAGCTTCGTGATCGCGAACTCGCTCTCGATCACAATTGCGCAGCGCACGAGGGAGTTTGCGACGGTGAGGACGATCGGCGGCTCCCGGCGCCAGATCTTGACGTCGATCCTGCTCGAGGCGCTCGTCGTCGGAATCCTCGCGTCACTCGTCGGGCTCGCGGTCGGCGTGGGGCTCGCCAAGGGCCTGTTCTGGCTCTTCGACGCGGTCGGCTTCACGCTGCCGAACAGCGGTCTCGTCCTGCGCCCGACCGCCGTCGTCATCGCGCTCGCGGCCGGGATCATCGTCACGCTCGTTGCCAGCCTGCGTCCGGCATTTCGCGCGACGCGCGTGCCGCCGATCGCCGCTGTCCGCGAGGGCGCGATCCTGCCGCAGTCACGCTTCGCGCGTTTCCGTGTCCCTGCCTCGATCCTCCTCACGCTGCTCGGGTTCGCAGCGCTCATCTGGGGCCTGTTCGGTCCCGACTTGAGCACGACGGCGCTGCTCCTCTGGATGGGACTTGGCGCGCTGTTGATCTTCCTCGGAGTCGCGTTGCTCTCCGAGCGCCTCGTCAAGCCGCTCGCGGCGTTGCTTGGCTGGCCGGCAACGAAGATCGGCGGAGTGAGCGGCACGCTGGCCCGAGACAACGCGCAGCGGAACCCGCAACGGACGGCGTCGACCGCGGCCGCGCTGATGATCGGGCTTGCGCTCGTCACGCTCGTCTCGGTGCTGGCGGCGGGGATCGTTTCGACGTTCCGCGACGCCGTCGACGAGCTCTGGAAGCAGTCCGACTACGCGGTGACCGCGCAGAACAACTTCTCGCCGCTGCCAGTGAGCGTGGGGCAGGCGGCGGCCAAGGCGCCCAGTGTCGATGCGGTCGGCAACGTCCGGGCGGGACAGGCGCGGGCGTTCGGGGGGACGTTCGACGCCACCGCGGTGGATCCACCGACGAGCCGGATCTTCTCCATCGACTGGAAGGAGGGCTCGAACGCGCTCCTCGCCAACCTGGGCGACAGCGGCTCCTTCGTCACCGAGAGCTACGCCGACGACCACAACCTGCAGATCGGCTCGCCGATCAACCTGACGTTCGCAAACGGCGACAGGAAGCAGTTCGTGGTCAGGGGCATCTTCAAGCCGCCGACCGGCGGATCGCCCTTCGGCCCGGTAACGATCTCCGCGAGCACGTGGGACCGCTTCAACGAGCAGCCGCGCAACCTCTTCTCTTTCGTGATCATGAAGGGCGGTCAGACGGATGCGAACAAGGCAGCGCTCGAAAAGACCCTTTCGGCCTTCCCGAACGCCAAAGTGCAGACCCGCGAGGAGTTAATCGACAACCAGATCTCCGCGCTGAGCTCGGTCCTCAACATTCTCTATGTCCTGCTCGCGCTGTCGGTGATCGTGAGCCTGTTCGGGATCGTCAACACGCTGGTTCTCACTGTCTTCGAGCGCACCAGGGAGATCGGCATGTTGCGGGCGATCGGCATGACCCGCAGGCAGGTGCGCAGGATGATCCGGCATGAAAGCGTGATCACGGCCCTGATCGGCGGCGTACTGGGGATCGTGCTCGGGGTCATTCTCGGCGCGCTGCTCGTGGCACGCGTCGACTTCATCGCCTTCACGCTTCCCATCGGGCAGCTGATCGTCTTCGCGATTGCGGCGATCATCGTCGGGATCCTCGCGGCGATCTTCCCGGCCCGGCGCGCCGCGCGGCTCAACGTCCTGCAGGCGTTGCAGTACGAGTAGTCAGCGGCCGACAATCTTCCGCCGGTTTCGGTGCGACTTCGTGACCGCCGCCCACTTCTTTCGCTGCTCCGACCGTAGCTTCGGATCGAGCTTGCGCTCGAGGCGGGCCAGCTCCCGCTGGAGCTTCTGGTAGCTGTCCCAGCGTTCGCCGGAGAGCGAGCCGTCCGCCAGCGCCGCCTTGACCGCACAGCCCGGCTCGGTGCGGTGCTCGCAGTCGGAGAATCGGCAGTTCGCGATCAGATCGGCGACGTCGACGAAGGCCTGGTCGAGCCCGTCGTCGGTCTCCCACAGCTGAAGTTCCCGAAGCCCCGGTGTGTCGATGATGACGCCGCCGCCGGGGACGGGGACGAGCTCGCGGTGCGTCGTCGTATGACGACCCCGTCCATCGGAGCGGACTTCCGCGGTCTTGAACCGTTCGTCACCAAGCAGCCGGTTGATGATCGACGACTTGCCCACGCCTGAAGAACCGAGGAGTACCGCTGTTCGTCCTCCCGCGAGGTGCCGGCGGAGGTCGTCCACGCCCTCGCCGGTGCGGGCACTGACGGCGTGGATCGGGACTCCGAAGGCGACGGTCTCGGTCTCGGTGACTCGGCCGTCGAGGTCGTCCGTGAGGTCGGCTTTGTTGAGGACGATCACCGGCGTCGCACCGCCCTCCCAGGCCGTGGTCAGATAGCGCTCGAGGCGGCGGACGTTGAAGTCGCGTTCGTCGAGGCCCATGACGAGGAACGCCACGTCGACGTTCGCGACGAGCACCTGCTCGGACACCTCGGTCCAGGGCGTCTTCCGCGAGAACTTGCTCGCGCGCGGGAGCACCGCGTCGATCAGGGCGTCGCGGAGCGCGACCCAGTCGCCGACGACGGGGAGGTCACCGTGACTGGCTTCATGGTGGAGCCGGCCCGTGAGCTCGACGAGCTGCTCGGCTTCCTCCGTCACGACCTGCCAGGCGCCGCGGTGCTGGACGGCGACGCGGCCGGGGGTGAGGCCGGGTTCCATGTGATGTTCGAATGCACGAGCGATCTCGTCGTTCCAGCCGAGGCGCTCGAGATTGGGGAACTGCAAGCTGACTCCTTTCCTGCAAGGACGGACAACGCGGGTCTCGCAGGACCGGAGTGCTCTAGCGGAGTGTGGCCCTGCGAGTGAGGAAGCGATCAAGGTCAGTTGTCATGGCGCCTCCTTTCGTCGCGGGCTTGAGCCAGGGTAGGGAGCCGGAGGGCAGGCGTCAAGGGCGGCGGCGCCACTATCGTCCCGGCCATGCTCTTGCGGCTGCCCGCTCTCGCATCGGTGTTGCTCCTCGCTGCTTGCGGTGGCGGCGACGGCAACGGCGACGAGGAACAGCCCGTCGACGCCTTTCGTGCGTTCGCGCAGGCGGCCGCCGGCCAGAGCGGCGACAAGGTCTGGGAATCGCTCTCCCAGCGGATCACGTCACAGGTCTCGAAGGATCGCTTTACATCTCCGACGGTTCTGAAAGGCCTTAGCGACGAGTACACGTCGGTGTCCTCGTCGAGCGCCCGCACCGCGCTCGATGTGCGGTTCGGGGACGACCTGGCGTTGGTGGCGCTCGACGGAGGCGAGGGGGTCAAGCCGATGATCATGCGTCGCGAGGACGGCAAGTGGCGTTCGCAGCTAAACGAGCTCACGATCGCCTACAGCTTCAATCGGCCTCGGTTCGGGGTGGAGGTTCCCCCGTCTGTCCGTGGCCCGGTCAAGGCACGCGCGTGGGTCGACGGCAAGGAAGCCAGGGTCGTGCGAACGCACGGGACGCCGCCGACCTTCCGCATCGTGCCGGGAACGGGCAAGCACAACGTGATCGCCTATGCCGAGGCGGGAGGCAGCACGGGCTCCGCCGCCTGGACGTTCGGGGCTTAGCCGCCGAGCCGTTCTCGCCACGCCTCGCCGGCGGCGCGGCCTTCGGGCGTTCGCAGGAAGTGCTCCAGGGAGACGTGGACGAACGAGCCCTTGGCGGTTGCGAGCAGGTCATCGCCGTCTCTGAGCTCACCGCGGATCTCCAGCCGGCGGCCGCGATCGTCCTGGAGCCGCGCGGAGATCGTCAGCGTGCGGTTGATGTGAACGGGCTCGAGGAAGCGAATCTCGAACCGGGCGGTGACGGACGGGAAGCGGTACCACGTTGCGAGCAGTCCGCACGCCTCGTCGAGCGCGGCCGCGACGAGGCCGCCGTGGGCGAGCCCCGGCGCCGCCTGGTGGTGCTCGGCGAACGAGAAGGTTGCTTCGTAGTAGGACTCGCCCTCAGCCTGCGGCGTCGGCAGCCGGATCCCGGTCGGATTGTCGCCGCAGCCCCAGCAACCTGGGTCGTGGTGGGGCGGGATGTTCACGTGGGGTCAGACCCCGTCACGAACGTGTGACTGCCTGTCCACGAGCGAGACATGCCTGTCGTGATGAGAAGCAGTGCCGTTCCATTTTGCGAGCCTTCCGGCACACTTTCGGCCCGAAGTTGGCGCTGCTCCGACACGGGGTCCGACCCCGGTCTGCGGAGCGCCGCGCACGCTCTAACGAAGCCCGCCGCGCTCGAAGTGGGCCTTGAAGAAGTTCTCCGAGCCCGACGTGGCCATCGCGGCCGACGCCGAGATCTCGAGCGCCAGCGTTGCCGCCGCGACGATCTGGGCGAAGCGGTAAACCTTCCCTGGGCCTACGCACCCCAGCAGAGCTAGCCATGAGCGCGCGTAGGGGAGCGTCGTCCCGCCGCCGACGGTCGCCACCTCGAGCCCCGGAAGGCGGATCCCCGCGTTCAGCCCCCCCTCGACGCGTCTGCCGGTGCCGTGCGCCATCGAGCTCGTCCCGACCATGCCGAGATCCTGGCCGGTCGCCGCGAAGATCGCCGCGATCGCCGTGGCCGGCGTGAAGGCGACGCCCAACATGCCTGAAGCGACCGCGCCGTGAGTTCCGGCCCAGGAGAGCTCGAGGAGATCGCCTACCGTCGTCCGCAGCACGCGTCGCACAGCGTCCTCGGTGAGCGTGCACTCGGCAATGACGGTCTTCCCATGCCCGCCGCGCTCGAAATACCGGTGGGAGACCTTCTTGTCGCCGCCCATGTTCGCCTCGAGCATCGCCCGATCGGCCCTGACCGGCGCCTGCTCCATGACGAAGCCCATGTTCAGCGCGTAGGCGTTGCGGGTCATCATGTTCGCGCCGACCGCGTCGCCGGTCGTGAACGCCCACATCACGTGGCACATCGGCCCGACGACGTGCGTCTCGACCTCGCGCAGCTTCGCCCAGCGCGAGACCCACTCCTCGTCCCGGCCGGCGAGCCACTCGCGCATCGCGGGAAGCGAGCCCTCGATCCAGCGCGCCAGAACGGCCGCTTCCTCGGACGAGCGGCAAACGAAGCACGACGCGCGCGTGATCCGGTCGTGGAGCACCTCCGTCCGAAACCCTCCCGACTCTGCCGCGGCCCTCGCTCCACGGTAGAGCGAGTCCGACATCGACCCCTCGGTGTGTGCGAGCGGAACGAATACGTCCTCGGTCGAGCGACCACTCTCCACCACGGCGCCGTCAGGCTCCGTGAGCTCGTACTCCCCGAGCGAGATCGTCAAGGGCCCGATCACCGCCGTCGGGATCACCGAGATCCCGGTCAGGGCCTCCTGCGCCTTGGCCCAAGGAGTCAGGTCGTCACCGAAGACCTCACGATCGACGCGGCCGTCCAGCGCTTCCTGGCGCGCCCTGATCGACGCAGCATCGTTCTTGCGCGGCCAGCGTCGGAGTTCCACCGGCGCAGGTTAACCTCGCCCTCGTGTCGGCACGACTGCTGGACGGAAAGGCGCTCGCCGAGCGAATCAGGGCCGAGGTCGCGGCGGAGGTCAGGGAGCTTCGCGAGGTTGGCCTGACGACGGTGCTGGTCGGCGACGACCCGGCGTCCGAGATCTACATCCGGCGGAAGCAGGAGGCCGCCCGCGAGGTGGGGATCCTCTCCCGCGACTACCGGCTCGCCGAGGACACAACCGAGGAGGACCTCCTGGAGCTCGTCGCGCAGCTCAACGGCGACGAGGCAGTCGACGGGATCCTCGTCCAACTCCCGCTGCCCTCGCACATCGACGAGCAGCGCGTGATCGACGCCGTCGACCCTGCCAAGGACGTCGACGGCTTCCACCCAGTGAACGCAGGCAAGCTGTTCCTCGGCCAGGACGGGCTCGTCGCTGCGACGCCCACCGGGATCCTGACGCTGCTCGACGAGTACGAGGTCCCGTTGGTCGGCGCGCGCGCCGTCGTCGTCGGGCGAAGCAACATTGTCGGCAAGCCCGTTGCGCTCCTCCTTCTGGCGCGGCATGCCACCGTCACCATCTGCCACTCGCGCACGTCGGACCTCGCCGCCCAAACCAGGGAGGCCGACGTGCTCGTCGTGGCCGTCGGACACGCCGACCTGATCACTCCGGAGATGGTCAAAGACGGCGCGACGGTGATCGACGTCGGGATGAATCGGAAGGAGGAGGGTCTCCGCGGCGACGTCGACCCGGCCGTCGCCGATCGCGCGGGTCTGATGACGCCGGTTCCCGGCGGAGTGGGGCCGATGACGATCGCTTCACTACTTCGCAACACGGTCAAAGCCGCCCGTGCTCAGACGCTGCTAAGGTCCCGCCGTTAGTGCAAGGTGTTCGGCGGCTCGGTGCCCGGGCCGTCGTTCGTTGTTTGAAGGAGGAACGATTGCCTGAGGGCACCGTGAAGTGGTTCTCGAACGAGAAGGGCTATGGATTCATCGAGCGTGAGGACGGCGACGACGTCTTCGTCCATCA
>JBKPGE010000152.1:0-4975 GCA_046729215.1 Actinomycetota bacterium | reverse complement strand
ACCGTGAGCGCCGGCGGTGGGTCGGCCGGGTTCCACGCCTGCTGGAAGGCGGCGAAACCCTCGTCGAACGAGTGGCCGTCCACCACGGCGATGGACCAGTACACGATGTTCGCCAGGCTCGCCCCCTCGCTCTCGAGGACGGTCGCGAGGTTGCGGAACGCCTGGCTGGCCTGCTCCCCGACCGTGGGACCGACGACCTTGCCGTCGGCGTCGACGCCATTCTGCCCGCCGACGTAGATCGTCTTCGCCGGTTGTTCGACCACGACGGCCTGGCTGAAGGCCGGGCTGCGGTGGAGCCCCTCGGGGTTGATGTGCCGTGTGCTCATGTGTTGCCTCCTCCGAACTGACACCGGTAGTAGTGGTTCGTGCACCAGAGTTTTAGTCTGTGGCGCCGACGCTCACGGACGAGCCTTATCGGAATCCCGGTCGACGGCTCTTCCGTGTCATCACTGGGTCCATAGGAGGACGAGACGGGTACATCAACCTGGGCACGCCCTGACTACACAGCCACCACACAGGACTCTGTGATTGCGGCCGGTGCTAGCCGGTCGTAGCCGTAAACCCGACCGCCGGTGGTTTTGGGCCGATTGCCAGTGCGAGCATCGGTCCTCGCGCGCATGTCCACATCGAGCGCGCCACCACCGTCCCCGCCGGGCGCTTTACCGGAGGAGCAACCAAGGAGTTGACAGCCGCACCAATCGAGTTTCTGCAAGTCGATCGGCGGCCGACACGGTGCGGCGCGTCGCACAGCCCTCTCATCGCAGCGAGCCACGCCGGGCTTACGATGGACGGCGTGAGCGTCGCCTTCCTGTTGACGACGCTGGTAGTCGTCGCTTCACCCGGTACCGGCGTCATCTATACGCTCGCCGCCGGCCTCTCGCGCGGACGCCGCGCGAGCATCGTTGCAGCATTCGGCTGCACTCTCGGGATCGTCCCGCACATGGCCGCGGCGCTGCTGGGACTGGCCGGTCTCCTGTACACCAGCTCGGTGGCGTTCCAGACGTTGAAGTACGTAGGCGTGGCCTACCTCCTCGTCATGGCCTGGAACACGCTGCGCGAGCACGGCGCCCTCAGGCTGGAGACCACCGTCGACACGCGGACGCCGACGCAGGTGATCGTGGCCGCGGTTCTCGTCAACTTGCTCAATCCGAAGCTCTCGATCTTCTTTCTTGCCTTCCTGCCCCAGTTCGTCAGTGCGGGGGACTCCCACCGGCTCCTCCACATGCTCGAGCTGAGCGCCGTCTTCATGGTCGCGACGTTCGTCGTGTTTGTCGGCTACGGTCTCATCGCGTCCTCGGTACGTCGCCTGGTCATCTCGCGCCCGCGCGTGCTGGCCTGGATGCGGCGCACATTCGCCGCTGCCTTCGTCGGGTTAGGTGCCAAGCTCGCACTCGCCGAGCGCTGAGGGCGAGAGCCGCCGCCCGAATCGCGCAAGAGGTAGCGGGTCGGATGGATGTTCTGCCTTTAGTGATCCACCCCTTCCGCGCTCGAGGCCCGCTGTGGCGAACGCACCCGACCCGGGGTCGAAGCACACTAGTCCGGCCTCGCGGGCGGCCGGACCCGTACATTCACGCGGCTTCCCGGACCTCTGTTTAACCATGTTCAGTAAAGGACTCGGCCGCTCGCATCATGGAGCAGCGGCCCTCAGTTCATGGGCCGTCTTCGATTGCATCGACGTCGAGCTCGCCTACATCCAGGTAGACGATCCAAGAGGGCGTCGACGTACGCGGGCGATGACTTCGGTCGGAGATGTGTCCCGGTCGGCTGCATAGCGCGGCCAGGTTCACAACCGCTCGACGAGGTCGCCGAGCGGCTTTCGCCTCGCCCGGGCGCTCCACTCCTCCGCGCCGCGGGACTCGGGGTCGCGCGGGTGCGCCGGATAGCCGAGGGAGAGCACGATCGCGATCGCCTCGTCCTCTGACACGCCGACGACCGCGTTTCCTCCCTGGCGGTCGGCGAGCCCGTTCGGCACGCCGCCGACTCCCTCGTTCCAGGCCGCGAGCAGCATGTTCTGTGCGCAGCGCCCGGCGTCGAAGGAGACCGGCCCCTTGCCGCTGACGACGAGCGCGACGACGAGCGACGCGTCGCGAAGGTTGCCCGGCTCGGACACCACATCCGCGAGGGCTGCCTGCGCCTGCCCCGAAACGACCACGAAACGCCAAGGCTGCTGGTTCCCGCCGCTGCCCGAGAGGCGGCCTGCGTCAAGGATCCGCCGCACGACCTCATCGGGGATTGGCCTGCCGTCGTACTCCCTCACCTCCCGCCTGGATGCGATCGCGAGGAAGGTGTCCATGGCCATAGCCTGACGTATCCTTGGTTTGTCTGCATTCCTCGCCCGACGACCAGCGAGGGGTGAGCACGGCGTGGCCGGGAACTGGGTCGGAACAGCAGGCTGGAGGCCGCAGTCACACTCGCCCTTGGCGAAGAGGATGCGATGCGATCCACAGCGATCCCCGCAACCTAAGCTGCGCGAGTGGCCGGCATGACCTCCGCCAGGGCAGTGATCGTTCGCCAGCTCGAGGACGTGCGCGAACAGCAGCGTGCGATCAGCCGTGTTCTGCGTGCCGTCGCCCGCAGCGCCGGGATACAACCAGTGCTCGACGAGGTGGTCGAGGCCTGCGAGCGGCTATGCAGGGCCGATTACGGCGCGCTCTACCTGCTCGAGCAGGGCCACCTGCTCGTCGTGGCGCACGACACCGCCAGCGTCGGCGCTGAGTACGACAGACAGCATCCCCACGCCCTCGACCGGACCACGGGCGCCGGCCGGGCGGCCGTCGAGCGTAAGCCGATCCACATCCCGGACATCCAAGCCGACCCGGAGTACTCATACGGCGGTCCAACGGAGTACTACCGATCGCTGATCGCCGTCCCGATCATGGTCGAGGACGACCTCATCGGCGTCGTCGTTCTCGTCCGCCGTGACCCGGAGCCGTTCGCCGACGAGCACATCGAGCTCGTCCAGACGTTCGCCGACCAGGCGGCGATTGCGATCACCAACGCGCGCCTGCTCGAGGCGGTCGAGCGGCAGCGTACGGAGCTCGCTCGATTCGTCTCCCCGCAGGTGGCGGAGCTAATCTCCAGCAGGGATGGCGAGCAGCTGCTGGCCGGCCACCGCGCCTACCTCTCGTGTCTCTTCTGCGATCTGCGCGGCTTCACCGCGTTCGCGGAGACAGCCGCTCCCGAGGAGCTGCTCGATGTCCTCCGCGAGTATCACGCCGCGCTCGGCGAGCTCATCCCCGTACACGAAGGGACGTTGGAGCACTTCGCCGGCGATGGACTGATGGTGTTCTTCAACGATCCCGTTGCCGTCGCAAACCACGAGCTCCAGGCCGTCCGGCTTGCGCTCGCCGCGCAACAGCGGTTTGCCCGCCTAGCCGATGCATGGAGGAAGCAGGGAACAGAGCTCGGCCTCGGAATCGGGATCGAAGCGGGCTACGCGACGATCGGCCGGATCGGATTCGAAGGGCGCTACGACTACGGCGTCATCGGGCCGGTTGCCAATCTCGCGTCGCGGCTCAGCACCCAAGCAGCCGCCGGGCAGATCCTGATCGGCCAGCGTCTGTTCGCAGCCTTGGAAGACACTGTCGAGACGGAGCCGGCCGGCAAGCTCGAGCTCAAAGGCTTCGCTCGTCCTGTGGCCGCGTACGAAATCTGCGGGCTGCGGTGAATGCGGCCCCCCGGGGCCAGCCGAGAGCATGGGCAAAGGCCGGGAGCGACACTCGTCGTCCGAGCACCAGTGCTCGGGTTGCATCGCCTTCGGCGACGAGGAGATCCTGATCGATGGCCGCTCCTACAAGACGACAGAGAGGAGAAGAAATGACCGAGCGCGACGGCTATGAACCGGGCGTGCCCGTCCACGAGGCGAGGACGCTGAACCCGAGAGAGGCTCCCGTGCTGGGTGACTGCAGCCCCACCCGACCCGGAGGCGCGGCGTCTACGGTGAGCCAGCTCGTGATCGCTTCACAAGGGGGATGACATGGCCACCATCGAGACTGCTTGGCGGGACCTGAGGGCGGCTCTGGAGGGCGAGGTGGTCCTCCCCGGCTCCGCAGAGCCCGCGCTTCCAGGATGTGCGTCCGCAGGCTGTGGTGCTGTGCCAGACGCCCGAGGACGTGGTCGAGGCGATCGCGTTCGCGCGTCGCTCGGGTATCGAGGTCGCCGTGCGGAGCGGAGGGCACGACTTCGCTGGGCGCTCGTCTGGCCCCGGGATGGTGCTGGACCTCACGCCGATGCATTCTCTGGAGATCTCGGACGGCCTGGCCATCGTGGGGCCCGGCTTCCGGCTCGGCGACCTCTACGCAGCCCTGGCCCAGTACGAAGTCACGATCCCCGGCGGCTGCGGCGCCACGGTCGGGATCGGTGGCCAGGTGCTCGGCGGCGGGCTTGGCCTGCTGGGCCGCAGCCGGGGGCTTACGTCGGACCAGCTAGTCGCGGCAGAAGTAGTCGTGGCCGACGGACGGTTGGTGGAGTGCGACGAGGAGCGGCACGAGGACCTGTTCTGGGCGCTGCGCGGCGCGGGGGCCCAGGGCCTCGGTGTGGTCACGCGCCTCACGCTCCGCACGGTGCCCGAGCCCGCCGCCACCTCGTTCCATCTCAAGTGGCCCTGCGAGCTCGCGTCGGCGTTGATCGCCGCCTGGCAGGAGTGGTCGCCGACAGGGCCGGACAAGCTCGCGGCGAGCCTGCTCGTCACCGTCGGCGGGGAGGCCGGCGCCGACCCTGTGGTCCACCTGTTCGGCTCGATGATCGGCAGCGAGACCGAGACCGCGGCGCTGCTCGACGATTTCGTGTCGGTCGCCGGCACGGACGCCGCCTCCTCGGAGCGCGCGCACATGCGCTACGGCTCGCTGAAGAACTACCTCGCGGAGCGAGGCCCGGGCGACCAGGAGGACGAGCACGGCCGCCCGTACATGAAGTCGGAGTTCTTCCGCGAGCCACTGCCGGCCGGCTTGGTCGAGGCGCTGGTGGATCTTTTCGT
>JBKPGE010000151.1:0-4159 GCA_046729215.1 Actinomycetota bacterium | reverse complement strand
TGCAGTAGAGGAAGACCGAACGGAGATTGGTCTCCAGCACCGCGTCCCACGCCTCCTCCGTGCAGGTGTCCACCGGGCCGTCACCGAGCCGCCGTCCGCTGATCCCATGCGCGCAGACCAGAACGTCGAGCCGGTCGAGCCCACCGAAAACCTCGTCCGCATCGTCGTCGACGTCGATCCCGCTGATCGAGAAGCCGGCGGCTTCGAGCGCGGTCACCGTGGCCGACCCAATGCCCCCAGCGGAGCCGGTGACGACGGCAGAGGGCACGCTCAGGAAGTGGTGGCCGGCTCGCCTTCGGTGACGACGTTGGCGAACTCGCCCGTCGCCTCGTCCTTGACGATCAGCTTGAGTCGGCCGTCGGGCATCTGTTCCTGCTTGATCAGCGTCTTGCCGTCCCACTTACGTCGAGTCGGTGCGATCCGGCCCACCTTGCCCCCACGCCACTCGACGAGCTCCACCGGCTCCCAGCGCCGCGACTCCGCGGAGCGGTAACAGGCGTCCATGATCGCATTCACGACGTAGCCGTCGTAGAAGGTCTCCATCGGCTCGCGGCCCTCGTCCATCGCGTCGAACATGTCGGCGAACATGTCCACGTAGCCGAGCTCCGCCAGCTCGTCGCCGACGGGGAACATCCAGCCGCTCGTCGTCTCCGCCTTCTCGGCCACGTAACCCGCCCCTTCACCTGAGGAGAAGAGCTCGAAGCCGGTGCGCAGGAAGTGGTTCGTGAAGATCGTCCCCTCAGTGCCGGCAACTTCGTCGCGGAGATCCATGCCGCCGCGGAACGTCCACGAGACCTCGAACTGCCCGATCGCCCCGCTCTCGAACCTGATCAGCGCGATGGCGTTGTCCTCCGCCTGGATCGGATGGACGAGGGTGTCGAGCCAGCACATCACATCGACGGGCCGGTTGTTCTTCCCGATGAAGTTGCGGATGATTTCCACGCAGTGGCAGCCCAGGTCGACGATCGCGCCGCCCCCAGCCTGGCTCGCGTCCCAGAACCACGCGCTGTGCGGACCGGGATGCGTCTCCCGTGAGCGCGCCCAGGTGACGTCTCCGATCTGGCCGGCCTGCACTGCCTTGAGCGCCTTGAGCGTCTTCGGCGTGTAGACGAGGTCCTCGAGATAGCCGGCGAAGACCCCGGCGCGCTCGATGGTGTCCAGGATCCGCTTTGCCTCTTCGGCGTTGCGGGCGAGCGGCTTCGTGCAGAGCACGGTTTTGCCGTGGCGCGCGCAGAGCTCGACGGCCTCTTCGTGCAGGTGGTTCGGAAGCCCGACCACAACCGTGTCCGTGGTCGGGTCGGCGACGGCGGCCTCGAGATCCGTAGTCGAGCGAGGAACGCCCAACTGCTCCGCGAACTCCTCCGCCCGCTTGGGAGAGCGCGAATAGACGAGCTCGACGCGGTCTCGATTCCGCGTTCTGTGGAGGGTCTGGGTGTAGAAGAGGCCGATCAGCCCGGTCCCGAGCATCGTCACGCTGTGACCGCTCATGCGTTACCGTCCCACTTGTCTAAACGTCTATACAGGTTGATGCCGGACTCTACTCCGTTCCTCGACGCAGCGGGCTCACTCCTCACGCGGATCGAGGAGACCCAGGCCGAAGCGATCGCGGAGGCGAGCCGCCTCTGCGCCGACGCGATCGCAGCCGGTCGCCTCGTCCACCTGTTCGGCTCGGGCCACTCCCGCATTCCCGTCGAGGAGATGTTCCCTCGATACGGGTCGTACCCCGGCTTCAACCCGATCGTGGAGCTCTCGATGACGTTCCACACGCAGGTCGTCGGCGCAAACGGGCAGCGGCAGGCGATGTTCATCGAGCGCGTCGAGGGCCTCGCCGAGTCGATCCTCTCGAACTTCGAGCTCGAGCCGCCCGACGTGATGATCGTCTTCAGCGTCGGCGGTCTCACGGCAGTCCCGATCGAGATGGCGCAGGGGGCACGCCGGCGAGGCCTCCCGGTGATCGCCGTGACATCGGTGGAACAGTCGCTGGCCGGCTTGCCGGCGCACTCGTCGGGCACGCGCCTGCTCGATCACGCCGACATCGTCATCGACCTGTGTACACCTCCCGGCGACGCCCTGGTCCGAATCGACGGCCTCGAGACACCCGTGGGGCCCGGCTCCACGATCGCGGCGGTCGGGATTGCGAACGAGCTCAAGGCGCAGACGGCTGCGCTGCTGGTCGACCGGGGCGCCATGCCCCCGGTCCTCACGAGCTCGGCACTCGTGGGCCGCGAACGCTCCGATCAGCTCTTCGACCAAGCATATGCGGACCATGCCCGGCGCAT
Source organism: Actinomycetota bacterium (assembly GCA_046729215.1). Lineage (GTDB taxonomy): Bacteria > Actinomycetota > Thermoleophilia > Gaiellales > Gaiellaceae > JACDAN01. The sequence continues at coordinate 1,880 of JBKPGE010000151.1, read as the reverse complement.
CGCGGGGGTTTTACGAGGGGCCAGGGTGATGTAAAACCCATGTCCACTGCGGTCTCGGAACGAGAAAGGAGAACTAGATGAATAGAGGTCCAAGGGGTCGAGGGACGCCGCGTATCGGCGTCCTGCTCGCCTTGGTGGCCCTCGTCGTGGCCGGATTTGCCGCGACGGGCCAGGCGAAGAGCACGCAGCAGAAGAAGACCTACAAGCTGGGCGTCTCCAACACGCTCGTCGGTAACGGTTGGCGCGAGGGAATGATCTGCTCGATCAAGGCGCAGGCCTTGAAGAGCGGACAGGTGTCGTCGCTCCGCATCGCGCACCGACAGACGGACACGGCCGGCCAGATCGCGGACATCCGCAGCATGATCTCGGCTGGTGTGAACGCGATCATCATCAACCCGTCCAACGCGAACGCGCTGAAGCCGATCGCGCAGCAGGCGCGGAGCAGGGGCATCGTGGTCGTGTTCATCGATCAGTACGTCGGCGCACCGGGTGTCTACAACGCCACCAACGACCAGGTCGGGTATGGGCGCATCGGAGCCGAGTGGCTGTTCAAAAAGCTCAAGGGTCGGGGCAACGTGGTCGAGATGCGTGGCGCCGCAGGCGTTCCGGCCGACACCGACCGCCACAAAGGCTTCCAGCAGGCGCTCAAGAAGTACCCGAACGTCAAGGTCGTCAAGTCCGTCTTCACGGGCTGGCAGTTCGCCCCGGGTGCGAAGCAGATGCTCGACATCCTCAACTCGGGCACGAAGGTCGACGGGGTCTGGACTTCGGGTATCGACTACACCGTCGTGAACGCGTTCAAGACGGCCAAGAAGCCGTACGTCCCGATCGTCGGGGCGGACAACTTCGGCTTCATCCGCCAGGTCAAGGCCCGCTATCCGGGTCTTCAGGGCGCAGCCGTGACCAACCCATCGTCGATCGGCGGGGTCGGAGTGACGGTGGCGTTGCGAGCGCTCAACAAGCAGTCCGTGCCGAAGTGGGTCAAGCTGAAGCCGGACGTCTGGACCTGGCCTGCCGACAAGGCCAAGATCAACAGGTTCGCCCAGCCGGGTGCCGCTGCGGATGCGAGTGCACAGCTTCAGATCGCACCGTGGACGACCTACAGCCTGAAGCAATATCGGGCGTGCAAGGGGCCCTAGTCCCTGCTTGCAACTCACGGAGGGGGCGGCTTTCCGCCCCCTCCGTTTCGTTCGCGGTGCCATGAACGACACGGCGACGCCGCTTCTCGAGGCACGCGGAGTCGCGAAGCACTACGGGCCGGTTGTCGCACTTCGCTCGGCCGATCTCTCCGTGTCGGCGGGTGAAGTGCACGCGCTGCTGGGAGCAAACGGCGCGGGCAAGAGCACGCTCGTGAAATGCCTCACCGGCGTCACACGGCCGGACACGGGAACCATCTCCGTGGGGGGTCGCCAGACGCGGGCCCGCTCGCCGATGCACGCAACCCGGCTCGGGCTCTCACCCGTCTTCCAGGATCCGGCGCTCGTCCCTGACCTCTCGGTCACCCAGAATCTTCGGTTGACCGGCTCGTCCGTCGACGCCGTCCGCTCACAGCTGGAGGAGATGCGCCTCAAGGTCAGCTTCCGCGAGCTCGTCGGCGACTTGCCGCTTCCGATCTTGCGCATGCTCGACCTTGCCCGCGCGCTGACCCACGACCCGCAGCTGTTGATCCTCGACGAGATCACAGCGGCACTGCCCTCCGATCTCGCGGAGCGCGTGTTCGGCGTAATGCGGGACCGGCGTGAACGCGGCCGGTCCGTGCTCTTCATCACCCACCGCCTCGCGGAGGTGATCGCGACGTGCGATCGAGCGACGATCCTGCGCGACGGGCGGAACGTTGGGACGATGGTTCCGCAGGAAGGCGGAGAGGCGCGGATCGTCGA
>JBKPGE010000150.1:0-8843 GCA_046729215.1 Actinomycetota bacterium | reverse complement strand
CGCGGTCGCGGGCTGCGCGGCGCTCGCCGTCGGCACGCTCCAGGGCCCGGTGCAGGCGTTTCCGGCCGTGAACCGCCTTCTCGAGCGCGGCGGCGACGCGGGCGAGGTGATCGTCAACCTCCACGCTCAGCTGAACATGCTCGGTGGCCTGCTCGTGCTGCTGACTGGGCTGGCGCTCGGACTGCTGGGAGCACTCGGCGGGCGGCGCCGGATCCGTGCGGAGGTCGTCGCCCTCGTCGGCGTCTCGGCCGGAGTCGCGGCGTACTACGCCGCCGGGGTCGCGTTCTCCGGCGTCGAAGCGCACGACGTCGCGGGCGGTGCGTCCTTTCACGCGGCTGTCGCCCGGCTCGAGCCCTGGAGCGCGCTCGTCCTCTGCTCGGCGGCGATCGCCGTTCTCGTCGGCTTCGGGGCGTACGCCTCCTCGACCTGGACGATGACCGTGCGGCAGCGAATGGCGGCCCGGCGAGCGCTCGCCTCGACACCGGGCGTCTACGCAGGCCGAATCCCCGCACGGGTCCGGCGGCGGCGCCCGATCGCGCTCGCCGGCTACGAGATGCCGATGGCGCTGCTCGGCTTCCCCGGCGTCGGCTGGCTCTTCGCCGGGTTTCCGCTGACGGCATCGGTCCTGCTGATGGCCGGGCCCTCCCTCGCCTGGGCGGTGATCCCGACCGCCTTCAGCCCGTACGGCGAGGGCCCGCTGCGCGGCGTCGGTTGGAAGGTCGAGCTGTTCTGGCTGCCGGCGAGCGCTCTCGTCTCGGCGGCGCTGCTCTACCGTGCGCACCGCCGCCGCCGGCGCCGGCTTGCCGGTCCGCCCTCACCTGGCTCCCCTCGCCGCGGCCGGAACGGCTACCGGACGAGGGTGAGCGTCGCGCTCGGAGCGATCGCCGTCGTGCTGGTCTCGCTGCCGTTCCTTCCAGCGGTGACCGAGATCGGCGGCAGCAAGTTGCAGTACGCCTATCAGACAGGCTTCACGAACGAGATCACGGGCCAGTTTCTCGCGACGCCTCGCGGAGCCGTGAAGCTCTTCGCGTGGCGGGATCCGCAGGAGACGTTCCCGACCGACTCGCTCCGCGTTCACCCGGCCGACGTGCGGTCGCTCCTCGTCCGGGCCTCCGTGGTGGATCGCCCGGGCGCGTACCGCCTCTTCGATGTGACCCGTGGGCACAGGGTGCCGCTCGCCGTGCGTAAGAGCTCACCGAGGGCGCTCTCCCTCGCTCCGGCCCGACAACTCGCCCCGGGCCGCTACCTCTTCGTGGCCACACATCAGGGCATGTTCGGCGGTCGCGACTTCGCCTACCTGAGCGTCGTTCCCCCCGATTCGCCTGTCACCGCGATCGCCTCGCATTCCGACACGTCGGTGCCGCAGATCGCCGACGCCCTCTTGCCGGTCGCGGCGACCCTGGTCGCGGCGCTCTTCTGTCTGCTCCTCCTGCGTTCCTTCAGGCGACGCCCCGCGGGCCAGAAAGCATTCTGGGCCGCCGGCTTCGCGCTCTTCGCCGTGGCGGCCGCAAGCGAGGCGCTCGCTCAGCGCGCCGGATGGAGCGCCGGCCTCTTCCGCGCTTACTACCTGGCCGGAGGCGTCCTCACCGTCGCGTACCTCGGCGCGGGCTCGGCGTGGCTGCTCCTGCCCCGGCGCGCGCGAGACCTAATGCTCGGCGGTCTCGTCGTCGCGACGGCTGCGGCGGCTGTGGCCGTCCTGCTTGCGCCCGTCGACGCCGGAGCGCTGGCAGCGGCGCCGAGCGGCCGCCCGCCCGAAAACGATGCCCTCAGCGGAAACGCCTTCCTCTGGGCGATCGCGCTCAACTCCCTGGGGACGCTCTTCCTCGTCGGCGGATCGATGTACTCGATCCTCCGCCGGCAGCGCGTGAGCGCAAACCTCTGGATCGGCGGTGGAGCGGTGGTCGTGGCGCTGGCCACGGGACTCTCGAGGACGGGACACTACGAGTTCGTCTACCTGGGACAACTCGTCGGCATCGCGTTGATGTTCTCGGGGTTCACGTTCGTGGGGCATGCGCCCCGGCCCAGCGTGGCTCAGCGCTCGCAGACGGCTCTCGGAAAGACGGCACTCGCGAGATGACGTTGGCCGAGGCACTACTCGAGCAGGCACCGCTGGTATCGCGCCGGCAGCTCGATGGCGCCCGCGGTCGCCTCAGAGGCCTGGACGTGCGCGAAGTGGCAGGCGGTCGAGGAGCTCGGCCAGAGGATCGCCGAGGCGATCGCAATCGAGCTCCTCGATCAGGCAGAGCGAGACCGCCGGTTGGCTGCCGCGCTCGCTGGACCTCCGACCTAGGCGGCGACGGGGACGTCGGGCGCGCTGTCCTCGGACTCGGGGGCGTCGACTCGCACCAGCCGCTGCAGTAGCTCTCGACGTTCCCAGCCGACGCTCGCCAGCGCATTCCGGCGGTCCGCCTCGTCCGCGGCAAGGACGGCTTGGGTCGTTGTCTCCAGCTCGATCTCGGCGTTTCGAAGCACCTTCATGTTCACTCCTTTGTTCGCTTCGAGCGCTAAGTGCGCTCATGACGGCATCGAAGCGAGGGGGCGTAAGAGAGCCGTGAGATGGTGCTAAGAAACCCGTGAGAATTCGTCCGCTTCAGGGCGGCGAAGGAGCTCTGGTCCGAAGCCGCGTCCCACCCGCCAGCTAACGTGTCTGGTCGATGGCGAAAAAACGACAGACGTTCGGCAAGATCCAGCGAGAGCGGGAGCGCGCGGAGAAACGCGCGCGGAAGCAGGAAAAGAAGGACGAGAGGAAGGCCGCCGCGCTGGCTGAGGCTGAGGGCACGGCTGGTGACGAGCTCGGGACCGAGAGCGCCGAGGAGCCGGATGAGTCTCGGCCAGTGGCGATCCCTTCCGAGGACGTCGAAGAGGGCCGTTAGCGTCTACTTTTGAAGCGTGCTCGTCGGTCGGGAGCCCGATTGTGCGCGCATCGACGAACTGCTCGAGCGTGCCCGCGGCGGCCGTAGCGGCGCGCTCGTAATCCGGGCCGAGGCCGGAATGGGGAAGACGGCCCTCCTCGACTACGCCGCCGAACGGGCGGAGGGGATGACCGTCGTCCGCGCCCTGGGCGTCGAGTACGAGGCTGAGCTCCAGTTTTCGGGCCTGCTCGAACTGCTGCGGCCGCTGCTGGAGCATCTCCCGGAGATCCCTCCTCAGCAGGCCGAGGCGCTCGAGTGCGCCCTCGGGCTCTCCGAGGCAGAACCGCACGACCGCTTCACGGTCTGCGCCGCCACGCTGAGCCTCATCGCCGCTGCAGCAGAGGCGAATCCGCTCCTGATCATCGTGGACGACGCGCACTGGATGGACCTGGCCACGGATGACGCGCTGCTCTTCGCCGCGAAGCGTCTCGACGCAGATTCAGTCGCGATCCTGTTGGCCGTCCGGGACGGCATCGACCGAACGTTCGATGCGCCGGCGCTCGAGCACCATGAGCTCGCCAGGCTCGGGCCGGAGGACGCCGCGCTGCTTCTGGCCGGCGAGGAAGAACGAGCCGTCGCCCCCGAAGTGGCCCAGCGGCTCTCCACGGCGACCCATGGGAATCCTCTGGCGCTCGTCGAGCTTGGAAACGTCCTGAGCTCCGAGCAGCTCACCGGGCGGGAGCCGCTTCCGGACCCGGTTCCAGCCGGGCCGACGCTCGAGCGGGCTTTCGCGTGGCGGGCCGAGAAGCTCTCCGAAGATTGTCGTCGCGCGCTCCTTGTGGCGGCGGTCTCGCTTTCCGACGATGCGGACACAGTGGCCGCGGCGCTCGAGTCGGGTGGAATCCGGCGCAGCGCGATGGAGTCGGCAGAGGACGCAGGTCTGTTGACGCTCAGGGACGGCCGTATCCGCTTCCGGCATCCGCTCGTGCGCTCCGCCGTCTTCCACGCTGCTCCGCCCTCGGAGCGCCGTACCGCACACAAGGCGCTCGCCGACGCTTTGCGCACGCGCGACGACCCGGAGCGGCTCGCCTGGCACCTCGCGGGCGCTGCCATCGGCGTCGATGAAGAGGCGGCGACCGCGCTCGAGGCCGCGGCGCAGCAGGCTCAGGGACGCTCCAGCTACGCCGCCGCCGCTGCGGCCTTCGAGCGCGCGGCGAGCCTCACGGCCGACGCTGCAGCCAGACCCAGACGGCTCTTCGCCGCTGCCGGGGCAGCCCTCAACGCCGGACGGCCGAGCGAGGCACTGGCGCTTCTCGCCGAGCCCTTGGCGCAGGAGGACCCGAGGCTCCGCGCGGCCGCCCTTCGCCTCCAGGGGCGAATCGAGTACTTCTCCGGCCGGCCGAAGGAGGCTGCCGGCGTCCTCGTCGAGGCCTCGAAGCTGCTGGAGGACGTCGATCCGCCACTGGCGGTGGAGATCTGCACGGAAGCATGCAGCGCCCGTCTCGGCGTGGCCGATGCAAAGGGGATGCTCGAATCGGCCGAACGCGCAGCGTCGCTCGCCGAGGGCGTTTCGGACGGCGATGTCCGCGATCTCGTCACCCTGACCCGCGGCTGGGTCCTCTGTTACGTGGGGCGCTCGGACGAGGGCCGTCCGCTCCTCGAACAGGCGGTCGCCACAGCCGAGTGCGCCAGGCTCGACCCACTCGGCCTGATGCGCATCTCCGGTGCCCTCGAGTGGCTCGACCGCTCGCGTGACGCACACGAGTACGCGCTGCGAGACGTCGGGGACGCCCGAGCCAACGGAGCCGTCGGGCTCCTTCCGTACCTGCTCTACCAGCAGGCGTGGCACGCCGCCCGGTCGGGGCTCCTCAACGAGGGACTCGCTGCCGCCTCCGAAGCGCTGGAGCTCGCACGCGACCTCGACCTGTGGCTTCCCCGTGTCCAGTCCCTCCTCGTGTTGACCGCGATCACCGGTCGCCGCGGATCGGAAGACCAGTGCCTCGCGTATGCCGAGGAGGCGCGGCCACAGCTCGAGGAGGCCGGCCTCGTCGGCTACCGCACCTGGCTGTCGCATTCACTCGCACTGCTCGCTGTCGCGCATTCACGGCAGGACGACGCAATCCGGGAGCTGGAGACCGTTGCGAGGAATCTGAACGCGTTCGGGATCCACTCGCGGCAAATGGTCCCGAACGCCCAGCTCGCCGAGCTGCACGCGCGGGCCGGCGACGGAGAAGCCGCCGAGCAGTCGCTCGACGCCCATGCGGCGTCGTTCGAGCCGCAGAGCCCGGTTGGCCGGGCAGTCGCGGCCCGGGCCCGGGCACTGCTTGCGTCCGACGACGACTTCGAGCGAGCGTTCACCGAGGCGTTCGCGCTGCACACCCAGTCCGACGACGCGTGGTCGGCAGCCCGAACGCGCCTGGCCTACGGCGAGCGCCTGCGCCGCCTCGGTCGCAAGGTGGACGCCCGAGGTGAGCTGAGGTTGGCGCTCCAGACCTTCGAGGACCAGGGCGCCGAGGTCTGGGCGGAGAGGGCGCGCTCAGAGCTCCGGGCGAGCGGCGAGACGCTCCGCCGCCGGCGCGCCAGGGAGGAAGAAGAGCTCACGCCGCAGGAGCTTCAGATCGTCCTCCATGTTGCGCGCGGGATGACCAACCGGGAGGTCGGCGCCGCGCTCTTCCTCTCGCACAAGACGATCGAGTTCCATCTCGGGCACGTCTATCGCAAGCTCGGCGGGAGCTCGCGCGCCGAGCTGATTAGCCGTTTCGCGCGAGAGGCCGCCGAGGAGAGGGTTTCCGCCTAGAAACGATCGGGGCCCTTGCGGGCCCCGATCGCTCGGAGGGAGATTGGCTGCTACTCGTCGGTTCCGAGGTCGACGAGTCGCTGGATCAGCGCCGCAACGCCGCCGCCGACCGCGACGTCGTCGTTCCCGGCGAGCGTCTTGATCGCGAGGGTGTCGTTCGCGGCTTCGGAGTGGCTGATCCCGAAGGCGGTGGAGAGGCCTGTCACGTCCACGACGCCTCCGTTCGCGGCGACCGCGACGTTGTCGGGCCCGTCGGTGCCGTTGACCGTGACCACATCGGCCGCACCGTCGCCGGCAGTGCCGCCCAAAGCGCCCGCGAGGTCGATGTCGGCCTTCGTCACGCCCGTCCCGGACAGGTCGTTGAAGACCGCCGCGTCGGCGCCGCCGAGCGCCCTGAGGTCGATCCGCTCGGTGGTGCCCACGTCCATCACGATGTTCGCGATGTTTCGCGTGAAGCGGAGCCGTCCGGCGACTGCCGACGCGTCGAAGGTCTCTGCGACGCCCGCCCCGTTGAACTCCATCGTGTCGTTGCCCGACTGTCCCTCGATGAGGTCGTTGCCGTCGCCGGGGTTCCAGACGAGCGTGTCGTTGCCCGCTCCGCCGAACATCTGGTCGTTCTGCTGTTGTCCGACGATGCGGTCAGGGCCGTCGCCGCCGCTGAGGCTGTCGACCTCGGTTCCGCCGTTGATGACGAGCTGGATGAGGGCTGCAAGGCCGGGCCCTCCCGTGATCGTGTCGCCGCCGGCGAGGCCGTTCACGGTCAGCTTGTCGTTCGCGGCCTCGGAGTGTTCGATCTGCACTTCGGCCGGAGTTCCGTCGACATCCACGATGCTCCCGACGGCGGTGATGTGAATGTCATCGGGGCCGTTGGTCCCGCTGACCGTGACCGCGTCGGCCGCGCCGTCTCCCGCACCTCCGCCGATTGCGCCTTCGAGGTCGAGGGCGACGTGCTTGAGGTCGGTCCCGCTGACGTCGTTCACGACCGCGTTGTCGGCTCCGCCCAGCGCCTCGACGTCGATCCGCTCGGTGTCGTTCAGATCCATGGTGATGTTGGCCACGTCACGGAAGAACCGGACGCGCTGGCCATTCGCCGAGACGTCGAAGTTCTCGGCGACTCCGGCTCCGTTGAACTGGAGCGTGTCCGTGCCGTCCTCGCCCTCGACGACGTCGCTGCCGTCGCCGGGATCCCAGCGGAACGAGTCGTCGCCGGGCCCGAGGAGTCCGGTGTCGTCTCCGCGGTTGCCGTCGATGGCGTCGTCGCCGTCGCCGCCTGACAGGACCTCTGATCCGTCGCCGCCGTTGATCGTGTCGTTTCCGAGGCCGCCGTCGACGCTGAGCTTGATCAGAGCCGCGAGGCCGACGTTCCCGCTGATCGTGTCGTTGCCGCCGAGCCCGTCGACGTTCAGGAGGTCGTTAGCCGCTTCCGAGCCGACGATCTTGACGGCCGCGGAGAGTCCCGTCACGTCGACCGTTCCTGCGTTGGGTGCGATCGCGATGTTGTCACTCCCGTTGGTGCCCTTAACCGTGGTCGTGTCGACGGCCCCGTCCGAGCCGAGTTCTAGGACGATGTTCTTGACGTCCGTGGCGGACAGGTCGTTCACCACGGTGTTGTCGGCGCCGCCGAGCGCACGGAGATCGACGCGCTCGGTGTCGTCGACGTCCATCGTGATGCTCGCGACGTTGCGGAAGAACTTCAGGCGGTTGCCGTTTGCCGAGAAGTCGAAGTTCTCCGCCACACCGGCGCCGTTGAAGACCATCGTGTCGGTGCCGGCTTCACCTTCCACCCTGTCGCTTCCGTCGCCGGGATCCCAGGTGAACGAGTCGTCGCCGGCTCCTAGGAACGCCGTGTCGTCCCCGCGGTTTCCGTCGATCGAGTCGTTCTCGCTCCCGCCGCGCAGGGTGTCGTTGCCGTCGCCGCCGTTGATCCTGTCGTTGCCGGAACTGCCGTCCAGCGTCAACTGGGCGAGCGTGGCGAGCCCAAGTCCGGCGTTGATCGAGTCGTTGCCGGCCAGCGAGTCGATCTCGAGCGCTTCGGATTCGACGACGTCGAGCGCCAGCCCGCCTGAGGAACCCGAGACCGCGATGTGACCGGCAACCGCCGAAGCAGCAACGCTCATCGAGTCATTCCCAGCCGTACCCTCGACGACGACCCGGTCACTGCCCGCGTCCGCGTCGAGGTTCAGACGGCCCAGATGTGCCGGGGCGAGATCGTGTACGACGATGTTGTCCGCGCCGCCGAGGGCACGAAGATCGAACCGTTCCACTCCGGCGATGCGAACTGGGTAGCTGTTGCGGCTGTACTTCAGCCGCGAGCCTTCGGCCGCGAGGTCATACGCCTCGGCTGCATTCGAGCCTTTGCCGACGACGAGGTCGGCGCCGGCGTCGCCGTAGAGGCGCGTGGCCTCCCTGTTCGTGAACGTGCCGTAGCTCTCGTCGACCGTGATCGCATCGCTGCCGCGTCCTGCATGGACGAGGATCCGATCGAACCGCGAGCGCTTGAACGTGAACTTCCGGTAGCCGGAGTCGACCTCGAGCCGTGACTGATTGCCGGGCTTGAGGCGAAGCGTGATCCGGTCGTTCGCGGCCGTTCCAAGGACGATGAGCTGATCGCGGTAGACGAATGCCTTGACCTTCGGCTTCTTGTGCTTCTTCTTCGCCTTCGCCGGTGGCTTTCCCATTGCGCCGTACGCCGAGCCGGGCGAGTAGGCGAGGAAGAACAAAAGGGCCGCGAGTGCGGCCAGGAGAACGAGCGCCCACCGACGGTGAGCGCTGGCTTTCCGGTCTGTGAAGAAGTCGAATAAGGGTTGCACTACTGCTCCTTTGCGTCGAGTGCCCTCGATGCTCGCGGTGGTGGGCAGTCAGGCGCTTCTGTGGAAGCCCTGGACCGCGGACCTAGGAGCCCTACTAGGGCATTGCCAGAAGCGCCCGGGCCCTTGCGACGGCCAGGCTCTAACCGATGTCGAGAACGCGCGAAAGGAGCAAGACATGATTCGTTTCTCACTGGTCGCCGCAGGGGTGCTCATGGCCGCGTTGGTGCTGACAGGGCCGGTTTCCGGAGCGCCCAAGGTGGTCAAAGGCAGCGTCGGCCCGGGCTTCACCATCTCGCTGACGAGCGGCGGCAAGAAGGTCACGTCGCTGAAGGCGGGAGTTCCGTACAAGTTCCAGATCAGCGACCGCTCGTCGAGCCACGACTT
>JBKPGE010000149.1:0-2391 GCA_046729215.1 Actinomycetota bacterium | reverse complement strand
GAAGGCGCCCGGCTTGAAGTTGCTGGATGTCGGGTAGGCGTAGTTCCCGGGGCCGTTGTCGTCGTTCGAGGGGTCGGCGGCGTCGAGGACGACGGCCCCGGGCGTGAAATCGAAGACGATCGTCCGCTTCGCGTGGGCGGTGGCTCCGGTCGGGCTTACTGCGACGACGTTCAGCACGGTGGTCCCGCCGGCGATCGGGACGGTGACGCTGAAGGAGCCGTCTGGGTTCGCAGGCGTCGAGGCGGTCGTCGTCTGCGGGCTCTGGTCGATGTTCGTGGCCGCGACGTAGATCGTGTTCCCGGGCGCCGTCGTGCCGGTCACTGTGATCGGCGAGCCGCTCACCGCCGACAGGTCGGCCGGCGCGGTGACCGACAGCGTCGTCTGCCCCTGGGTGTGGCGGATGTAGCGATCGAACGTTGCTGCGGGCTGCTCGACCACACGGCCGGCGACGAGATCGCCGAGAAGTCTCACGAACGACGCCGCCGACCAGGTCAGGGGATTCGCGGATCCTGCCGGCTCGCCGTTCACGAACCCGATCGAGGCCACCGTGGGGTCGGTGCCGAACGGTGAGCGCGCCAGGTTCGGGAGCTCCCAGTCCTGCTCCGGGATCAGCCCGACGCCGCCTGCGAACCGCTCCATCGAGTCGAGCAGGCTGCGGGCGGTCGCCGCGTCTCCGATCTGGAGCGAGTGCTCGCCCCGCTCGGAGGAGAGCGCCGGCCAGAGATGGCCCGTGCCCTGGCCCGAGGGCGCCCACGGACGGCCGTCGCTCGCGCGGTCGCCGTAGCCGTCGCCGTTGTAGCGGTGCCACCCGGGCCCGCTCGTCGTCAGTGTCCGGATCGTCGAATCGACGATCGGCAGCGACCGGAGGATGTCCGGGTCACTCGCCGGGAGCGCCCCGAGGCGCGAGAGCTCGAGAAACCCGGCGTCGATCACCTCGCGCTGGTCGAGCGTCGGCCCGCCGTTCCCGACGTTGTACGAGATCGCCGCGTTCGGGTCGCCCGTCTTCGAGAGCCGGATGAAGTAGGGCTGCGCGGACAGCCGCCCGTTCGTCGTCACCGTCCAGCCTTTCACGGAGCGCTGGTAGTCGTCTGCCACGCCGCGGAACAGGGCGGCAGAGACGTTTTCGCCGTTCGCCTGCGCGAGCTCGGCGGCGCCGATCAGGCCCGCAATCTCGGCGGCGATCGTGGACGGGGAGTAGCCGTCCTGCTCCTCCCAGCGCTCGACCCCGAACGCCGGGCCGTGCGCGATCAGGAAGTGGGCGGCCCGCTTGACGTGGTTGGCGAACAGATCGGTCATCCCGAGCTGGTACGCCATGAGGATCGGATAGGCCGTCTCGTCGAGCTGGGTGCCGAACGAGTCCGGCGCGAGCTTCCCGTTCACGAGGCTGTTCCGCGGCATCGAGCCGTCCGGCAGCTGTTGCCGCTCGAACAGGAACCGGACCGTGTCGCGGGCGGTGCTCAAGTCGCCGTCGACGAGCAGCGCCGTCCACGCCTCATAGAGGTCCCGCGAGAACACTTCGCGATAGGAGCCGAAGTACGTGTTGTTGGGGTCACCCGCAGAGACGGCCTGGCCCCACGGCGAGGCGAGGCTCGCGACGATCGCGCCGGGAAAGGTCTTGTCCTCCGACCCCTTGACGACGTTCGCGCTCAGGAGGTACTCGGCGACGAGCTCGTTCCAACGCGCGTTCGAGATGCCCGGGAAGTGGGCCGGCGGCTGCTTCAGGGTCGCGTCGTAAGCGGCCCACCCCTGCTCGTAGGTCTTGCGGGCTGCCGGAAAGCCGGCGGCAAGCGAGCTCGCCGCCGTCTGCACCGCGTCGGTCTGATTCGAGCCGAAGCCGAGGGCGAGCGTGAAGGTTGTCGAACCGCCGCCGAGCGGTGCCCGCGCAGTCTGGACGAGGTTGCCGTTGCTCGCATCGGTGTAAGTCGCCGTCAAGGTGTGTGCCCCGTCGAGCTGCGTCAGCCCGTCGCTCTCAGTACCGGCGAACCCGTTGGTGACCTCGATGAAGGGCGTCGAGGCATCGAGTGCGACGTGGACCGGCTGCGCGTAGTCGCGATTGGCAGCATTCGTCGTCGTCACTGGGTCGGACGCGACGAGCACCGGATGCCCGGTGGACGTGTCGACCGTGCCGGAGTCGCCGCCGCCGTTTCCGCCGCCGCCTCCGCCGTTGCCGTTGACCGTCGGATCGAGGCGGACGTAAAGCCGGTATTGGCCGGCTGGCCCGACGAGTGGCTCGAAGGTCGTGCGCATGAGGACGGCGTTCCGAGCGGGATCGGTCACGTAGTCGGTCACCAGACGGTACTTGCCGCTTTTCGCCGTCGTCGTGACGCGGCACTCCATTCCGCCCGGATCGAGGGCGCGGACGGTATAGGTCATGTCGCGCGTCTGGAGATC
>JBKPGE010000148.1:0-4934 GCA_046729215.1 Actinomycetota bacterium | reverse complement strand
AAACCTCAGCTGAAGACGAAATTCTATTTAACCGGGATCAGTCGTTGTCTGGATGGGCGAGACGTGACACCCTCCCTCCAGAGAGGGTGTCACCGCGCGTCAGAGAGAGCGGTGCGGCGGGCTCTGCGCAGCCGTTGAAGGCCGCGTCGCGGACTCACCAACGGTTGACGTCCGTCACGCCGACTGTCGGTCCTCGTCGTCGGCGCGGCTCAGGCCTCAAGCCGCCTGGCATGACCCGCTCCCGGAGAAGGTGGCGCAACTTGAGCCGCCCGCCGCGGGGCCGGTCGTGTGCGGCGTCTTCGACGCCGCACCGCTGACCGAGGCGGTGGTCGCGTTCCGCGCCCGCGGCAGCTGATTGGGCGGTACCCGACATTGCGCAAACCATCCGGTTTTGCTCGTAGAGCGCTCACGCTTGGCCCAGCGGTCGTCGGGATCTACGGCTTACGCTCCTCCACGAGTTCGAGTGGGTTGCCGAGCGGGTCCTTCACCCAGCCAACGCGGAGCCGCCCCTCCTGGAAGTCGTGTGGTTCGCGGATCAGGGTAGCTCCCCCGGCGAGGGCCTGCGCGTAGGCGGCATCCACGTCGTCGCACCAGAGCACGATCTCCATCGCGGCGCCCTCCTGCGACACCTCCAGGCCGTGCTCGTCGTGCGCAGCCTGCACTGAGGCGATTCCGATCGTCAGCCCACCGCTGCGGACCTCGACATGTAGCGGCTGACCTGCCGGGGCGTACCGGTAGCTCTCATCGAAGCCCAACCCGGCGTAGAAGGTCACGGCCGGCTCGACCTCGTCGGCAAAGAGATTGACCTGGAAGCCAGTGAGCCTCCACCCCTCCTGCGGTCTCTTCTTGTCGTTCCTGTATGCCTCGTGGCTCATCGGCTCGCTCCTTCCTTCGATTGACGTTCTCCGCGCTGGCCGGCGCCATTGGTCAGTATATACTGACGGTCAGTGAATGTTGACATAGCACTCGAAGCACTCGGTGACCGTACGCGGCGTCAGATCGTCGGCCGTCTCGCCCAGGGGGCCGCCTCGGTCGGCGAGATCGCGCGGGCGCTTCCTGTCGGAAGGCCGGCGGTCTCGATGCATCTGCGTGTGCTTCGGGAGGCGGGGCTCGTGGTCGGTCGCGCCGAAGGGACGCGACGTCTGTACCAGCTCGAGCCCAGCGCCCTCGGAGCGCTACGCGACTACCTCGACTGGTACTGGACGCAGGCGCTCGAAGCGTTCAAACAGCACGTCGAAGCGGAAGGAGACGAGCCGAGGGAGCCGGAGCTGAAGGTGAGCAAGACGATCGTCGTCGACGTACCGCCCGTGCGCGCCTTCCAGCTGTTCCTCGATCAGGAGCGCTGGTGGCCGCTCGCCACGCACCACATCGCCCAGCCGGCCGGCGAGCGCGTCGTCCTCGAGCCGTTCGTCGGCGGCCGCTGGTACGAACGCTCACGCGACGGCAGCGAGACCGACTGGGGGCGCGTCCTCGCCTTCGAGCCGCCCCACTGCATCCTTCTCAGCTGGCAGGTCAACCCTGACTGGCGCCACGAGCCCGATCCTGCCCGCGCCTCCGAGATCGAAGTAAGCTTCATGGCCGAAAGCCGCCGCCGGACCCGGGTCGTGTTCGAGCACCGCCACCTCGAACGTTACGGCGACCAGGCCGAGCGGATGCGCACCATCCTCGACCGCCCTACCGGAGCGGAAAGCGTCTTGCGCGCCTACCGCACTGCCCTGACAACCGCCAAGACGTCACGCCGCAAAGCGGCCTGAGTAGCACACGGCGTTCGTCCGGCCGACGCCACCAGCTGGTGCGCGTGAGGCGCGGCCCGCGCGGCTGCAACGCTTAGCCGGAATCGCCCAGGCGGCTCGAGTTCATGATTTACGCCGATGTCGATTTGCGACCCGCTTAACTCGTCGTAGAAGTAGGCGCGCCCACCCGGGCTCTACACGATGGGAGGTACACCATGGCGAAATACCTGATCCTCATCTACGGCGACGACCACCAGTGGGCCGCGATGTCCACGGAGGAGCAGCGCGAGCTCGACGAGGGCCACCGCGTCTTCCAGGCTGCGGCGGGGTCGGCGATCGTCGACGGCCACCAGTTGGAGCCGGCGTCCATGGCTACCAGCCTGCGCACAGACCCCGCCGGTGGGCTCAGCACCACGGATGGACCATTTCTCGAGACGAAGGAGGCACTCGGCGGCTACTACGTGCTCGAGGCCTCTGACCTCGACGAGGCCATCGCGCTCGCCTCACGCTTGCCCGAGGTTTCCGGCGGACACAGCGGGGTCGAGATCCGCCCCGTAGTGAATCGCGGATGAACGCTGAGGTCGCCGAGGCGGTCGCGCAGGTGCACCGCCGCGAATGGGCCCGGGTGCTTGCTGCCACCGCGCACCTGACGCGGGATCTCGATCTCGCGGAGGAGTGCACGCAGGACGCGTACGCGCAGGCGCTGCAGACCTGGACGCAGACCGGCATCCCAGATCGGCCCGGCGCCTGGCTTACGACCACCGCGCGGAACCGCGCCTTGGATGTGCTACGCCGGGAATCAGTGCTGCGCCGGAGCCTTCCGCTGCTTGTGCCGGAGGCGTCGGGTCCCGGGCCCGAGGACGGCCTCGTCGATGACGACCGCCTGCGGCTCGTCTTCACCTGCTGCCACCCCGCCTTGTCCCGGGACGCCCAGGTCGCCCTCACTTTGCGGCTGGTGTGCGGGCTGTCGACGGCCGAGGTCGCTCGCGCATTCTTGGTGTCGGAGTCTACGATGGCCGCGCGGATCACGCGTGCCAAGAAGAAGGTCGTCGCCGCCCGTATCCCGTACCGTGTGCCGTCGCCAGACCAGCTCGCCGAGCGCGTCGGCGCTGTCCTCGAGGTTGTGCATCTGATCTTCACCACCGGCCACACGGCGCCGGTTGGCGCGCGTCTTGTCCGCCGGGACCTGGTGGACAGCGCAATCAGCCTCGCCCGCATGCTGCACCTGCTCATGCCGAAGGAGGCCGAGATCAGCGCACTGCTCGCGCTGCTGCTGCTCATCGACGCGCGCCGAGACACCCGCCTCTCCGCCGGGGGGCGGCTGCTGCTGCTCTCGGAACAGGACCGCACGGGCTGGGACACGCGGCTGATCGGCGAGGGTGTCGGCCTGCTCACCGACGCCCTGCGCAGGCAGCCACCGACAAGGTACGCCGTCGAGGCTGCGATCGCTGCGGTCCACGCCGAGGCGCCCACGTGGCAGGACACCGACTGGTCGGAGATTGTCGCGCTGTACGACGTCCTGCTCCAGCTTTGGCCCTCGCCGGTAGTCGAGCTCAACCGTGCTGTCGCGGTCGGACTGCGCGATGGGCCGCCGGCCGGCCTGGATGCGCTGACGCCGCTGCTCGTCGATCCGGCGCTGGCGACGTACGGCTACCTCAGCGCCGCCCGTGCCGATTTCCTGCGCCAGCTGCAACAGTGGACACAGGCCGCCGAGGCCTACGAAGAGGCCCTCATGCTCATCGACAACGACGTCGAACGCGCCTTCCTCGGTGAACGCCTTAGCGAGGTCCAGACCCACCTACCAGTCTGACCGCCCAAGCATGGAATCGATCAACATTTTCAGTGCCGAGAAGCTCGAGGGTCGGATCGACGTCGCTCGCGCGCTCGAGTCTGCGGAAACGGCGATGCATATCTACGACCTCTCACCCGGCCAGATCCAGTGCCCGTATCACTACGAGTACAACGAGGAGTGGCTGCTCGTTGTCGAGGGGACGATCGTGCTCCGCGAGCCTGACGGCGAGCGCACGTTGGAACGCGGAGACCTCGTCTGCTTCCCGCCCGGTCCCGCCGGCGCCCATAAGATCACCAACCGGAGCGAGTCGCCGGCACGGACGCTGATGTTCTCCAGCTCGCGGGCACCGACGGTCTCGGTTTATCCCGACAGCAACAAGATCGGCGTGTGGCCGGGCAATGACGTCGACGACCTCGTCTTCAGGCGCGACACCGCCGTGTCGTGGGCGGACGGCGAGGAAGGCTTGGACTAAACCAGGCGACGAAGCGGAAGGGCAAAAAGCCCGTTTGACATGCAAGTAATCACTTGCATATCGTTTGAGGCGGTGGCTGACCTCTTCAAGGCCTTGGCCGACCCGACGAGGAGGAAGATCCTGGACGAGCTCAGTGAGCGGAACGGCCAGACGCTGTTCGAGATCTGCTCACGGCTCGCCACGAAGCACCAGCTCGCCTCGTCCCGCCAGGCGATCTCTCAGCACCTCGACGTGCTCGAGCGGGCGGGGCTGATCAGAAGCGAGCACAGAGGCCGGTGCAAGTTCCACGAGATCGACACGACGCCACTCGAACACATCGTCGATCGCTGGCTTCGGAACGAGACAAAGGAGGACGAATGCGCATCACGCTGACGAGTGTCCTCGTCGACGACCAGGACAAGGCGCTGCAGTTCTACACCCACGTCCTCGGCTTCCAGAAGAAGACCGAGATCCCGCTCGGTGAGCATCGCTGGCTCACTGTCGTCTCCCCGGACGAGCCCGATGGGACCGAGCTGGTGCTCGAGCCCGACGCGCATCCCGCCGCCAAGCCCTTCAAGGCAGCGCTCGCCAGCGACGGGATCCCGTTCACCTCCTTCGCAGTCGACGACGTGCACCGGGAGTTCGAGCGGCTCCGAGCACTCGGTGTCGAGTTCATCCAGGAGCCGGCCGAGATGGGGCCCGTCACCACCGCCATTTTCGACGACACGTGCGGGAACCTGATCCAGATCGCGCAGACGAGGTAATGGGGGAACGCCGGCCAGGCCCCCGTTCTCCTGCACGACCTCGCCGTCGAGCAGCCGAGAAATTCCGGCGGCAGATCGAGGCCGGCTAGCTCGGCTTGGCCGGGACGAACCGCTTGACGAAGTCGAGCGCGGTCTGCGCGACCTCCTGCCAGCTGTGGTCGATGGTCAGCGAGTGGCCGCGGTTGGGCATCTTC
>JBKPGE010000147.1:0-4212 GCA_046729215.1 Actinomycetota bacterium | reverse complement strand
CCGCGCCCCCCCCCCCCCCCCCGCTCTGGGGGGCCCCCCGCGGCCCACCGCGGGGAGTCTTGTCCCCCGCCGCCCCGGGCCCCGCCCCGGGGCGGCGGCCTCCGGGGCCAATCGGACCCTAGTCGGTCGAGTACTTCGGCTGGACCTTCTCGCCGCGGATCGCGGCGATGACGTTGTTGGCCGCGATCGCCGCTTCGCCCATGCCGACCGTGATCAGCGTGATCTTGCCCGGATAGCCCGCGACGTCACCTGCCGCATAGACGCCCGGCATCGAGGTCTCGCACGTCGTCGGATCGATCTTGATCTGACGCTTGCCCTCGAGCTCGATGCCCCAGTCGGCGATCGCGCCCAGGTGCGAGACGAAGCCGAGGAGCGTGATCAGCGCGTCGCAGTCGTGGCGCTCGATCTCGCCGGTGGCCGTGTTCTCGATCGTCACGGCATCGATCGACCCGTCGCCGTGGACTTCGCGGACCTCGTGCGGCGTCAGGATGCGTACGGCGCCTTCGCCCTCCAGCCGCTTCGCCTCGTTGAGCGACGACTCGAGCGCGCGGAACCGGTCACGGCGATGGACGAGCGTGATCGGGAGATCAGCCGTGTCCTGCAGCCCGAGCGTCCAGTCGAGCGCGGAGTCGCCGCCGCCGACGATCACGCAGCGCTTCCCGGCGAACTGCGCCTTCTCGCGGACAACGTAGTGGAGGCCGCGGCCCTGCCACTCGTCGATCCCCTCCACGCCGAGCTTGCGCGGCTCGAACGCGCCGTGGCCGGCTGTGATGATGATCGCGCGCGACAGGTACGTATTGCCCTCGTCCGTCGTCAGCGCAAAGAGGTCCTCGCCGTTCTGGCTCAGACGCTCGAGCGTCTTCGCCTCCTCCCCGAGCCGCACCTCGGCGCCGTACTGGAGCCCCTGCTCGGCGCACATGTCGACGAGCTTCTGGCCGAGGATCTTCGGGAAGCCGGCCACATCGTAGACGTGCTTCTCCGGATACGTCGCGGCCACCTGGCCCCCGATCTGCTCCAGAGACTCGACGATGCGGACCGTCCCATCGCGATGCCCAAGGTAGTAGGCAGCCGATAGCCCAACCGGGCCGCAGCCCAGGATGGTCACATCGACGACGCCGTCGGTGTCAGGCACGGCCCTGAATGCTAGTAAGGCCCGCCGGGCTAGTGGCTACAGCCGGAGCCGCAGCCGGCGCCGTGGTCGGCAGCGGGATCCTCGCCCTCAGCAACCTGGAACGAGTGGCCGCAGCCGCAGGAAGCGACGACGTTCGGATTGTTGATCGCGAAGCCACCCTGAAGACCCTCGACGAAATCGATCTCAGTGCCCTGGAGGTACGGAGCGCTGTAGGGGTCGACCACGACCCTCACGCCCTCGACGTCAAGCTGGTGGTCCCCCTCGAGCGCGCCCCGGTCGAAGCCGAGCGCGTACTCGAACCCCGAGCAGCCCCCACCCTGGACAGCGACACGCAGGACGGTCGCTTCACCCTCGGGCTCCTCGGCCATCAGCTCGGTGATCTTCGAGGCGGCCCGCTCGGTGAGCGAGACAAGAGTGATCGGGCGTTCGGTGAGCTCCATCTGAATCGCATCCTAGCAGCGTGTCCGGCGCTCACCCCCGCCCTCGGAGCGGCGTTCTGGACACGACTTTGTAACACCTGATTCAGGCTCGGTTGAGCGATTTTCGACGCCGCTCGTGGCAGCCCGGCAGGGTGTAGGGTTCGGTCACGGTGAGGCCCGAGGGGGCAGGGAGCGATGCTCGATAACTGGCTGCCGTTTCTGATCTACGGTGCGCTGGCACTGGCCATCCCACTCTCGATGGTCGTGATGTCGTTCGTGTTCGCAACACCGCCGGTCGCCCGCAACCGGACCCGGTCACTGCCCTTCGAGTCGGGCGTTTCGATGGGCCCGCCGCGGGTCGAGAAGTTCACGATCAGCTTCTACCTCACCGCGCTGCTCTTCATCGTCTTCGACATCGAGATCGTCTTCCTCTACCCGCTCGCCGTGGTGCTGGAGCCGCTCGGGTGGTTCGGGTTCTGGGAGCTCGCGTTCTTCATCGGAATTCTGGCGCTGGCGTACGTCTACATCTGGCGGAAGGGGGCCCTGGAATGGCGGAGGTGAAGCCGAAGCGCCTGAAGGACTACGGCCTGCGGTCGGAGCGTGTGCTTTGGAAGGGAAAGGGCCCGGGCGTCTTCGAAGAGGAGCTCGGCAACCTCGAGGAGAAGCTCCTCCTCACGACCGTCGAGAAGGCTGTCGCCTGGGCCCAGAGTTACTCGATCTGGCCCGCCACTTTCGGTCTCGCGTGCTGCGCGATCGAGATGATGTCGATCGTCACGGCGCGGTACGACAGCGCCCGGTTCGGTGCCGAGGTCTTCCGCTCCACTCCGCGCCAGTCCGATCTGCTGATCGTGTCCGGGCGGGTCGCGCACAAGATGGCCGCGCCGCTGCGCCAGATCTACGACCAGATGCTCGAGCCGAAGTGGGTCATCGCAATGGGCGCGTGCGCGAGCTCGGGCGGCATGTTCAACAACTACGCGGTTCTGCAAGGCGTCGACAAGATCGTCTCGGTCGACATTCACGTCCCCGGCTGCCCACCGCGTCCGGAAGCCCTGCTCGAGGGCATCGTCCGCCTGCAGGAGAAGATCCACGCCGGCGTTCCGCCCGCGTACGAGATCCGGGGCGTCGCGACCTGACCTACGAAGGCGTACCCGGGCTCGTCCAGACCAAGGAGGAGCACGGCGAGACGACGCTCGTCGTCGACCCGGCGCGCCTGACCGAGGCCTGCCTCCACCTTCGGGACACCGAGGGCTTCCGCCTTCTGTCCGACATCACGGCCGTCGACTACCTCGGCTGGGGCTCGCGCGGAGTCGCGGGCTACTTCGGGACGGCCTCGGGCCGCGACCTGAACCGGCCGGGCGGAGTCGGCGCCGCGACGGGATCGCAAGGGCACTCGCGTGTGCCGATACCGAAGGCCAAGCGCTTCGCGATCAACTATCACCTGCTCGCCCTGCGCGACGGCGCCCCCAGGCTGCGCGTGCAGGTCTGGCTCGACGACGGAGAGACCGTCGCGAGCGTCGTCCCGATCTGGCCGACCGCCGACTGGCACGAGCGGGAGGCCTGGGACCTCGTGGGAATCCGCTTCGACGGCCATCCCAACCACTCCCGGATCCTCATGGAGGACGACTGGGAAGGGCATCCGCTCCGCAAGGACTATCCGATCGGAGGCGAGCCCGTCCGCTTCTCGGACGAGCAGTAATGGCGATCGTCGAGCGACCCCACATCTACGAGGGGACGCACATCCCCTCTCCGATCCCGACCATCCTGCAGGTGCCGGAGGAGCTGCGCGACAGCGAGAACCTTCTCCAGGTCAACTTCGGGCCGAATCACCCGTCCACCCACGGTGTCCTCCGCCTGATCGTCGACCTGAGCGGCGAGGAGGTCGTCGGGCTCAAAGCCATCGTCGGCTACCTCCACACGGGCTTCGAGAAGAACATGGAGCAGAAGACGTGGTGGAAGGCGATCACCTACGCGCCGCGGATCGACTACCTCTCCTTCCAGAACAACGAGCTCGTGTTCGTCCTTGCCGCCGAGAAGCTGCTGGGGCTGGAGGTGCCGCGCAAGGCGACGTGGATGCGCATGTGCCTCGCCGAGCTGAACCGGATCCACTCGCACCTCGTTTGGCTCGGAACCGCGGCCCTCGAGCTCGGGGCGATCTCGATGTTCTGGTACGCGTTCCGCGAGCGCGACCTGATCCTCGACCTCTTCGAGATGGTCGCGGGGTCACGCTTGCACACGCGCTACTACCAGGTCGGCGGCCTCGCCGAGGACATCCCACCGGGCTTCTACCCCGACGCACGCAAGTTCTGCTCGTGGATGCCGAAGGCGGTCGACGACTACGAGGCGCTGGTCGACCAGAACGCGATCTGGCTCGAGCGGACCAAGGGGGTCGGGCTGCTCTCAGCGGAGGACGCGATCGCCCTCGGCCAGACCGGGCCGGTGCTGCGCGGGTCCGGCGTCGACTGGGACCTGCGCAAGGCGGAGCCGTACCTCCCCTACAACGAGGTCGAGTTCGACGTGCCGGTCTACGAGAACGGCGACGTCTGGGACCGGTACAAGGTGCACATGGACGAGATGCGGGAGTCGACCCGCATCGTCGCCCAGTGCCTCGACCGGCTCGAGGAGATGGAGGGCGAGCCGTGGATCGCGGACGACCGCAAGGTC
>JBKPGE010000146.1:0-6494 GCA_046729215.1 Actinomycetota bacterium | reverse complement strand
CTGAGTTTCAACGTCCTTCATATGCGCCTCGGCTACGTCCTTCGCCGATACGCCGCCTTCGATGGTGTGTACGTCTAGGTACAACGGCACGATCGCCTCCTGTCACTCGGTTTGGCCGATCCTACGATGTCCGGGGGTGGTTCGGCCTACCTGGGACGACTTCGCCCTGCTGATCGTGGCGGTTCTCTCCGCCGTCAGTGTGGTTCTCACCGGCTACCGGTGGGCTTCGCGACAGGAAGCGCGCTCATCTTCATCGGGGAGCTGGTGTTGATCGGCTGGCCGATCTACTTCTTGCCGCTGATCGTACTCGGGGCCTGGCTACGGCAGAGGCGCGTGGCACCGGCCTGATCGGCCAGACCTAGGTTGGGGCCGTCTCGGCCCGATCCTCCTTCCGGCGCGAGGACAGCCAGGCCAGGAGCAGCACCTGGATCGTCCCGGCGACAGGGATCGCCGCCAGCGCGCCGAGGACTCCGCCGACCTTGGCGCCGATGAGCACCGAGACGAGGATCGCCAGCGGCGAGAGCTGCACGGTCCGGCTGTAGACAAGTGGCTGGAGAAGGTGGTTCTCGATCTGCTGGTACACGATGAAGAAGACGATCACGATGATCCCCGCAGGGATCGAGTGGATGAACGCGACGGCGCCGACGATGATCGCCGCGAGCGTCGCCCCGGCGAGTGGAATCAGGTCCAGGATCGCAACGACCAGCCCGAGGGCAACGGCGTAGGGAACACCTAGGATGAGCAGGACGATCGTCGTTGCCGCGCCGGCGATCACGCTGATCAGCAGGTTCCCGGTCACATAGCCGCCGACGGTGCGGTAGATCTGGCTGCCGATGCCTCGCCAGGTGTCGCGGGAGCGCTCTGGGATGAGCCCGTAGATGCGCTCCATCCACGTCGGGCCCTCGAGGAGCATGAAGAAGGTCAGGAACCCAATCGTCACCGTCGCGACGATGAAGGTGATGATGCTCCTCGTGATCGCGACCGCCGTGCCGGAGAGGCCGAACAGGCTCTGAGCGCCGCCCCCTTTTTGGATCGCCTCACGAACCCGCTCGTCAAGGTGGTAGCGCTCGGAGAACCTGCCCAGCGGCCCTCTGCCGGCCGAAATGTCGTCCACGTAGCCGGGCAGCGCCGTGGCAAACCCCCGGACCTCGTTGACGAGCGTCGGAATGAAGAGCGCGCCGATCGCAACGAGGGCGCCGATGGTTAAGAGCGCCGTGACCGCTGCGGCGGCTCCTCGGTGCTGCAGGCCGCGGCGCTGGAGCGCCTCGACCGCCGGATTCAGCGCGAGGGCGAGGAAGATCGCGACGATGATCCAGGTGAGCACCTGGCGCGAGATCCAGATCACCGCCAGCAGCGCCGCGACGGCAAGGGCGATGCCGATCACGGCAAGAACCGTCCGTGGGCGGACGGTGACGATCCGCTCCTGAGGGTGCACCGCCGTGCAGCATCGCGACCTGACCGGACGGCCACCGCGCGCCGATGATGAAATGAGCGCGTGAGCCTGCGCGGCAACCCCGTTGAGCAGGAGGCCACGCTCCCCGACGGCCGCCGGCTCCTCGTCCGGGTTGCGGTGGCTTCGGACTCCTACATCGCTCGCAGCCAGCTCACGACGGTGTCTCTAGAGCTCGTCGAGCTGGAGCATGTCGTCGCGACGGTGAACACCCTTCTAGGCCCCAGTCACAGGCGAGAAGCCCGTAATCTGGTCCGCAACGTGGTGACGAAGCTCGAGGCAGGCGAACTGCAACCGACGGCCGCGGCGCTCGAACCGCTCGCAGACAGCAGCTCGTGACGTTGGCGACGCTCCACACGAGCGAAGGGCCGATCGAGCTCGAGCTCCATTCGGATGACGCTCCGACGACGGTCGACAACTTCGTGAAGCTCGCGCGGGACGGCTTCTACGAGGGCGTCATCTTCCACCGGGTGATACCCGACTTCATGATCCAGGGCGGCGATCCGACCGGCACAGGCACGGGCGGTCCGGGCTACCAGTTCGAGGACGAGATCAACCAGCACCCGGTTGAGCGTGGAGCCCTCGCGATGGCGAACGCCGGGCCGAACACGAACGGCAGTCAGTTCTTCATCGTCACCCTTGAATCCGCGCCGTGGTTGGACGGGAAGCACACCGTTTTCGGACGCGTCACTTCGGGGATGGACGTCGTCGACCGGATCTCACAGGTCGACCGGGACCCCAACGACCGGCCACGCGAGCCGGTCACGATCGAGCGCGTCGAGCTCGTCGACTAGCCGACCCACTCGGGGCGGTCGAACCCGGCCCACGGCGAAAGCGGCCTATCGGAGTCGAACCGATGACTAGAGCTTGGAAGGCTCTCGTGATACCGCTTCACCAAGGCCGCGCGGTGGGACTAGCGTAGCGCGATCTCCCGCCCGGATCCCTACACCTGGACGCCGCACCCCGAGGCGACGCTCGGCATCGCCGCGGTCGTCCTGGTCTACGCCTTGTGGGCGCGCCGGACGCGGCCGGAACCCTGGCGCATCGTTGCGTTCGGCGCCGGCTGCCTGCTCCTCGTCCTCACCGCCGTCACCCCGCTCGACGCCCTGACGTACCACCTCCTCACCGCCCATCTCCTCCAGAACGTCGTGCTCGCCGAGTGGGCGCCCGCCTTGCTCGTCCTCGGCATCCCTCCGGCGATTGCCGCTGACCTCGCCCGCCTGCCGAGCACCCGGCTGGTCACCCGCGCGCCGATCGCGCTCGGTCTCTGGCTCACGACGTACTTCTTCTGGCACATCCCGGCTCTCTACGACGCCGCGCTCGAGAGCTACGCACTCCTTCACCTCGAGCACGTCTGCTATCTCGCCGCCGGAATGCTCCTCTGGTGGCCGGTGTTCCAAGACGTCCCACACCGGCTCTCGAGCGCGGCACGCGCGCTCTACATCTTCGTGGCGTTCATCCTCGCGAGCCCGATCGGCCTCCTCATGGCGCTGCTGCCGGAGCCGGCATACGACTGGTACGTCGAAGGCGGCGGCCTCTGGGGCCTGTCACCCGAAGCCGACCAGCAGATCGCAGGGGTGACGATGGCGATGGAGCAGGCGCTCGTGTTCTTCACCGTCTTCGCTGTGTTCTTCTTCCGTTTTCTCGCGGAGGAGGAGCGCGGCGGCGAAGTCCGCCGCTCCGCCTTTTGAGCCGGGTTTCGTCGTCTCGCGTGGTGGGCAAAAGGTCGCAAACTGCGAGATCCAGGAGAGTGAGGGAGATATGGCAGATGTCAACAGATTCTCGGAGGGCTTGGTCGACGTAGCGGAGCGACTCGCCGACGTCGTCGACTCGGCACAGGGCAGAGGGCCGAGAAAGAGCACCGGCGTTCGCTGGCTGGTCCTGCCGGTCGCCGGAGCGGCGGCATACGCGCTGGCGACGAGCAGCTCGGGCATGGCCCGCCAGACGAGAAAGCTGATGCGACGCGCCAAGGACCGCGCGACCGACTTGCCTGACACAGATCTCTTCGGCCGCGTGAAGGAAGTCACCGGGTCGTCAACGAGCGGCCAGCGAGCCCAGAGCACGAACAGGCGCAGCCAGGGACAAAACCGGCGCAGAACCGGCCAGACTCAGCGCCGCCGGAAGACGGCCTCGACTCGGTAACGCCTGCCGACCGCGAGAAAGGCCCTTTCCCAGGGCCTTTCTCGATCGGGACGGCGGGATTTGAACCCGCGGCCTCCTGCTCCCAAAGCAGAAAGCGGCGCTGCCCGCTAGTGCGCGTCCGTGTCAATCATGCGGGTTTGGTCGTTCTCGGAATTACGGATGCCCATGTGTACCCAGGGCGTCTTACCATTTCCCGCCCATCGCTTCCCCCATCGCCTTGCGGATGCGCTCTTCCCGTTCGGCTCGATTGAACGCATGGGTGTAGATGGCCTCGTGATGCTCTTGCTCGTGTCTCCGAGCACGTCGCCTACGTCCTCTGACGAGACCCCGGTCAGCATCTCAGAGGCGAATGTGGCGGGCGTCGTGCGGTGTGACCTTAGGGCCACTCGCGAGACGCACTCATTGCGCTCGTCGGTGCGTCGGGAACGTTCGGCCTTGGCGTCCGCGTAGTCGGCCTTCACGGTTTCCCACACCCACTTCGACCCGTCCTGGTACCCGATCACGTAGCTGCGGGTCTTCCCGTCCTCGTGCAACCGGTAGTAGACGCCGGGCGTCTTCGTCGGGTGCCGCGGGCCCGTTCGCGCGGCGCTCGCCCATTTCCCTGTGCGCCGACGAAACCGCCGCGCCTCAGGCGAAGGCGTTGCCTGAGGCGCCGGAGGTTCGATTTCCGCTAGCGGACCGGGACGGTAGTCGCCGACTCGCTCGTCTGGGCCTGCTCTGACAAGCCCTCCCTCATCCGCTCGGCCTCATGCCGGCCGCGCTGGATGTCTTGCTTGACCTGACCGGCCTCGCGCTGGCCCTTCTGGTATGCGCCCTCTAGCATTCGCGCAGCGACGTCGCGGCCGCCGAGGCCGAACGCCAGAGCGGCGCCGAGGGCGATCGAGCCGAGGAGAAGCGTGTACGTCGTCACGACGATGTCGTGCGCGATCTTCAGCTGCTCCAGGATCATGAATGTGGCGATGGTCATGACCAGAATCGGCGCGACGGTCGCGACGATCCTGCCGGTCGGCGTGTCTCCCATCAGGCGCGTCGCAAGCGTTGCTACACCGGCGGAGACTGCCCCCGCGACGAGGAAGATCGCCAGCGCGGCGATCACGTTCGGCAGGTAGCCCCAGACTGCCGCCACGAACGCCGAGACGGCCTCGATCCCGAGCGCCGATGCGGCGATGGAGACGAAGGCGAGGAAGACCGCCCAGAACGCGATACGGCCGATCAGTCGCGACGGGCTCGCGGCGACCTTCGAGACCCACTCGCCGGTGCGCCCGGAGAGCAGGTTTCGATCAAGTCCCGCCTGCCTCAGTCCGCCGGCCAGGAGCCGCTGGACCAACTTCGCGATGAAGTAGCCGATGATCAGGATGACGACTGCGCCGACCAGCGCCGGCACCCAGGCGAAGAAGACATCGAACCCCCGCTCGACGCTGTCGCTGATGTTCAGTACGGCAAACACGTTGAGTGAAGACCTCCTGTTTAGACATTGCTGGACAGAGCACGTCCCCTACCCAGCTTTAAACGCCTGTAACAGGTGTGAACGAACCCACATCGGACGCAAGCGCAATGCATAGACCCGCCCCGTTACTCCGCTCCCTCGCTGGGCAGACAGGTCGAACACGACAAGAAGGGAGCAC
The DNA here is from genome assembly GCA_046729215.1 of Actinomycetota bacterium. Taxonomy (GTDB): domain Bacteria; phylum Actinomycetota; class Thermoleophilia; order Gaiellales; family Gaiellaceae; genus JACDAN01. The sequence continues at coordinate 1,277 of JBKPGE010000146.1, read as the reverse complement.
CATGGCAACACGCGACATCACGGCCCAGGCTCGCCGCAGCGAGGCGTCTCGGCCAAGGGTCACACGACGCGAGGAGACCAAGCCCTCGTTCCTGACGACCGAGTTCTGGGCGATGGTCGGAGTGATCGTCGCCGTGCTCGTGGCCGCATGGCAGGCAGACAACTTCGACGCACCTCGTGCGTGGACGCTGGTGGCGGCCGTAGCGATCGGCTACATGGTCAGCCGCGGCCTGGCGAAGAGCGGTAGCGACCACCGCGAGAGAGACGGCGACCAGACATAGCACCGAGCTAGGCGGGAGCCTGCGGCCGGGGCTCCCGCGCGCGACCTCAAGAGTGCCCGCAGTCCAATCAAGTTAGGAGGATCGAACATGGGAGAACGAACGCCGAATCCCGAAAGTGATGAGACGCCGGACAGCAAACCCGAAGCCGGCAAGGAGGCGGACTCGGCAGCAGAGCAGGCCAAGGAGCGGGAACGCGAGATGGAAGAGAGCGGCGAGGAGAACCCGACATAGTCGCGGAGGCGATCTTCGACGGCGTCGGGCGTGGTGAAGAGGAGATCTTCCCCGACGCGATGTCGATCAATCTGGCCGACAGCTGGCGTACCGGCGCTGCCAAGGAGTTCGAGCACCAGTTCGCGGCGTTCGTCAACCCGCTGCCGGTGGCCACCTAGCGGACGCACACTCGTCTCGGGTGCCTTTGGGTGTCGTAATCCGGAAAAGCCCATTTGCCCAGGGCATTCTCTAGCAGCCGGTCCCCTGCAAAAGCTCGAATAACCCGGCGCCGATGCGGTTTCGCCGGCGTCCGCTCGAGCCCGTAGAGAGAGAGGCGATCCGAGCGAAGTCGTCACGCCTCCGCGGAGCGGTGGAGGACGTCGCTCGGGCGGGGAGCGTGAGCCGCGGCTAGGGGAACCACCGGCTGGCCGGCAAGAGGTCGAGCCGGCCACCGTCGCGGCACTCGGCTGGCAGCGCGTAAGCGGGGTTCTGCCGGCCGCGGAGCGTGCTCTCTACGCGCTGCGCCCGCATGAGACGCTCCGCGGTGCCCTGCGAGAGGCCGAGCCGCTCGCCCAGCTGGACGCCGGACTGCAGCGCGTAGCACTCCGTCTCCCCCTCGTCGGCCACGCCGCGCAGGTGCCACGCCTCATGGGCGAGGACGGAGATCGCGAGACCAGTCCGGTTGGAGTCGACCTGGTGTTTGAAGGCGAGCCGGTACAGAGCTAGGCAGCGCTCGGGGGTCAAGTAGGCGAGCGTCCCGCCGACCTGGGCGACACCGTCCGCATGC
>JBKPGE010000145.1:0-15155 GCA_046729215.1 Actinomycetota bacterium | reverse complement strand
AGCCGATACGCCCGCGATTTCACCCCCGCGCAGTATCCCTTGTCCAGAACGGGCCGCGTTGGCCCCCTTCGCTACCCTGCGGCGCATGAAGACGCTGGTCGTAACGGAAAAGCCGTCGGTTGCGCGCGACATCGTCGACGCTCTTCCCGGCAGCTTCGACAACAACAAAACCTTCTACGAGGGGGACGATTATGTCGTCACCTTCGCCGTCGGGCACCTGCTCGAGCTGACCGAGCCCGAGGACTACGACGAGCGCTTCAAGAAGTGGCGCATGGCCGACCTGCCGATCATCCCGGAGGAGTTCCGGGTGCGGCCGCGCGATGCCAAATCGAAGAAGCAGCTGAATGTGATCCACAAGCTGCTCAAGCGCGACGACATCGACAACGTGATCAACGCCTGCGATGCCGGGCGCGAGGGCGAGCTCATCTTCACGCACGTGTACGAGACCTCGGGCGTGGACAAGCCCATCCAGCGTCTCTGGATCAACTCCATGACGAAGCAGGCGATCCGCGACGGCTTCGAGAGCCTCCGCCCCGACCAGCAGCTCGAGCCGCTGAGAGAGGCGGCGCGCTCGCGCTCCGAGGCCGACTGGCTCGTCGGCATGAACGCGACCCGCGCCGCGACGATCCGCGGCCGCGCCTGGGTGGGCGGCGTCGTCTCGATCGGCCGAGTGCAGACGCCGACGCTTGCGATGATCGTCAAGCGCGAGCGTGAGATCCAGGCGTTCGTCCCCGAGCCTTACTGGCTCGTGCACGCCACCTTCGACCCCCGCTACGAGGGTCTCTGGTTCGAGGGCGAGGAGACGAGGCTCAAGGACGGCAAGCGGGCCGACGAGATCGTCGAGAAGGTCAAGGGCAAGACCGGACGGGTCGAGTCGGTCGAGCGCAAGGAGCAGTCCGAGCGCGCGCCGCTCCTCTACGACCTGACGTCACTGCAGCGGGACGCGAACCGCCGCTTCGGCTTCTCGGCCCGCCGGACGCTGAGCGCGGCCCAGTCGCTGTACGAGGGCAAGAAGGCGATCACGTACCCCCGCACCAACTCACGCTTCCTCTCCGGCGATCTCGTCCCGCACCTGAAGCCGACGGCGGAGACCCTCGTCCCGATCGGGGAGTACGCGAACGCCGCACGTTATGTACTCGCGCTCGACCAGCTCCCGCTTGGGCGGGTCGTGAACGACGCGAAAGTGGACGACCACCACGCGATCATCCCGACCGACATCGCCCACGACCTGAACGAGTTCTCCCCGGACGAGCGGCGCATCTTCGACCTCATCGCGAGGCGTTTCCTCGCCGTCTTCCACCCGCCGGCCCGCTATGCGCGGACGACGGTGGTCACCGAGGTCGAGCAGGAGCGCTTCCGCACCCGCGGCAAGGTCACGCTGGAAGCCGGCTGGCGCGGCGTCTACGGCCTAGAGGCCGACGATCCGCAGAAGCAGAAGCAGGATGAAGACACGGAAGGCGAGGGCGAGCTGCCGGAGCTCAAGCAGGGCCAGGAGGTGCGCTGCGCCGACGCCGAGAGCGAGGCGAAGGAGACGAAGCCGCCGCCCCGCTACACCGAGGCGACGCTGCTGTCAGCCATGGAGACCGCCGGCAAGCTCGTCGACGAGGAGGAGCTCGGCGAGGCGATGAAGGAGAGCGGCCTCGGCACGCCGGCAACCCGCGCCGAGATCATCGAGATGCTGATCCGCCGCGAGTACATCGAGCGCGTGAGCAAGGATCTCCAGCCGACGCCAAAGGGCCTTCAGGTAATCACGATGCTCGAATCGCACCCGGTCACCTCACCGGAGCTGACCGGCGGCTGGGAGAAGCAGCTGCGGGACATCGAGCACGGCTCCGGCGATCGCTCTGCCTTTATGAACGGGATCGCCGACTTCACCAAGGCCACCGTGGTGGAGATCGCGAACCTCGACAAGGAGAAGCTGCGCCCCGAGCGCGCCGAGCTCGGCCTCTGCCCGCGCTGCGGCGCCGAGACGGGCGAGATCATCCGCGAAAACGCGAAGGCCTACGGCTGCACGAGCTGGAAGAGCCGCGAGGAGCCCGGCTGCGGTTTCGTGATCTGGAAGCGCGTCGCCGGGCGCACGCTGACCCCCGAGATCGCGCGGCAGCTGCTCGAGGAGGGAAGGACGCGCGAAGTGCTCTCGGGCTTCCGATCCCGTGCCGGCAAGCCCTTCCGCGCACGACTCGTAATGGATGAAAACGGTAAGGTTGAATTCGAGTTTCCAGTCTCACGAAAGCGCCAGGCGGAGGAGGGCGAAGAGGAAGAAACGGCTCCCGCACCCACTCCCGCGGCGGCCGAATAAACCGAACCGCAACAAACCTTCGACACTCTCCTGCGTACTAGTAAGTGGGGTTCCTGGGCGCCGGGAAGCGATCCGCCGAACCGGCTCAGACGGAATAGGTGGAGAGAGACGCACGTTTCTCCCACCGAACCCACTAAAAGGGCCGCTTCTCCCTGGAAAAACGAGGAAAATCAGCACACAATCCGAACGTCTGAGGTCCGACATCCGTCGTACTATTTGTAGGTTGCCGCGAAGAGCGAAAGGACGAAGAAAGCCGCTTTGACACCGCATCAGCTACAGGAGCTTCTGGAAAGCGAGCAGGCGCGCCCGTTCATCGAGCAGGGTGAGGAGCGCGGCCACATCGAGCCGATCGAGCTCGAGGCGTTTGCGGTCGAGCACGACCTCGGCGAAGAGGAGATCGAGGTGCTCACGCGCGAGCTCGAGGCGAGCGGACTGGAGGTCCGTGAGGCTCGGGCCGAGAGCGAGAAGGCCGAGGCCGAGCAGGCGAAGCAGCCGCCGCCCGACCCCGAAGCGATCGTCGGCTCTGCCGACAGCCTGCAGCTCTTCCTGGCCGACGTCGGCCGGCACAAGCTGCTGACCGCGGCCGACGAGGTCGCGCTGGCGAAGCGCATCGAGCGCGGCGACCTGACGGCAAAGCGGCACATGATCGAGTCGAACCTCCGACTCGTGGTCTCCATCGCGAAGGGCTATCGCGGCCTCGGCGTCCCCTTCCTCGATCTCATCCAGGAGGGAACGCTCGGTCTCAACCGCGCGGTCGAGAAGTTCGACTGGCGGCGCGGCTTCAAGTTCTCCACGTACGCGACCTGGTGGATCCGCCAGTCGGTGCAGCGGGCCGTCGCCAACCACGCACGCACCATCCGCGTGCCGGTGCATGTCGTCGAGCGGCAGCAGAAGCTCTCTCGCGCCGCGCGCCGGCTCGAGGTCGAGCTCGGGCGGGAGGCGACGAAGGACGAGCTCGCAGAGGCGACCGGGCTACCCATGCAGCACGTCGACGAGGCGCTCGGCGCCGCCCACGCGTCGGTTTCGCTCAACCAGACGGTCGGCGCGGACGACGAGGGCGAGCTCGGCGATCTCTTCGCCGACCGCGAGGCGGCCGATCCGTTCGACGAGGCCGAGGAGTCGCTGCGCAAGCAGGGCGTCCGGCGTGCCCTGGACGCGCTGCCCGAGCGTGAGCGGCGGATTCTCGAGCTCCGCTTCGGGTTCGAGGGCGAGCCCTGGACTCTGGAGGCCATCGGCCACGAGCTCGACCTGACCCGCGAGCGCGTCAGGCAGCTCGAGGCGCAGGCGCTCGCGCGGCTTGCCGCGCTACGCGACCTGGCCGCCGTCTCCTCGAACTAGCTCAAAGCGCCACGTCCAGGGACTGTCCCTCTACGTGGCCGTTAGAGCGGCGACTAGGGCTGGCCGTGATCCCTCGAGATGGTCGCGCCACTCGAGAGAGGCGCAGAAAGTCTGAGACCTCCTACTTAAAGTCCGCGCGAGGGTTAACCTCTCTCGCGCTTGATCGTCATAGCTTCTTAACAGTCCGTGTGGCCGCCAGGGGCCGCAGCCGAAAGGAGCAACACGTGAGGGGAAAGAGGCACATTGCGGCGTTAGTCGCGGTCGCAAGCTTTATTGGGCTTGGGGCCGCCGGTGCCGCCACGAACGTCACGTTCGTCTTTGCCGGGGCAGCCGATCCGACGTATGTGGACCCGGCCCTCGTCTCTGACGGCGAGTCGTTCAGAATCACCAAGCAGATCTTCGAGGGTCTCGTAGAGCTCAAGCCGGGTTCCACGACGCTCCAGCCTGCCTTGGCTACTCGCTGGACTCCCAGCCGTGACGGGAAGACCTGGACGTTCACGTTGCGCCGTGGGGTCAAGTTCCACGACGGCACGGCGTTCAACGCGGCCGCCGTCTGCGCGAACTTCAACCGCTGGTACAACTGGACGGGGCCGTTCCAGGACGCTTCAGCGAGTTACTACTACCGCCAGATCTTCGGCGGGTTCAAGAAGAACGAGTCCACCGGCCTCGGCAAGCCGCTGTACCAGAGCTGCCGCGGCAAGGGACGCTATGTCGCCGTGGTCAAGCTGCGGCGGCGCAACGGCCCGTTCATTCCGTCGCTCGTGCTGTCGGCGTTCTCGATGCAGAGTCCGACGGCGATGAAGAAGTACGGGGCCAACCAGGGCGAGCTGGCGTCGGGGACGTTCCGGCCGACGGGCACGTATGCCTTCTCGCATCCCGTGGGCACCGGCCCCTACAAGTTCGAGACGTGGACCGTGGGCCAGCGCGTAGTGCTGACGCGGAACAACTCGTACTGGGGCAAGAAAGCTGCGCTCGCGAGAGTCATCGTGCGGCCGATCAGCAACAACACGGCGAGGCTCCAGTCCCTGCAGACGGGCGAGGTGAACGGCTACGACCTCGTCGCGCCGCAGGACATACCGACGATCAGGAACGATCAGCGGCTCCAGCTGCTGAACCGGAAGCCGTTCAACGTCGCCTATGTGACGATCAACTCGTCCAAGCCGCCCATGAACAACATCCTCGTGCGGAAGGCGGTTGCCTACGGGCTCGATCGTGCGTCCGTCGTCCGGTCGTTCTACGCCGGCCGCGCGGTTGTGGCCAACGAGTTCATGCCGCCGGCGATCCCGGGGTACGAGCCCAAGGTCACGAAGTACCCGTACAACCCGAACCAGGCCAAGGCGCTCCTCCGCAAGGCGGGGCTGTCGCTTCCGGTCAAGATCGAGTTCTGGTGGCCGACGAACGTGTCGCGGCCGTACATGCCGAGCCCGAACTTGAACTTCCAGGCCTTCAAGGCAAGCCTGGAGCAGTCCGGATTCGACGTCACCGCGGTGAGCATGCCGTGGCGGCCTGACTACGTGAAGCACGTCAACGAAGGCACCGGCGGTCACCTGAACCTGATCGGGTGGACCGGCGACTACGCCGACGCCGACAACTTCGTCGGGACGTTCTTCCAGAGCGCCAACCCGCAGTTCGGTCTGACCAGGACCGGCGCGCACAAGAAGATCGCGCTGCTTCTCGACAAGGCCGAGGCCGAGGTCAACCAGGCGAAGCGGATAAAGATGTACAAGCAGATCAACAAGCTCATCGCTGACTTCGTGCCGGGCGTGCCGTATGCGCACTCCACCCCGGCCGTCGCAGTCCAGCGGCGAGTCCACGGTTACAAGCCGAGCCCTGTCGGAACGGAGTCGTTCTACGGGGTCACCGTCGGAGGCCAGTAGTAGGAATCAGGGAGTAACGCGGCCGGCGAGCGACTAAATGCTTCGATTCATCGTTCGCCGGCTGCTCCTCCTTGTCCCGATCCTCGTCGGGCTCTCCATCCTCGTCTTCTTCTGGGTCAGGGCACTTCCGGGGAGCCCCGCGGACGCCCTCCTCGGGGAGCGCGCAACGCCTGAGCTCGTGAAGGAGTACAACGAGCGCTTCGGCCTCGACGACCCGGTCTACGTCCAGTACTGGAAGTACGTAAAGACGACGGCGAGCTTCGACTTCGGCGTCAGCTCCGCGACTCACCGGTACGTCACGGACGAGATCAAGGAGCGCTTTCCCGCGACGGTCGAGCTGGCGATTGGCGCAATGATCTTCGCGGTCACTTTCGGTATCCCGCTCGGGTTCTTCGCGGCCAAACGCTACGGCGGGGCCTTCGACCACGCCAGCCTGTTCTTATCGCTGATCGGGGTCTCGATCCCGGTCTTCTTCCTCGCCATCCTGCTGAAGTACGTCTTCGCGGTCCGGCTCGGGTGGTTACCCAGCGTGGGGCGGGTCAGCGTGGAGCTCGAGGCCGAGCATCCGACGAACTTCTACATCCTCGACGCGATCATCACCCGCGACTGGGCGCTGTTCAAGGACTCGATCGAGCATCTGATCCTGCCGGCGATCGCACTGGGCTCGATCCCGCTCGCGATCATCTCGCGGATCACCCGCGCCTCGGTGCTCGACGTCCAGAATGAGGACTACGTGCGCACCGCCAGGGCCAAGGGTCTCCCGCCGAGGACCGTCGATCGCAGGCACGTCCTCCGGAACGCGATGCTCCCGATCTCGACGATCATCGGCCTCCAGACGGGGCTGCTGCTCTCGGGGGCGATCCTGACCGAGACCGTATTCGCCTGGCCTGGAATGGGGTCCTGGCTGCGCGATGCCATCTTCAACCGCGATTACGCGGTGCTGCAGGGCGGGATCCTCTTCCTCGCCCTCGTCTTCGTCCTCGTCAACCTGATCGTGGACATCTCCTACGCGTTCATCAACCCGAAGATCCGGTACTCATGAGACGTCGCTTGCGATGTCGATTTCAGGCCGTGCGGGCTTCGCTCGCGCGGCCGTCTGAAATGACCGGTCGACACGTTCGTCGTCAGGAGGTTCGGCCGTGAGAGGTCGCTTGTGAGCGTCGCCGAGATCGAAGCCACTGAAATCCAGCTCGAAGCGCCGAGTGGGCTCTGGCGCGACGCCTGGCATCGGCTGATCCGGAATCCGGGTGCGATCGTCGGCTTCGTCTTCGTCGGCGCCTTCGTCATCGCCGCGGTGTTCGCGCCACTGCTCGCGCCCTACGACCCAAAGGAGCAGCACCTGGAATTAATCGCGAACGGCTGCTGCCCCGGGCCTTCGTCCGAGCACTGGTTCGGAGTCGACCTCCTGGGCCGCGACGTCTTCTCGCGGATCCTCTACGGCGCCCGCTACTCGCTCGTCATCGGAGTCGTCTCCGTCTCGATCGGGCTCTCGATCGGGCTCATCCTCGGCGCCGCCGCCGGCTACGTGGGCGGCGTCCTCGACTCGGCGATCATGCGCGTGATGGACGTGATGCTGGCGATCCCGGGCCTGCTGCTCGCGATCGCGATCGTCGCGGCGCTGGGGCCGGGGCTGAAGCAGATCATGATCGCCGTCGGCGTCGCCAACATCCCGATCTTTGCCCGCCTCGTCCGCGGCTCGATCCTGGCGCAGCGTGAATCGGACTACGTGCTCGCAGCTCGTGCCGTCGGAGTTCGAAGACCGTCGATCCTCTTCTCACACGTCCTGCCGAACGCGATCTCGCCCGTGATCGTCACCGGCACCCTCGCAATGGCCACGGCGATCATCGACGTCGCTGGCCTCGGGTTCCTCGGCCTCGGATTCCCGGATCCCGAGACGCCGGAGTGGGGGAGCATGCTCACGGAGGTCAACGAGTACCTCCAGACCGCGCCCTTCCTCGCGATCATCCCGGGCCTCGCGATCGTCATCGCCGTGCTCGGCTTCAACCTGATCGGCGACGGCCTGCGCGAGGCGCTCGACCCGAAGCTTCGCGGACGCTGATGGCCCGCGAGCCGCTCCTCTCGGTCGAGGACCTGCGGGTCCAGTTCTGGACTCGCCGCGGGACGATCCACGCGGTCAACGGAGTGTCGTTCGACATTGCTCCGGGCGAGACGCTCGGAATCGTCGGCGAGTCGGGCTGCGGGAAGAGCGTGACGGCGCTCTCGCTGCTCGGGATCCTGCCGCGCGCCGGCAAGATCGCCTCAGGCCGCGCGCAGTTTGGCGGACGCGATCTGCTGCAGCTCTCCGACCGCCAGCTGCGGAAGGTGCGCGGCAAGGACATCGCGATGATCTTCCAGGACCCGATGACGAGCCTGAACCCGGTCCTGACCATCGGGCGGCAGATCACAGAAGCCCTCGAGACCCACTTCGACATGAAGAAGAAGGAGGCCCAGAAGCGCGCCGCCGAGCTGCTCGACCGGGTCGGCATCCCGAGCGCCAGCAAGCGCGTCCGGGACTATCCCCACCAGTTCTCCGGCGGGATGCGGCAGCGCGCGATGATCGCGATGGCGCTCGCCTGCCGGCCGAAGCTGATGATCGCCGACGAGCCGACGACGGCGCTCGACGTCACGATCCAGGCCCAGATCCTCGATCTGCTCCGCGAGCTCGTCGCTGAGGGGAACGCCGCGCTGATCCTCATTACGCACGACCTCGGGGTCGTCGCCGGCATGTGCGAGCGCGTGAACGTGATGTACGCCGGGATGTTCATGGAGACCGGCTCCGCGACGCAGCTCTTCGCGAGCCCGCGCCACCCGTACACGGTCGGGCTTCTGCAGAGCATTCCGCGGCTCGACGCCGCGCGCGGCGAGCGGCTTCACCCTGTCGAAGGTGCTCCGCGCGACATGCTCAGCCCGCCGCAGGCCTGTCCGTTCCAGCCGCGGTGCCGCTACGAGATCGAGATCTCGCGCCAGGAGGTCCCGCCGCTGCTCGAGATCGAGCCCGGCCACAAGCTCGCCTGCTTCAACCCGGTGCCTGCGGAGGAGTGGGAGAACATGCGAACGGCTGTTGTTTCGTGAGTCAGAACGGCAGCCTGGTCTCGCTCGAGAACCTGAAGGTCTACTTCCCGATCAAGAGCGGCATTCTCCTCGACCGTCACATCGGCGACATCAAGGCGGTCGACGACGTCTCGCTGGAGATCCAGCGGGGCGAGACGCTCGGCCTGGTCGGCGAGTCCGGGTGCGGGAAGTCGACCGTGGGCCGCGCAATCATGCGCCTCTACAAGCCGACAGCGGGCCGGATCGTCTTCGACGGCGAGGACATCACCGAGCGGGGCGAGGGAGAGCTGCGGGAGCTGCGGCGGCGGATGCAGATGATCTTCCAGGACCCGTTCTCGTCGCTGAACCCGCGCCACAGCGTCGGACGGATCGTCGGCGAGCCGATGCAGATCCACCGCATAGTCGGCCGGCGCCAGCAGGCAGGGGCGGTTCGCGAGCTGCTCCAGACCGTCGGGCTGCCGGCAGACGCCGGCTCACGGTTTCCGCACGAGTTCTCCGGCGGCCAGCGCCAGCGGATCGGGATCGCCCGCGCGCTGGCGGTCAACCCAGACTTCATCGTCGCGGACGAGCCCGTCTCCGCGCTCGACGTCTCGATTCAGGCGCAGATCATCAACCTGCTGGAGCAGCTCCAGTCCGAGTTCTCGCTGACATACCTGTTCATCGCCCACGACCTGGCGGTCGTGCGGCACATCTCGGACCGAATCGCCGTCATGTACCTCGGCTCGATCGTCGAAATCTCGCCGGCGGAGGAGCTCTACGAAAACCCGCTGCATCCGTACACGATCGCCCTGCTCTCAGCAGTGCCGATCCCCGATCCGGAGGTTGAAGCGAAGCGCGAGACGATCCTCCTGCCGGGCGACCTCCCGAGCCCCGCGAACCCGCCGCACGCCTGCCGCTTCCACACGCGCTGCCCGTACATCCAGCCGACGCGCTGCACGACCGAGGTGCCGCCGCTCCGGAGGCTCTCCGACGGCCACCTGGTCGCCTGCCACTGGGCCGAGGAGATCAAGGTCGGCCGGCTCCAGCCGCACGAACGCGAGGCGGTGTTCGAGGCGGGTCCGCAAGAAGCGGTGCCCGAACCGCCGCCCGTTTAGCGAATCAGCGATCGACTTTCCTTCGGCTCGGGCGGCGTTCGACCAGCGTTAGGCTCGGGCGGTGGAGTTCTCGCATCGCTTGATCGAGACGTCCGGCTACGACCGTCCGGGATTCGCGGACACCTACGAGCACTTTCGCCCGCGCACCCCGAAAGCGCTCATCGACATGCTGTGCCGGCTTGCCCGCACCGCGCGGCCCTCGCTTTTGGTTGACCTGGGCTGTGGCACCGGCCTTTCGACACGGGCGTGGTCGGGCGTCGCGCTCCACGTGATCGGGATCGAGCCGAACGCGGCGATGCTCGCGGCGGCGGCGGCGGCGCCCGGCATCGAGTATCGCCAGGCCTACGCCCAGGACACGAGCGTTGAGGACGGTATCGCCGACATCGTCACCTGCTCCCAGTCGCTGCACTGGATGGAGCCCGAGCCGACCTTCGCAGAAGCCGCAAGGATCCTGCGTCCGGGAGGCGTCTTCGCCGCCTACGACTACGACTGGCCGCCGGTCGTCGACCCCGAGGTCGATGAAGCATTCTGGGCATATCAAGGCCGATGGCGCGACGTGCGGAGACGCCGCGGGATCCAGCGCGGCGGCGATGTGTGGCCGAAGGAAGGGCACCTCGAACGAATGCGTGCGAGCGGCCGCTTCCGCTACTGCCGCGAGGTCGTGCTGCACTCTCTTGAAGAGGGCAACGCGGATCGGATCGTCGGCTTCGCGCGCAGCATCGGCCCTCCCGCCGCCGACCTGCGGGAAGAGGAGCTCGAGCGGGAGCTACTGATCGATGAGCTCGAAGCTGTCGCGCGTCGCGTGCTCGGGAACCGCACTGTGCCCTTCTTTTTCGGCTACCGCCTGCGGGTCGCCATCGTCTGAAGCAGGTCCCCGAAGGCGCGCTTAGGGATCGGCTCAGCCAGGCGTTCTGGCCTCAAGGACCTACTGGCCGTGTCCGGCCTAAGCCGATCGGGCGTCAGTCAGAACGTCCGTCAGACTGAGGAGCAATGAGGCGAGGCGTCGCCATCGTTGTCTTCGTCCCGTTAGCTCTGGGCGCTTCTGTCGTTGGCCTGACAACCGCGGAAGGTTCTTCTGATCGAAGTGCTTCCGCGGACTCAGAGATGATGATGCCGATCCTCGTCCGTTGCCCTCGGGCAGGTGACGGTCACGAGCATCGCTTAACCAGCGCTGATGAGGTGATCGCAGTCGCCCCGGCGGGTCAACCATCGCGAGGTGACCCACTACCAGGGACAAGCGGTACGCCGGACACGCTGGAACACGCCGGTTCAGGGCCTCGTCATGTACGTCGGCGACAAGACTCTCAATCTCCCGGGCCGGCGGGTGCTCGCGGTTCGTGCGAAAACACGCTGCGGGAAGGCTGCGCTGCCGAGTTCAGCGGTGACGTTCTATGACAGCCTCAGTACCGTCTGCTGCCAGACCTTCACGCTCTTCGTGGCCAAGGGCAGCAGAGGGTGGATCGTCTTCAAGGCGTAGCCTCGCCGCTAAAGCAACCGACGAGGGCGCTTTGTTCTGCCCTGTTGGCCTGGTGCTACTCAGACGCTTTGCCCCTGAACGGTCGTCCGCACCTGGCGGGAGACTGAGCATGTGTTCTCGCTTCCCCAGGAGTGGCGACGCATTCTCTCGTGGCAGCAGCGACATCGCCTACTCGCCGCCCGCATCACGTTCCTTGTCGCTCTCACCTCCCTGGTGGCATTCGTCGGCACGGTCGCGATCTACTTCCTGGAGCGGCATGCTCCGGGCACCGAGATCAAGACGGTCTTCGACGCGTTCTACTTCACGACCGTACAGCTGCTGACCGTATCCTCTTCGCTGAAGAACCCGTTGACCACCGGCGGGCGCGTCCTGAACATCCTGTTCGAGATCTGGGGCGTGCTCTTCGTGGCCGGCACGACAGGCGCGATGGCCACGTTCTTCCTGAGCGACGACCTCGAGGCCTAAGGCGACCGCGCCGCGCAAAAAACGCCTAGTGCGTTGCCAGGTTCGGCGAGATCCGAGGACAGGATCAGGGACAGGACGTGCCCGCGAAAACGGCCCATCTCGCACATCTCGTTTAGCTCAATCATGCGGTTCCCGCATAGCGGCTAGGGCGTTAATGCGCCTGGCAGGAATCGAACCTGCGACCTCGCGCTCCGGAGGCGGGAGCAGAACGTAACCAACCGGTTCCAACCGGCATTCCTCCTAGAGATCGCTGCTAGAGGACAAGCCGAATTCCCGGATGCCGCCGGGAGTTACTGACCACAGACTGACCACACGGAGCTGTCAGCGCCCTGCGCGAAGCTGCCGGACTCGCTCCCGCGAAAGCCCGGCGGCTCGACCGATACGACTCATCGGAATCCCCTCGTCGGCCGCCACCATGATTCTCGCCCGCAGATCCTCCCGCGCCTTCTGGCGCTCTTGCTCAGCGCGTTTGTAGCGCTCGGCGGCTTCGGCCACGTCTCTCAGGAGAGTCACCTCCAGCTTGTTCGGCACACGCCTCGGAGATTCCTAGGGGGAGAGCGTGCCGCCTCCGGTCGGCTAGACAAGACTCCGGACGCGTCCTAGGCTCAAAGCGTTGGGCCTTCGAATCATGCGGGGTCGAGGGCGAGGAAGACTTGCCCTCTACGATTTAAGCGTCTCGTAAGAATGGCAGCGCCCGGGGCCGGTCATTCTTGGTCGCAGTGAAGGGTTCCCGAGGTACTTGCGAGAGAGGAGGTTTCGGATGCGGAGGAGAGTCGCGGCCTTGGTGGTGGCCTGCTGTGCATTTCTCACGTTCTCAGCCCCCGCGTTGCCGTTTACGGTCGTGCACCCGGTGACCGGTGAGTGCCGTCAGATCTTGATCCCGGGCCCCGAATCGTTCCCCGGCAACTGGGAGGTCGTAAGCGCCACTCCGGCGGCCTTCCCAGGCCCATGGAACGGTCACGGACACGCGAACGAGAACACGGCGCTCGGGCCTGTCATCTGCCCGTAAGAGCAAGTCACCAGCCCTAGCACTTCCGAAGATTCGGGCGGGAGCATGCGGCGGCCGCAACAACGGCCCTCCCGCCCGGGGACCATCAGGACGGGGCGGCTCTTTCACCCCGACAACGCCCGTCGCCGGACAGGCGTTTCTCGCTCCAAGTCCTGACCATTCCCGACGTGAGCTGCGCTGTGGCCACCGTTGTCGCATTCGCCGGTTTCGCCGCCAGCTTCGCCGCTGGGCTCTCCCTCTGGCAGCAACGCGATCGCGAGCTCCTACACAGCGAGGAGATTCAGCGGCTGGCGGCTGGCGGGCTCAAGTGGGCGGACGGCGTCGACCGGCGCGAGTTGGAGCGCCTGAATCCGTTGCAGGAGGAGACCGCACGCTGGCGACTGCGCCAGGGGCGAATCGCACACTGGCTCAACCTCTCCGAATGGAAGGGCTATCGCGCTTGGCTTGGGGCGCTCGAAAGATCAGAGCACGTACCTCTGGCTCCCGGCTCCCGCTTCTTGTAGCTGCGGACACGATGTGACACCATCGGGTCGAAGTTCCCACAATCCAGCGCCGCCGAGGGAGACCAGTGATGAGACTCGTTGTAGCTCTGCTGAGCGTCGTTGCTCTCGCGTTCGCCGCTCCAGCAGCCGCAGATCCGCCGACGGAGTTCCCAATATTTGTGGAGTTCCAAGAGGTGAATCCGTGCACCGGCGAGACCGTGACGGTCACGTACGTCGGAACAGCGTTCTTCCACTTCCACGATTCCAGCATCGTCGCTCGCTCCGAAAGGACGATTACGACGAGTGATGGGTTCACTGGCCACGGGACGGATTCTTTTGTCCAAAACGGCCAGATCTTCACGTCCAGGCACGACGACGTCCTGACGAACGCCTCCGGCGACGGCTTCATGGTGCGAAGCGTGCTCGTCGTTGACCTCTCGACCGAGACGGTGAGGGTTGACAGGTTCGAGCTGACCTGCCTAGGCCCGTAAGCCTGGGGAACGAGGCGGCCTGGCTTCCGAGCGCCGGGAATTTCGCATCTAGGTACCTCCACGTCATTGGCCGTGGCAGCGGGCGCAGAGCAGTTCGAGGTTGCTCAGCTCGTTGCTGCCGCCTGGTCGGACAGGCGGATGGGAACGACGGAGCGCACGTATTACGCCGCAGGCTCGCCCGGGTCAGGCGTCACGCGCACCTTCGCACGACAGACGGTACAACGCCAAACCCCGGAACCGGACAGTTTCGCCCGTCTAGAGCCGCATTTCCGGCAAGGCAACGTCTTCACGGACTAGCTCGCAGTTTCTTCCCCGAGCGCGAGTGAGTTCCGCGAAAACCCGGGGAAAGGGTCGGGCGAGCGTCACCTAAAAAAATGGATACGTCTCTCGCTTCGCCATTCGCGTTTTCAGAGCCTGCGGACTTCGGGTTGGACCTGCTCATTGTCCGGTTAGCTTTTGCCGGGAGAAACGCTCTCGCGGTTTCGTAATCGGTCGCGAATGCTGCGCGATATGACAGCGTTGGCAGAGGACGATCAGGTTGGCTTGGTTGTTCGCGCCTAGTTCGTGGGGCCTGAGCACGGCGTGATGGGTCTCGACCTGCTCGCTGCTCCCGCACTTGACGCAGCGGTAGCCGGCTGCTCGTAGCGCTACCTCTCTCGCCTGCTGGTACGCCACGCTGCTGCGAGCCCTGCGCTGCCTGCTCCGCTTCTCCTTCTCGTATCCGCGGGTGCAGGCCCGGCACTTGCCGTTGCGCCGGCCCGAGGCAAAGCAGGAGTACGCGCCGCTGATCCGGTCTGCCATCGAGACAGGCGCACGGCTGGGAGAACTGCTCGGCTCCGACTGGGCAGACCTCCACGATGACGACGTTTGGAACGTGGAGCGCCAGTGGACGAAACACAGCGAACTCACCGCGCCGAAGACGAAGAACGGCGTCAGGCGCATTCCGCTGACTCCCGAGTACGTACGCTATATGAAGGCGTACCGCCTCCGCTCGCAATTCTCGCAGGACGGCTCCCCCATCTTCTCCAGCCGCGGACGTGGCGGTTCCAGTAAGGGCGGCGGTACGAGGCTCGGCCTCGCAACGTTCAGCGCCGAGCATGGGAGCCGATCAGGAAGGCTCTAGGACTCCCGGAGAAGGTCACGTTTCATCAACTGCGCCATGCCTTCGCATCGAGGGCACACGCCCGCGGCGTCACGCTCCAAGACCTCTCGATGGTGATGGGCCACTCCTCCGTGGACATCACTGCCAAGGTCTACATTCACTTGTACGGGCGAGAGCAGGCCGAGGAGCGTTTCCGCCAAGCAACGGCTCAGTCTCACTAAGCCTCCAATCAGTGGCTTTTAGAGAGCCACCGGGTAGGCGTGTCCGCGGCGGCGAACCCGGCGGCTCCCAATTAGGAAGACCCAAGGGGCATGAAGAACTTGCTCTCGGTTCTAACTGACCACGCCACTGACCACACACCGTTTGCAAGTAGGAAATGTAAGGGCGAAGGAGGCCGGAAACGGCTTGGTTATGCGATGCGCCTGGTAGGAATCGAACCTACGACCTCGCGCTCCGGAGGCGCGCGCTCT
>JBKPGE010000144.1:0-10876 GCA_046729215.1 Actinomycetota bacterium | reverse complement strand
GCAGGCGGCCGGCCGCACCGCGGCCGTCGAACCGACCGGGCATGCCGTGCGTATGGATTCGCTCCACCTGATCCGGGCGGCCGCCGAGTTCGCCGACACGATCGAGACCGACGCGCAGAAGGCCTCCGCCAGCCAGCTGGCGCGCACGGAAGAAGAGGTGCGCGGCAGGCAGCGGGAGCTCCAGGAGCGCGAGGCGCAGATCGAGCGCTACCGCCTGGAGTCCGAGCGCCAGCGGGCCGAGATCCTGAACGCCGCGCGGAACGAGTCGCGTGAGCTCCTGCAGACGTCGCAGCGCGACGCCTCGCAGGAGATGCGCGAGTCCGAGGCGCGTGCGGCACGGCTCCTCGAGCAGTCGCGACACCAGGCAACCGAGCTGACGAACTCGGCGCGCGCCGAGGTCGAGCAGACGCTGGAGTGGGCGCGCGCGCAGGCAGCGACGATCATGGCCCGCGCGCAGCAGGGTGCCGAGCAGCTGCTCGCGTCGGCGGGCCTCGGCGAGGACAAGATCAACCGCGTCGCCGAGGCGATCGTGCGCTCGTCCCAGCAATCCGGCGAAGGCACGCGGCAGCCGGGTGCGATGCCCGCCAGTCCCTCCGCCGCGATCGCTCAGCCGGTCGCTGCCGCGGAGCCGCCCTCCGCAGCAGGGGAAGCGGAGGAAGACGCCTCCGAGACGCCCGCGGCCGAGGGCGTGCAGGAAGACGATCAGGAGTAGCGCGCCGTGAAACGGCGCGTGTTCGGGCCGCAGTTCATCGTCGAGGTGCTCTTCCTCGCCGCGGTCGCGCTCGCGGCCGGGTTTGCAGGGCTGGATCCGATCGCGATCGTGCTCCTGATGGCCGTCGCATTCCTCCTCGTGGTCGCGGTCGACCTCCTGCTCACTCGCGGGCGACGTGGCGCGCCCGAGGTCGCGGAGGCCGACGTGGCCCTCTTGCCCGCCGAGTCCGCCCACGTTCACGTGCTGGAGGTCGCGCCGGAGCCCGAATCGCAGCCCGTGCTTGTCGCCGCCGACGCGGAGGACGAGGAGCCGATGCCCGAGCCAGAGCCGCCGCCCATGCCCGAACCCATCCCACCCGCGCCCGAGCCGGAGCCGGAGCCCGAGCCGCCGAAGCTCGAGGTCGTGCCCGACGCTGAGCCCGAACCAGAACCGGAGCCCGAGCCCGAGCCGGAGCCCGAGCCCGAGCCGGAGCCCCAGCGCGTCGTCGCGCTCCCGGTCTCGGTGACGCCACGCGAGTGGAACGTCTGGGAGCTCGAGCGCCTCGTCCGCGAGCACGGCGCCGAGGACGAGGAGCGCGCCTATCTCCTCGTCTACCTCCGCGACTTCGCGACGCCCGAGGGGACGCTTCCCGTCGACTTCGACGGGCTCGTCCGCGAGTCGTTCGGCGAACTGTTGACTGCGGGACGATGATGTCCCACGGCCTCGCACGGCGCGGACTGGCGCTCGCGGCGGTCGCGCTGCTCGGCGGCGTGCTCGCGTTCGCCGCCGCGTCCTGGGATCGCAACAGCAGCGGAGCGGCGCCGCAGCCCGCCGAGCAGGTGCCGGTACCGGGCGCCGGCTGGTACGACGCGCTCGCCGCCCCGTACCCGTCGACGTCCAGGCGCGAGCGGACCGCCTGCGGCCAGAAGCTCGGGCCGAAGATGCTCGGCGTCGCGCACCCCGTGCTCCCTTGCGGCGTGAAGCTCTTCATCGCCTATGGCGACAAGGTCTTCCTGACACAGGTCGTCGACCGCGGCCCGGCGGTCCCCGGACGCGACTTCGACATCACGAGGCCGCTTGCGGCGCGGCTCGGGCTGAAGGGCACGCAGCAGATTCGCTGGCGCTACGCCCGTTAGCTACAGTCGTCCGGCTTCGCCCCCGCCTGCGGGTCAGATTGTTGAACCAACACTCTCAACAAGGGAGCTGAGGTTCGGTTGCGGTCGCGGGATGCGTCTGGCGCCGACAAGGCACCCACCTGGTTCGCCGGGTTCTCCAAAGGCTCGTGGGCGGGAGGCGAGGCAGCTACGGTGATCTGATGATCGAGCTCGTCGGAGACTCGTCGCGCGGCGGGGACTGGGCGCTCGTCCGGCTCGGCGTTGAGGACGACGTGATCGTCGCGGCCGACGCGCCGGGCGTCGCGCGTCCGCTCGTCGGGCTGACGCTCCTCGAGGCGGCCGCCGTGCCGGGCCAGACGCTCGCGGTCGATGCGCTCGCGAACGCGATCGGGCTGGCGGTCCGCGCGGTGCCGTCCGAAAGCCGCGTCGCGGTCGCGATGAGCGGCGGCGTCGACAGCGCGGTCGCACTCCTCTCCGCGGGTCCCGAGGCGGTCGGCGTGACGCTCAGGCTCTGGCTCGACCCGGAAGGCCCGGACGCCGAGCGCGCCTGCTGCTCACCGGACGCGGTGATCGCCGCACGCCGCACCTGCCACGAGCTCGGCCTCCCGCACGTCACGCTCGACCTGCGCGAGGAGTTCCGGCGCGCGATCGTCGAGCCGTTCGTCCGCGGCTACGAGCGCGGCGAGACGCCCAACCCGTGCATCAGCTGCAACGGCTTCTTCCGCTTCGGGCGGCTGCTTGCCTTCGCCAAGCAGGCCGGCGCCGGCCGCCTGGTGACGGGGCACTACGCGCGGGTCGTGCGCCATCGCGGCAGGACGCTCCTCGGGCGCGGCGTCGACCCCGACAAGGATCAGTCGTACATGCTCGCCAGGCTCGACCCCCGCGTCCTCGATCGGATCTCCTTCCCGCTCGGCGAGCAGGGCAAGGCGGAGACGCGCGCCGAGGCCGTGCGTGCCGGCCTGGAGGTTGCGGGTAGAGCGGAGAGCCAGGAGGCGTGCTTTCTCGGCGGCGACGACTACCGCGCTTTCCTCAAGCGGCGCGGGCTCGAAGCGACGCCGGGGGAGATCGTGGACGAGGAGGGCCGCGTCCTCGGACACCACGATGGCTTCTGGGCCTTCACGCCCGGTCAGCGCAAGGGCCTCGGCGTTTCGGCCGGAGCGCCGGTCTACACCCTCAAGACGCTTCCACAGCGGAATGCGGTCGTCGTTGGGCCGCGCGAGGCGCTCGGGCGCCGGACGGTCCGGGCGACCGGGAGGCTCTTCGTGGACGTCGACCGAGCCGATGTGAAGCTCCGCTACCGCTCCCCGGCGATGAAGGGATCCGTCGAGCCCGTTTCGCGGGGTTTCAGCGTCCGGCTCGACGAGCCCGCCTTCGGCGTGGCAACCGGCCAGGCGGCTGTGTTGTACGAGCAGGACGTGGTCGTCGGCGCGGGCCGGGTCGCCTCCGCGCGAACCGGTTAGCGTCCCGAGGCAGTTGTACAGAGTGGACCGCCACGATGACTGACCAGATCACGCTCACGATGCCGCGGGAGCGGCCGTTCTTCGGCGTCGCCAGGCTCGTGCTCGGCGGCCTCGCGACGCGACTCGACGTGACCGTCGAGCACCTGGAGGATCTCGAGCTCGCCCTCGACGCTCTGCTCGAGCGGCGCGACGGCCCACCGGAGGTCACCGTCGCCCTCGGCGTCGAAGAGAAGGAGCTGCAGGCCTCGGTGGGGCCCTTCCGCGACGGGCAACTGCGCGCCGAGCTGGAAGGCGAGCCCGCCGACTCGCTCTCCCTCCGGCGTCTTCTCGACGCTGTCGTGGACAGCTACCAGGTCGTCGACCGCGACGGCAGCACGTGGGTCGATCTGACTAAGCGATTCGAGCAGGCGTGACGGCGAACGACGACAAGCAGCTCCTGCGTCGTTACCACCAGGACGGCGACCTCCAGGCCCGCGAGCGGCTGATCGAGCGCTACATGTCGCTCGTGCGGTCGCTGGCGAGGCGCTACGCGTATCGGGGCGAGCAGCTGGACGATCTCGTCCAGATCGGCGCGATCGGGCTGATCAAGGCGATCGACCGCTTCGACCTGGAACGCGGCGTCGAGCTCACCACCTACGCGACGCCGAACATCATCGGCGAGATCAAGAGGCACTTCCGCGACAAGGGCTGGTCGGTGCGCGTGCCGCGTGGGCTGCAGGAGCTGAACGTCCAGATCTCCAAGCTCGTGGAGCAGCTGACCGTGCAGCTTGGACGCTCGCCCACGATTGCCGAGCTGGCCGAGGCCGCCGGCGTCGAGGAGGAAGCCGTGCTCGAGGCCCTCGAGAGCGGCCGAGCCTACAGCTCCGTGTCCCTCTCACCCGGCGGCGCGTCGGACGAGGAGGGCGAGCTCGACCCGCTCGAGTCCCTCGGCACCGAGGAGCACGAGTACGAGGTCTCGGAAGACCGGGCCGTGCTCGCTCCGGGCCTCAAGGTGCTGGACGAGCGCGAACGGCGGATCCTGCACCTGCGCTTCTTCAGCGGGTTGACCCAGTCCCAGATCGCGGAGCAGATCGGAATCTCGCAGATGCATGTCTCGCGGCTGATCCGTCGTTCGTTGGAGAAGATCCGCGAGGAGATCGCGGAAGAGTCCGAAGTGGCGTAGAGCTACACCTCTGCCGGTAGCCGGGCCGGCGAAGGGACGGTCGACGCCAGCCGCTCCCGAACGAGCGTGTCGTAGTAGACGTAGGTCGTCGTCAGCCCAACGAAGGGCATTGCGACGGCGTAGATGAGACCGGCGATGAGGTTGACGAGCGCGATCGGCGTACCAGGGACGAAGAGGAGCAGCGCGCCCAGCAACGGCCCGGCAACGATGGCCAGCGCCGCTGCGGCGACCACGAGCGTGCCCACCTTGAGCCATTCGTGCCGGACGAGCGACCCGCTCCGCCGCAGCACGTCGCGCCACGAGTCGCGATCCTCGAGCTCGGCCACTGGAACCATCAGCGCCCAGCGGACGATCAGCCAGACGGCGATCGGGATGAGAAAGATCGAGAGGCTGAGGACCGTCACGACACCAACGGCGCAGGCGAGAGCGCCCAGGAGCGGCCGGGTGCTGTCGGCGGCGAGCCGGTAGGCGCTCGAGACACCGACTTCTCGTCCAGCATCGATCTCGGCGAGGGCGCGGGCAGTCGCCGCCTGTACGAGCGCGAGACCTAACAGCGTCAGGACGGTCCCGATGGCGACTGCGAGCCCGACCCGAAAACCTCCGTCTTCCGCGTCGGGCGAGATGCCGACGATGTTCGTGGCGCTGAACAGAAGCGCCTGGAGGACCGTGATGACGATCGCGATCGGGATCGTGACGAGCCCAATCCCGAGGAAGAGCAGCGGCCGCGATCCGTATATCCGCCCGGCAGCAGTCAGCGTCTGCCCCCATGAACGCCTCCGAGCGACGGCGAGCGGCGCTGCGGGACGCCAGGTCGTGCGCCTGACGGCCGCGATGCCCAGCACTATGAGCAGAGCCAGTGCGCCGATCACCCACGCGGGGTTCTCCTCGAGCCGTAGGACGACGTTGGATCCTGCGGCGACCCCGTCACAGAAGAAATCCGTCGCGCCGGTCCCGAGCGCGCCGCCGGCCGGAATCGCGACGCTGCGGTCCCGCCAGTCCTCCGACCATGTGATCGGCTCTGTCCACTGCGACTTCAGGTTCGGCCCCGTGGGCCCGTTCAGGAACGCCCGCCGTCGCTCACCCCAGCGACCCTCGAAGCCGATCCACGGAAATGCCTTGCGGGCAGCCGTCGGATCGCTCGGAATCGTGCGGACGACCGGTCGCAGCTCTCGGCTCGGGCCGGTGGTGTCGTCGCAGCCCACTCCCTCGTCCGCGGAGCGGCCGATGTAAAGCGCGTCATCGAAGAAATTCGCGTGGGATCCGGCTGCGGGATACACCACCGGATGAGTGCCGTCGACGAGCTCGAGCTTGTCCTCTCCCCAATCTGCCTTCTCCGCGCCCTCGTGCTGGGTGTACCCGATCTCGAGCGGCGCCTTCGACAGGGCACCGTTCGCGTTCGCCGCGGCAAAGACGAGCTGGACCATCTCCCAGTCGCCCTCGTGGTTGTTGTTCCAGTCGTTGAACGTGTAGAAAAGCCAGTACTGGAGGGCGAGCCGACCGGAATGCGCCGGCTCAGTCACGACATGGGAGTAAACCGCAGGCCGTTTGCCCTCGCTGATTCGTCGCGCCCATCGCTCGTAGTCGCAACCCGGGTTGAGCGCGTCGCCGGGGAAGTCGACGTTGTACTCGAAGAGGCCTTTGCCGAGATCGGCGGCTGTGGGCGCGATCTTGATCAGGTCGTTCGAGGTCCAGGGCCCACGCAGCGAGACGGTGTCCTCACCCATGAATGCGTCGATGTCGGTCGGCTCGTACGGCTCGCCCGGCCCGCACTCCTCTTTCTGTTCGACGAGCCGAACAACTGGTGCGTAGCGCTGTGCGAGGTCATCCTCGGCTTGCGCGAGGGCGACCCCGGCGAGACTCAGCGCGGCCGCGGCGGCAAGGCCGAGCGCGAGCGCCGGTCGGACCGCGCTCGACAGGCGGTGAAGCATGCGCGGAGCCTAAAGAGCCTCCGACAGAACGAAGCCTTGAGCCGTTCGGGCCGCGCTGGACGCGTCCTCGGTCTCGCCCGTATCCTCCGGATACGAACGAGACGCTGCGTCCTTGCCTCGCATCCGCCCATCGCACCCCGACGGCGAAGCGTCATTCAGTCAGAGGCTCAAGCCTAGAATCGAAGCGGTATGCGCACCACCGCGGAGCTCCGTGAAGGCTTTCTCCAGTTCTTCGAGTCGAAGGGCCACGCGCGGCTGCCCTCGGCGCCGCTGACCCCGCCGCCCGAGGACACCTCGACGCTGCTCATCAGCGCCGGCATGCAGCCGCTGAAGCCGTACTTCCTCGGCCAGAGAGAGCCGCCTGCGACGCTCCTCACCACCCACCAGAAGTGCTTCCGCACGACCGACATCG
The DNA here is from genome assembly GCA_046729215.1 of Actinomycetota bacterium. Classification (GTDB taxonomy): domain Bacteria; phylum Actinomycetota; class Thermoleophilia; order Gaiellales; family Gaiellaceae; genus JACDAN01. Next base: position 4,108 of record JBKPGE010000144.1, on the reverse strand, counting down.
GCGAGGTGGGGCTCGACGGCTACCACCTCTCCTTCTTCGAGATGATGGGGAACTTCTCGATCGGCGAGTACTTCAAGGAAGGCGCGGTCGAGCTCGCCTGGGAATTCATGTTCGAGCAGCTGAAGATCGATCGTGACCGCCTCTGGGTGAGCGTGTTCGCGGGCGATCCGGAGCTCGGGCTGGGGGAGGACGAGGTCGCGATCGCCGCCTGGGAAAAAGTCGGGCTGGAGCGAGAGCGGATCGTGGGCCTGCCGCGGACTGAGAACTTCTGGCAGGCGGGCGAGACAGGCCCCTGCGGGCCGTGCTCGGAGATGTACTTCGACCGCGGCAAGGCGCTGTCTTGCGGCCGACCGAGCTGCGGGCCGGGCTGTCCGTGCGAGCGCTACCTCGAGTTCTGGAACCTCGTGTTCATGGAGTTCGACCTGTCCGCCGACGCCACCCTCACGCCGCTACCGAAGCCGGTGATCGACACTGGCCTCGGCCTCGAGCGCACGGCAGCAATCCAGCAGGACGTGATCTCGGTCTACGAGACCGACGGCTACCAGGCGATCATGGACTGGATCGAGGCCGAGAGCGGCGTCGCCTGGCAGAGCTCGGAGAAGGCGACCAAAGCGCACCGGATTCTCGCCGACCACGGCCGCGGGATGACCTTCCTCGTCGCCGACGGCGTCCTGCCCTCGAACGAGGCACGGGGCTACGTGCTCCGGCGCGTGATCCGGCGAGCAGTGCAGCAGGCGCGCACGATCGGGCTCGGCGATCTCTGGCGGATCTCGGACGTCGTCGCGGATCAGATGTCGCGGTGGTATCCCGAGCTCGACGAGAACCGGGATCAGATTCGCGAGACGCTCAAAGAGGAAGAGGAGCGGTTCTCGCAGACGCTCGAGCGCGGCATGCGCCTCTTCGAGGAGATCGCGAGCGGGGATCGCATCTCCGGCGAGGACGCCTTCCGCCTCCACGACACCTACGGCTTCCCGCTCGAGCTGACGCGTGAACTAGCGGAGGAGCGCGTCCTCGCCGTCGACGAGGAGGAGTTCACGCGCTTGATGGCCGAGCAGCGGGCGCGTTCACGGCGCGGCGTGACGGCCGAGACGATCGCCATCCGGGTCGACGGGACTCGTCCCACCGAGTTCGTCGGCTACGAGCAGACGGAGGTCCTCACGGCGATCGTCGCGTATGAGGAGCTCGAGGACGGGACCTTCCAGGCGAAGCTCGAGCGCTCCCCGTTTTATCCAGAAGGCGGCGGTCAGGTGTCCGACCTCGGCTTCATCGCGAACGAGGAGACCGGCGCGCGGGCCGAGCTGCTCCGGGCGACGCGTGTGGGCGACGACCAGGTGCTGACGTTCAGCGGCGAGGGGTTCGGACAGCGCGCTCGGGTGCGCGCCGTCGTTCCCTGGTCGGTGCGCTTCCCCACGATGGCGAACCACACCGCCACGCACCTCCTCCATCAGGCGCTCCGGGACGGCCTCGGCGAGCACGTCCGGCAGGCGGGCTCGGCGGTGCGGCCCGACAAGCTTCGCTTCGACTTCACGCATCCCAAGGCCCTGACCGACGAGGAGCGCGAGCAAGTCGAGCACGCCGTGAACGAGAAGGTGTTCCAGAACCATCCCGTGCGGGCGTTCGTCACGCCGATCGAGGAGGCGCGGCGGCTCGGCGCGATGATGCTCTTCGGCGAGAAGTACGGGGACGAGGTGCGCGTGGTCGAGATCGACGACTACTCGAGCGAGCTCTGCGGCGGCACACACGTCCGCTCGACGGCCGAGATCGGGCCGTTCGTGATCCTCTCGGAGAGCTCCGTGGGCTCCGGGGCACGGCGCATCGAGGCCGTCACGGCCGGTGAGGCGTGGTCGCTCCTTCACGCCAGGTCGCAAGAAGCGGAGGAGTTGCGCCAGGAGGTCCTGGAGCTCCGGCGCGTCGCGGCGAAGCCCGCGGCGCCTGCCGCCGCCGAGGTGGAGGTGACCTACAGGGACGAGTCCAACGGGATCGTCGTCGCCGAGGTGACAGCCGTGAAGGGCTCGGCGCTCAAGGACCTGTCCGATCGGATCCGCCAGTCGAAGAAGGCCTCGGCTGTCCTGTTGGGGTCGGTCGACGACGGCCGCGTGTACCTGGTCGTCAACGTCGATCCGGGACTCGTGGAGCGCGGCGTCGACGCGGTCTCCGTTGCGCGTGAGGCGGCGAAGAAGATCCAGGGCGGCGGTGGCGGACGTCCCGACCTCGCCGAGGCCGGAGGCAAGAATCCAGAGGGTTTGAGCGAAGCCTTCGAGGTGGCGAAGAACGAGATCGCAGCGGCTCTGCGGTGAAAGTGCTCGCACTGGACTACGGAGCCGCTCGGACCGGCGTGGCCGTCTCGGACCCGACCGGCACACTTGCACGTCCGCTCGGCGTGATCGATCGCGCTGGCAGCGAGACCGGCCTGCAGGAGCTCGCGGACCTCGTGCGGACGGAGGAGGTCGACCGTGTGGTCGTCGGTTTGCCGCTCACCTTGCGCGGGGAACGCGGTGAGCAGGCAGAAGAGACGGAGCGGTTCGCCGAGGCGCTCTCCGGCGTCCTGGAGGTCCCCGTCGACCGCTTCGACGAACGGTTTACTACGACTCTGGCCGGGCCCGGCGCCGGCGAGGACGCCCGGGCGGCGGCGCACCTGCTCACGAGCTATATCGAATGGTCGAAGAGCCGACGACACTGACCCGCTCCCGGCATTACCGGGGGAAGCCATCGCGCAGACGGCTGCTGGTGCGGCGGCTCGTCGCGCTCGGGTTTCTCGTCGCGCTCGTCGCTCTCGTCGCGGGATCCGCCTGGGCGCTTCTGGGCGGGCGCGAGGAGGCGGCTCCACAGGCGCTTTCGCCGCCACTGCCTCCAAAACCGCTCCGGATCATCTTTCCGGAGGGGTTCAGGCGAACCGACATGGCGCGGAGGATCGGCGCCGTCAACGAGATCGCACGGCAGAAACGCAACGTCCATCCCCGGCTCTCCCAGCAGCGCTACCTGACACTCACGGCAGGTTCGTCCAAGGTGCCGCGCGGGTTTCGGACCGAGGGGCGCCCGCCGAACCTCGAGGGGTTCCTGTTTCCCGCGACGTACGAGTTCACGAAGCGCACGACCACAAGGCAGCTCGTCAACGCCCAGCTGGCCGCGTTCCGCAGGAACTGGGCGTCTGTGAACATGCGCTACGCCCGCAGCAAGAACCTGACGCCGTACGACGTCCTGAGCATCGCCTCCCTGATCGAGAAGGAGGTCGCCGTCGCGAAGGAGCGGCCGCTCGTGGCGGCCGTGATCTACAACCGGCTGAAGGTGGGGATGTCGTTGGGGATCGACGCGACGATCCGGTACGGGTTGGACGTTCCGCCGACGGAAGCGCTGCGTGAGTCGCAGCTCCACGATCCGACGCCGTACAACACGCGCATCCATGCGGGTCTGCCGCCAACGCCGATCGCCAACCCGGGACTGGCCTCGATCAGGGCTGCCGCGCACCCGGCGAATGTCGACTACCTCTTCTTCGTGCGCAAGCCGGACAAGAAGCATCACTTCTTTACCTCGAGCCAACGCGAGTTCGACAACTACAAGAACGCGCACGGGTACTGATGCCGCGGGTCGTGCTGATCGGCTCGCCGGTCACTCACTCGCTCTCGCCGCAGATGCAGAACGCCGCGTTCGCCGCGCGGGAACTGGATTGGACGTACGAAGCGCGCGATGTGGCGCCGGAGGAGCTCGAAGGCATCGTTCGTTCGCTCGAGACGGGGGCGAACATCACCGCTCCCTACAAGCTCGACGTTGCGCGGCTGCTCGGCTCCGAGCTCCCGTCCGTGAACACGCTCGTCGTGCGCTCCGGCGAGATCGAGGCGCACTCGACGGATACGGCGATCCTGCAAGGGCTCGACTCCGAGCGGCCGGCGATCCTCGGTGACGGCGGGGCGGCCGTCGCGTTCAAGCAGGCGCTGCCCGATGCTCGCGTCTTCTCACGCCGTGGCCAGTGGCCGCCGGAGGTCGCGGACAGCGACCTCGTGATCAACGCGACGCCGGTGCGTGACGAGGCGCTCGTTGAGCTTCAGGCGGGACAGGTGCTCGTCGACCTGCCTTACCCCGAGTCGGCCACCGCGGAGGCCGCGCATGCGGC
>JBKPGE010000143.1:0-5816 GCA_046729215.1 Actinomycetota bacterium | reverse complement strand
GATCTTCAGCTCCTGGCCGAAGGGAACGTCGATCAAGCTCAAGCGCACCTGGATCTACGACGGCCGCCGCTACCGGCTGACGCCGGGTAAGTACCGCTGGTACGTCTGGCCGGGCCTCGGGGCCCGCACGGGCAAGAAGTTCGGCCCGCTGCTGGGCTCGAGCTCATTCGTGGTTCGCGCGCGCTGAGAAGCGGTCAGCGGTAGCGCAGATAACGCGCCGACACCGAGAGCAGGAGTGTGTCGCCGACCACGAGGATGACGAGCGCCAGCCCGCCGATCAGGAGCGTCGTATCCGTGGAGGACGATGTGGCCGCGGCGGCCGCGATCGTTTGGAGCTTCTTAGTGGGCGCCGGATGCTGCTTCTTCGTTGTCGTCCTCTTTGGCCGAGCCGTATGCTTCTTGGTCGCCGCCGGCTTCTGAGTCTTCGGCCGGTCTTGCTGCACGCGAGCTCGGTACACCGGAGCCGGTGGCGGCGACGTCAGGTAGGACTGCGGTGAAGGCGATGGAGATGGCGCGGGGGGAGGGGCCACCGGCTGCGCAGGCGGTGGCGACGTAGCAGGTGGTGGTGGCGGCGCCGGATTCGTCTGCTTCGGTTGTGACGCCTGCGGCTTCGGAGTCTGCGCCTCAGGCTTCGGCTGCGTGGGCTTGCTGGGAGCCGGGTCGGGCGCCGGCCCCTGCGCAAGCGCCGGCACGGCAACACCTGCGCTGCCGCAGCACAGGACGAAAACAACCGCTGCCTGCCGCAGCAACGATGGGCCGGGCGCCACGAGAAACCTCCAGAGTCGCTACGTAGGCCCCTGTCCTAATCGATCAAGACCCCTCTGTCAATGGCCTGTGTGCCGCGGATCTTGCCGTTCAAGCAGGCCGATATCGGGTGATATTGCGATTCCGGATAGGTTCCAACACGACATCTGCGAGCAGTTTCGGACCGGCTTATCAGCACCGATCCGACCGACATTCCGGAGGGCATTCAGAAGCTGATCTGACGATCGATCCAGCTCGGAAAGTGATACTGCCGTGAGCGTATTTCGTGATATCGCGGCCCACCCCGAAGCGTCCCTCTGCCGCTTTTGAAGCGGTTTCCAGGGCTCTTCGTCGTGATACTGCCGCGAGTTTCGGGATCGTTGACCTCCTGTGGAATGCCGCTCCAGAGCCGAGGTTGCCGTAGTGACCCAGCGAGGGCGGGCCATCGCCGCGGATCGGCGGTGAGCGCACCGATTCGGCCGGCCTCAGCACGCCGAGCTCGGCGATGACCTTTTGCGGCGCGACTGATCTGGGAATGCGGGAGAGAACTGTTCGATAATTCAAACGTACCCCGCACGGATCTGTACGAACCAAAGTTTCTCTTGCATTTCGACAATTCATTCGTTATTGTCGAAGCGAAGGGGAGAGGGTCTTCAAGGGATTGATGTCCGTCGCAGCCGAAATAGGCGTAGCAGACGTAGGGCCGCCGCCCGGTCGCTCCCTCGTCCGGCGTCGGCAAACGCGCGGCGGCACCACATCCCGCCATGCCGTCGCTCGCCGACTGCTTCGCGAGTACCACCGGCACGGAAGCCTCGACGCCCGCTCGCGGCTGATCCAGCAGTACCTGCCGTTGGTACGTCGGCTGGCGCGACGCCACGTGGGTCGAGGCGAGCAGTTCGAGGATCTCGTTCAGATCGGCACGATCGGGCTCATCAACGCGATCGACCGCTTTCAGATCGAGCGGGGCGTCGATCTGGCCACCTTTGCGATCCCAACGATCGACGGCGAGATCAAGCGCCATCTGCGCGATCGCGCCTGGCCGATCCGGATTCCGCGTCGGCTCCAGGAGCTCGACCCTTCGCTGAGGGCCAGCGTCACAGAGCTCGTCGACGGCGAGAACGGCGAATTCGACAGTGAGAGCGCGATCGAGCACGGCTACGAGCTGGGCGAGGATCGGGTTGCGCTCCAGCGCGGGTTTCGGGTCCTCGACGCCCGTGAGCGGCTGCTCCTACGCCTCGCCTACTTCGAGGGCATGAGCCAGTCCCGCATTGGACGCGAGGTCGGGCTATCGCAAATTCATGTCTCCCGGCTCACCCGTCGCGCGCTCGCCAAGCTCCGCGACGAGATTGGCCATGCGTAGTGAAACTGCATAAGGCTTCGTTTTTTGCGCTTACAATCGATGGCAAGTGAAGCGTTGCCCCAGATCGTGGCGGGTAACCGTCGAATGAGCAGCGTCTCGAAGTCTGCGGACGCGGTCGAGCAGTACATTGGGCTGCCGTATCACCTACTCGTCGTCCGGGACGGCGACGACAAGGGGAAGCCCTGGACGGCGTCGGTCGAGGAGCTTGCCGGCTGCACGAGCCGCGGCAAGACGCCGGATGAGGCCCTCAACGGAGTGCAGGCGGCCATGAGCGCCTGGATCGCCGCGGCCCTCCAAGAGGGGCGTGATGTGCCCGAGCCGAAGTCGGCGACGAGTCACAGCGGCCGGCTCCTCCTGCGCATGCCGCGGACCCTTCACGCCGACCTCACCCGGGCCTCGGAGCGAGAAGGCGTCAGCCTCAACCAGTTCATCACCGATGTCTTGGCGGCTGCGGTCGGCTGGCGGGACCGCTCGAGCCCAGCGGCCGCGCCCGGCTCGACCCCGATCAGTCAGGCGCCCGGCGCCGAGGGAATGACCGCCGAGCCGGTCAGGCGGACCCGCAAGAGCGGCCCCACACCACTGGTGGCGGTGGCGCTCGCTGCGAACTTCGTGATCGTTGCGGTCGCGGCGATCGTGGCGATCGTGGTGCTCGTCTATAACGTCCTTTAGGAAGCCCAAGCCCTCAGAGGGCGAAGCAGCGCACGAAACACGGCCAGGTCCCCGCGGCGCGGCCGGAGAAGGGCCTGCCAGGCGAATGGGCTCCTGCGGGCGTACACCGCCAGCGCCACAGCGCCGCCCGCAAGGAAGGCCACGCTGGCAGCAGCCGCCGCCCCACTCGCTCCGAAGCGCGGAATGAGCACGAAATCGAGGGCAACCCCGACGACGAGCGAGACGAGCGGGCCGAGCGACGACAGCCCAGGGGCCGACGAGGCCATGAGCGCGTTCGAGAAGACCGCAGTCGCGGCGAAGCCGAGCGCTCCCGGCAGGAGCCATAGGAACGGCCGGACCGAGGGTTGGAACGCCGACCCGAAGACGACGGGCAGGAGCAGCGGCCCCAGAAGAGCGGCGATGACGATCGCTCCACTGGTGACGAGCGCCACCGACCGGAAGGCGCGCAGCGTTTGCTCGGCGCGGTAAGCGGGCTCGGCGCGTGCAGCGACGGGAAGGAGCGCCGTCGCCGTCGCGGCCGGGAGGTACAGCAGCGCCTCTGAGGCGTTCACGGCGACGGCGTACACGCCGAGGGCGGCCTCCGACGCGAGGAAGCCCATGATGATCTGATCGGTGCGGAAATTGAGGAAACGGGCCAGGCTTCCCACCCACGCCCGGATGCCGAACCGGACCGACTCGGTCAGCAGGCGCATTCGCGGGCGTGCGACGCCGATCCCCCGCGCGGACTGACGAAGGAGAAGGCACGCCCTGAGCGTCTCCGTGCCCACCCACGCCATTGCTGCGCGGAGGACGGTGAGGCCGGAAGCGATCCACACGGTCGCGAGCAGCACGGGGTAGACCCAGGAGGCGGTCGCGGTGATCAGGGCAAGCCGCCGAAGGCGATCGCAGCCGAGCAGGAACCCGGCGGCGCCGTCGACGAGGGCCGACACGAGCGTTCCGGCCGCGAGCAGCGCGAGCTCAGGGCCGCCGACACCCGAGGGCCGCTCATCGCCCAGCAAGACCAGCAGGCCGCAGGCCAGCGCCGCCGCAAGGAGCGCGCTGGCGAGCATGAAGAGCACCATGTTGGCGAGGAGCGCCCCGCGCTCTTCCCTCCGGCGGGCGGAGAAGACGATCGTCGCCTCCGTGACGCCGAAGGCGGCGATGCGCGCAACCACGAGGGCCGTGACGGTGATGAAGGCGATCGTGCCGCGGCCCGTCGGGCCGAGCGCCCGCGCGAGCATCAGAACCGCAACGAAGAAGCCGGCGTTGCCAGCGACCTTCGACCAGAAGAGGAGGGCTGAGCCGCCCGCGACCGGGTCGGCGTTCAGCAGGAGGTCACCCTCCGGTTGTCCACGAGCCGGTTTCGTTCTGATTCCGCCAGCCGACCGTCGTCCCGTCGGGCGGTCTGCATGCCGACGATCGACCCGACCGGCCCCTTGCAGCCCAGATTGCCCCGCACGACGTTGTCAGACGATCCCTGGAGCACGATCGCGGGCCGCCCCCCGGCGACGAAGACGTTCCCGGCAATGTGATTGGAGTCGCCGCCGACGTCGACGAACAGCCCGACATCCCGCGCGGCGACAATGCGGTTGTTCGCGAAGGTGTTGTTGCTCGAGCCCTGGCCCTCGTGCCGCCACTCGACGTTGATCCCGGCCTCGGTCGCGGAGATCACGTTGCGGGCGATCAGCGAGTGGTTCGTGGAGTGCTCCAGGTATATCCCGGTTCTGGTCGTGCGGATCTCGTTGCCGACGATCGTCGTCCGCGTCGAGGAGCCGACGGTCTCGATCCCGTCCCACCTGGCACGGAGAACCGTGTTGCCGATGATGGCCGCCTCCACCCCGCCGGTCCAGATACCCCCCTCGTTCGTTCCGCAGCCTGTCGCCGTGCGCTCGGAGTACACGCACGCGTCACGAGCGGGGTCGCGGATGTCGCTGATGTGATTGTCGAGCGCGAGGCCATGGAGCGCTGCCGCAGGCCGGCCGTACTCCTTCTGCCCGAGCAGGATCCCGAACGAGCGGAAACCGCGAATCCGGGTGCGAATCACGCTCGTGTCGCGTGAGCGGTCGGATCCGAGCACGAAGACCCCGGCCTGAGCGCTTCCATCGCTCTCGATCAGCGAGTCCTGAACCGAAATGTTGGAGTGGGCGCCCCAGACGTTCACGCCGTGGGTGCGGACGCGCGTGATCCGCAATCCCTGGAGACGAACATCCCGCGAGCCGTCGAAGACGGCGACCGCGATTCCCTCGTCTTCGGGGCCCGCCATGGGGCCGCCCCCGTCGACCGTCAGGTCGGCGATCCGAATGTTGCTGCCCCTCGCGACCACGAGCGCCCAGTACCGAGCCCCTGGACGCGGCGCGATCACCGTCTTCGGGCCGGAGCCGACGAGCCGCGCGCCGCTCCCGAGCCGGAGCTGGCGAGCCTCGTAGCGCCCCGGGGCGAGGCGAACGGTGACGTTGCCGCGACGGAGCGCTGCCGCGGCCCTCCGGAAGCGCGCTCCGGGCGCTGCCGTCAAGACTGCGGAGGACGGGCCGGAGATGGTGACTCGCTCGGGTTTGGAGGACGATCGCCGCCCGAGGTTGTCGACGGCGACCACGCGCAGTAGGTGCGAGCCGGCCTGGAGGATGCTTGGAGCGACGTCGAGCGCGTACGGCGCCACAGTGTCAGAGCCCAGCGGCTTTCCATCGAGGAGGAACGTCACGGCGACGACGCGGCCCGACCCTGCTCGAGCCGTCGCCTTGAGGGCGGTCGGCTTCGTCAAACGCTCAGGGCCGTCGAACTGCACGCTCGGCGAGCTCGTCGCGGAAGGCGCACCGGGCGAGTCCTCGGACGGCGAGCCCGTGCAGCCGGCCACGGCGACTGTTAGCGCCGCGAACGTCAACAGGGTTCGTTTTGCGCGCCTGAACGTATCTACAAGCTGATGGCTGATCTCGTGGACGGCCGCGTCCGGTACGCCGCGCTCCCGCCCGACCAGCCCGTGGAGACTGGGCGGTACGTCGACGCGCTTCGACGCAGCAAGCTGATGATTGCGTTCATCGTCGTGTCGCTGACCGGCGCCGTCCTGCTG
>JBKPGE010000142.1:0-2213 GCA_046729215.1 Actinomycetota bacterium | reverse complement strand
GCCTCATCCACGTCGAGCCGGGGACGCCGCTCCAGATCGTCAACGAAGGCAGCGCGGAGCTCCTGCTGCTCGCCTACGGCGCCCCGCCCGAGCAGGGCGGCGCCGAGTTCCTCGACTCTGCGGTCTAGTGGGGTACCGGGTCGTCCGCCCGGCGGAGCTCGACTGGGAGACGCGGCCGGCCGACCCCGGTGAGCCGCGCCGGCATACGAGCGAGCTGAGCGAGCGCGTCGGTTATGCGCACGCCCGCGCGAACCTCTGGCGCTACGAGCCCGGTGCCAAGGGCCGCCGCCACCGGCACCCGCAGCAGGAGGAGACCTTCGTCGTAGTTCACGGGACGCTGACGATGTATCTCGGCGACCCGCCCGACCGGCAAGAGGTCGGCCAGGGCGGCCTGATCCATGTCGAGGCAGGGACGCCGCTCCAGAGCGTCAACGAGACGAACGAGGAGCTGCTCCTCTACGTCCACGGCTGGCCGCCCGAGGACGAGCACGCCGAGATCCTGAACTCTGCCGTCTGACGCTGGTCACCGTCCGAGCAGGCCCAGGGTCAGCCGTCGAAGCCGCGCTCGCCGCTGCTCGTAGCGCTCCCTTTCGATCCGCTTTTGCGCTTCGGATCGAGCCAAGAGCTCGAGCATGTCTTCGTGCGCGTTGCCGATTGAGGCATCCGCCCGTTCGAAATCCTCGGGGGTCGGCTCAATCTTCTTCGCCATCGTCCTCTTCGTCCTCCTGCAGCAGGCGATCGACCTTGCCGTTGATCTCCATTTAGCACGCGGATGATGCCATCGACGGTCTCGCGATCCAGCACCGGCGATTCGGTCTCACCGCGCCGCCACACTCCAAAAGCGCCGCGGTGAGTGAGCGCGGGAGCAAGATGTCCCGCGGGGCCTAGGCCGCGGCAGGTTCGGGAGCCGCGGCCTTCTCGAAGACCAGCTCGCCGCCCTCCACATCGACGCCCACGCTGTCGCCCTCGCCGAACTCGCCTTCGAGGAGCCTCAGCGCCAGCGGGTTCTCGATCAGCCGCTGGATCGCCCGCTTCAGCGGCCGCGCGCCGTAGGTCGGATCCCAGCCGGCCTCGACGAGCTGCTCCTTGGCCTCGTCGGTGAGCTCGAGGTCGAGGCCACGCATGGCCAGCCGCTCGCGCAGCCGACGGAGCTGGAGCTCGACGACCTCCGCGAGCTGCTCCTTCGAGAGCGGGTGGAACTCGACCACCTCGTCGATTCGGTTCAGGAACTCGGGCCGGAAGACGTCGCGCAGCGCCTCCGTTGAGCGGACGTTCGAGGTCATGATGATCACCGTGTTGCGGAAGTCGACGGTGCGCCCCTGGCCGTCGGTCAGCCGGCCGTCGTCGAGGATCTGCAGGAGGACGTCGAAGACCTCCATGTGCGCCTTCTCGATTTCGTCGAGGAGGACAACCGAGTAGGGCCGGCGCCGGACTGCTTCCGTCAGCTGACCGCCCTCCTCGAAGCCGACGTAGCCGGGCGGTGCGCCGACGAGCCGCGCCACGGTGTGCCGCTCCTGGTACTCGGACATGTCGAGCCGGACCATGGCCCGCTCGTCGTCGAACATGAACTCGGCAAGGGCCCGGGCAAGCTCGGTCTTCCCGACGCCGGTTGGGCCGAGGAACACGAAGGAGCCGATCGGCCGATTCGGGTCCTGCAGGCCTGAGCGGGCACGCCTGAGCGCGTTCGCCACGGCCGAGACGGCCTCGTCCTGCCCGACGACACGCTCGTGGAGCCGCTCCTCCATGTGGATCAGCTTCTCGGTCTCGCCCTCGAGCAGCCTGTCCACCGGAATCCCGGTCCAGCGCGCCACGACAGCGGCGACGTCGTCCTCGTCGACCTCCTCCTTGACCATCGGGTTTTCGATGGGCGCCCCGTCCCGCGCGGCCAGCTCCTTCTCGAGCTGCGGCAGCTCGCCGTGGCGGATCTCGGCGACTCGCTGGTACTCACCGGCGCGCTCGGCGCGCTCGGCCTCCAGGCGCAGCTCTTCGATTCGCGCCATGACCTCCTTGACCCGCTCGAGCGCCTCCTTCTCGGTGGCCCAGCGCGCGGCGAGCTCGTTGCGGCGCTCCTTCGCTTCGGCGAGCTCGCGCTCGACCGGCTCGCGCACGTCCTTGGACTCCTTGCCCATCGCGGCGAGCTCGATCTCGAGCTGCCGCACCCGCCGCTCGGCCTCGTCGAGCTCGATCGGCGACGAGTCGATCTCCATCCGCAG
>JBKPGE010000141.1:0-7779 GCA_046729215.1 Actinomycetota bacterium | reverse complement strand
GAAGAACCCGTTGACCACCGGCGGGCGCGTCCTGAACATCCTGTTCGAGATCTGGGGCGTGCTCTTCGTGGCCGGCACGACAGGCGCGATGGCCACGTTCTTCCTGAGCGACGACCTCGAGGCCTAGCTCGCGCCCTCTCGTCGACAACTCAGTTCTGTCCTATTGATCCACGCTCCTCGCGGCGGAAGGCCGCGTCAGTCGTCGTCCCGTGCGCCCGCGTAGATCGCTGCTCCAACCTGCTCCATCAACCCGAGGTCGTCGCGGTGGTTCCAGATCTCGGCGACCTTGCCGTTCTCGAAGCGGAAGATGTTGACGCCCGAGAAGGTTGCGCTTCGCCCGGTTGGTTCGATCGCGCCCCATGCACCGAGATGAGTGCCTGAGGCTGTCCACCGCGCAGCGACGAACTTGCCTTCCGCGATCACGATCTCGGCTTTAAAGCGGAGGTCGGGGAAGGCTGAGCGGAAGTCGGCGGTGATCCGCTTCATTCCCTCTGGACCAGGGAGCGCCTGCGTTGATCGCGGATCGTGCCGGACGTACTCGTTGGCGAAGACCTCGTCGATCACGTCAAGCTTGCCCTTGGCCCACGCCTCTTCGTAGAACTTCCGAACAAGGGCTTTGTTTCCGGACGGCGGCACGGCAGTGAGTCTGGCCGATGTTCGACCCCGGAACAACCGCCCGTTCCGCCCTGTTGATCCACGCTGCTCAGGTCGTAGCGCCTCGCCTGACGAGCGTTCGCAATTGTCACGTGGGCTGCTCTCGTTCAGCGGCGGGCGACGAACACGTATTCGCGGTTTTCGTCGTCGAGCGCTTGTCTGTCGAAGCTACCGAAGGGAGCCTCGAGCTCAAACCCCGCGATATCGAGGAGCCCGAGCCATTCGTTCTTGCTTGCCCATCACAGCGAGCTCATGGAGCCGTCGTCGAGCCTAATGTCGATCCGGTTGTCGCCGATGGCGTACCGAATCGTGTGCGGAACCGGTTCCTCCTGGTGCTGTCCGTCCAGCCGGGCAGCGATCTGATGATCGAACGCGAAGGCGTTCCATACGAACCGTCCGCCGGGACGGAGCGACGCCGCAACACGTTCGAAGGTACGGCGTCGGTCGGCCCAGGTCGGCAGGTGCAGGAGCGACCGGAACGGGCAGTAGATCAGCGCCGCCTGCTCGTCGAGCGTCAGCTCGCGCATGTCGCCTTCGCGCAGGTCGAGATCGATTCCCGCCTCAGCGGCTCGGGCGCGCGCTTGCTCGAGCATCGCGGGCGAGGAATCGATTCCGATGACTGACCGACCAGTCGCCTTCGCAACAGGAACGGCAACGCGACCGTTCCTGATAGCAAGCTCGACGAGCGGGCCGTCCGCGTCACTCGCGAGCTCGATGTAGAAGGCGATGTCCTCCGTCATCGGAGCCGACCACTCGTCGTACCGATGCGCGAAGCCCTCGTCCCAGCTCATAAACCGATGCTACGGCTGATCGACCACGGTCGCGGCCGGACCGCACGTCGCCTGGACGAGCGTTCTCTCGCGAGCCTGGCCTGCTGGCTGAGTAACAAAATGCACGACAGAGAGCGAGAACCCGTTCTGGCCTATTGGTCCTTCCTACTCGCGGCGCAGCGGGCAGGTCACAGGTGCCGAAGCGGACGAGGGCCCTGCCGCTTGCTGATGAAAAGCTGCGTAGAGTGTTCGGGCGCAGGTGAAGATCGAGCCCGCGGACGCAACGTTCTTTCGCGAAACCGCGTGTTGGCGCTACCCGCCGCCGTATGACTTCTACGACAGCGACCAGGAGCCGGTCAAGAATCCAGAGCGCTACTTTGCCGTCCGGCACGCGGGCGGGCTCATCGGCTTCTATTACTTCGAGCGCGTAGGCGACACGCTCGAGTACGGGCTCGGCCTGCAGCCTGAGCTCACGGGGCGTGGGTTCGGCGAGGAGTTCAGTCGCGCCGGCCTCGAGTTCGGACGCGCGCGCTTCAGGCCGAAGAAGATCATCCTCAACGTCGCTGCGTTCAATGAGCGCGCGATCAAGGTCTACGAGCGCCTCGGCTTCTACGAGGTCGGACGCCACATCCGTAACTTCAAGAGGTGGGGCGCGGTCGAATTCGTGGAGATGGAGGAGCGACGTGAGGCGGGGTGAGGACGGCGACCACAAGGCCGCTTGTTCTTCCATCTTGATACCACTTACTCGGAAGGCTTGGTACGGAGGCGACGGGCCAAGCGTCAGGCGAGAGCGCGCTCGAGTGCGGCTCGGTCGGTCGGACCACCATGGGTCGCGAGCACGTGCTCGACCGGCCGCTCGAGCAAGGGGCGCAACCCCTCGGTGACCTGTTTTGGCGTCACGCCGTCAGGTAACCACTCGGGCGGGATCTCGAGGCCCTGGCCGAAGTCGACAAGCGTGTCGCCCGCGATGACCGCACGGCCGTTCTCGATCCAGAGGACGACGTCGTTCGGCTCCCTTCCGGGGAACGCCTCGACTCCGACGGGCAGCCGATCGCCGGCCGAGAACAGGTGCCCCTCGACCGTGTCCCCGGCTAGCAGCCAGGCCACGTCGGGGCTGCCCTCGTCGGGCGGGGGCACAAACACCGGCACGCTGAGCCGTTCCACCAGGCTGTGGGCGTCACGCTCGTGCCACGGGCACGTCAGCAGGATCGCCGTCTGGCGGTCGGCCGCAAGCTCGACGATCTCCGTTGGCGCGGCCAGCGGGTCGAACAGCAGCAGTTGGTCGCCGTTGTCGATCGCGTAGGACGAGACGACGCCCGCCTGGCTCGGCGTTTCGGCGATGGCCGTGAGGCGCTGGCGAAGCGCCTCGTTCTCCGGCCCCGACCAGTCCGGGTGCGGTGCCTCCCAATGCCAAAGACCAGCTCGTAGCTCCCGCACGGCGCGATTCTAGAGGCGTCTCAACCCGGAAGGGATATCGGGCGGCTCGTCAAGTGACACTCGAGTATGAGGGGCATGCCCCATCCGGCAAGGTTGGCCGTTATGCCCTGCTGATCCACGCTATTGGCCGACTCCGGGCAGTACACGACCGCCTCGGCCGGCTCGTGCTCGTCGGTCGTGCCCGCCATCCACGGTCGTCGACGGCCTCCTGGTCGCGGCGCACTCAACGCAGGTCAGATGCTCGGCCCGGGCGGCGGTCGAAAGCCAAGTGCTTCCTCCAGCCCGGCCCGCTCGAACCTACTAAGCGTCAGCGCTCGGCGCTAGACGCCCTTTCGGCCACGTCCTCAACGATTAGGACGGGCGCCTCGTCGGCGTCGTCGTAGCGGATGCGAAGGACTTGAGCGACCTGCTTCCCAACGGGATCGGATCGCCGGGCTCCACACGAGCACGGCGGTATTGAACGAGGGCGGGTCGGCTCGGCCGCTGCGGAAGCGTCAATCGGAGCAGGTCCAGTACGTGACGTCCCCGAGAGTCGAAACCCGGGCACAGTCGCGCTCTTTCGAGTTCTTCGGGCTGGCATTCCTGGGGCAGATGATGGCGGGTGGTACCCGACCCGCGGGAATCTCTGTACAGGTACTGCCGTCCGCGTCTGAGCCGTTGGAGCCCCACACGATTAAGACGACGATCAGCGTGCCGATCGCGGCGATGATGCCGATCACGGCGCCGTATTTCCGGACGCCGTCGTCTCCTGACCCAGGGCGCGGGAGAGACACAACTCCAGAGCGTAACGCCCATTCTGCGCTCAGTACCAGGCCGCTTGCCGCGGCCGTCTCGAGCCGCGATCGCCGGGGCTCCACGCGAGCAAGGTGGTCTTGGACGAGGCGCGTGTCGGCGGGCGTCCCGTCGAGTCCCTCGAGCTTGAGAGTGTGCGTCATAGGTCCCTGCTGTCTGGGACCGGACGGCCGACGTAACTTACGGCCTGTCCGTTTGGCGGCCTGTCCGTTTTCTAGCCTGGCAAATCTCGGTGGGGGCCGGTAGTCGGGGACCGTCTTCCGCTCGGGCAACATCATCGGGGGGATGCCGAGCCCGGTCGCCACAAATCCAGGCATGTCCGTTCGGCACGGCGTCCTGAACGTCGGCGGGTCGGCGGGTGTCCCGTCCTCGCGCTCGAGCTTGAAGGCAAAGGCGCCCATTCCGGTCTTCTTCCGTATCGGCTGGGAACCGGACGGCCAAGCTCAGCCTATCGGCGTTCGCTAACGCCCTGACTTCAACTCGGCCACGTCGGTCTCGATCCGGCGAAGGGCCTCCATCACCTCGAGGTGCTCGTCCCCTCTCTCTTGCTTCACGAACCGAGAGGCAATCGCAGCGGTGAGGAGGGAGAGGAAGCCGATGCCGGTGAACATCAAGACCATCCCGATCAGTCGACCCTGGACGGTCGTCGGGTAGAGGTCGCCGTAGCCCACCGTCGTCACCGTCACGACCGCCCACCAAATCCCATCCCAGAGGCTCGTGAAGTCGCCTGTCCCGAGGGCGTGCTCCGCAGCGCCGGCGACGACGATCGCGGTCACCGTCAGAAGGGCGGCGATCCGCAGCGAGTCCCCCGAGGTCACGCGTCTCTCGGCCTGCAGGCACGGGCGACGATGACCGCGGAACGAGCTAGGCGGAGAAAGCGCGCGAGCCGTAGCCAGGCGAGCGCCTTCCCCAGGAGCGGGACGGTGAGGACGACGATCGCACGTCGAGCTAATGAGCGCGCAGCGCGGCCCGCTTTCGAGACGCGACGAGAAGCACGACGCGACACCGGCCCTGATCCCCGTCCTAGTCATCGAGTCGGATGCGACCTCAGCAGGCTGGCAACGGTTCGCCGAGGTCGCGAACTGGATCATCTGGGCGCTCTTCGCGTCCAAGCTTGCCGAAGCTGCTGGCCGCAGAACTCAGATACCCAATCGTGATCGACGGGCCGTCGGACGAGGAGCATGAGCAGATCATTTTCGACGACGAACCCGCAGACGACGACGAGGTTCCCTTCTAAGGGGGCCTTCCTATACTCCGGTCAGCAAACGGAGATGACTGAGCCTCAGAGGGGGCGCTGTACGCCGGCTGCCAGGTCGGGCGAATCCCTTACCGGCGGCACCCGCAATCCTCACACTGGGCGGCTACGGTCAGGACGTGAGAACGATCCTCCTCGCTGTGCTGCTGCTGCTTGCAGCTGCCCATCCGGCCCTTGCCGCAAACGGCCCGATCGCGTTCGCCTCGGACGACGCCCTCTGGCGCCTCGACGATGGTGTGGAGCAGCGGCTCCCGAACGGCGAAGGCGGCGGCTGGCCGGCGTGGTCGCCGGACGGGTCGCGCATCGCCTTCACGTCCGTGCGTAAATACGGCATCTTTGTGATGAACGCCGACGGCACGAGCCTTCGCCGCGTGACGACGAGCCCGACGGCCGACGTCGAGGCAACGTGGTCGCCCGACGGGCGGCGGCTCGCGTTCGCCCGCACCGTCCCCGGGTACCACAACGAAATCTTCGTCGTCGGCGTTGACGGGAAAAGCCTCCGGCGCCTGACGTCCAATCGCGGAGAGGACTTCGAGCCCGATTGGGCACCGAATGGGAAGCGGATCGCCTGGTCCTTCGCCGCCTCTCGCGCTGGCATCCCCTCAGGCATCTTCACCATGAACCCTGACGGGAGCTCGAGGCGCTTCCGCGGCCAGGGGATCGCACCCGACTGGTCGCCGGACGGGCAGCGTTTTGTGTTCGTGCTTCGCGGCGAGCTCTGGACGGAGGCCGTCGGCGGAACCGACCGGCGGCGGCTCCCGGTCGCGCCGGGGGCCGACGCACGCCCCGAGTGGTCGCCCGACGGCACGCAGGTCGCGTTCCTGTCGACTCAGGGGAGCCCGACCGCCCACTACCGCCTGTGGCGCGTCGATGCCAGCGGCGAGAATCGGCGCCTGCTGACGCCCGACCGCGAGAACGTCGGCGCGCTTTCGTGGGCTCGGCGCTCTGTGGTGTCTAGGTTGGCAACGCCGAGCGCCAGCTAACGCGACGAGCGACTGATCGAAGCCCCGGACTATTCGGACGTTTGGCGGGCGATCAGCCAATCGTCATCGCGGCGGACGAGCCTGAACGTCGAGTGACGGCGCTCAAGTACGAGGACCGAGGGCGGCCGACCCACCAACGTTCCGCAGCTCGGCAGGAACCTCGTGGAACGTCGGCGACGTGCTCTACCTCGGCCGCAGGACACTTCGCGTCATTGCCGTTCGAGACGACGACGCCGATCAAGCTCCGGCACTCGTGGTTCAAGACGTCGAGATCGACGCGGGCGTAACCGATCGACCAGGGGCGTTGCGCAGACGCTCGCCGCCACAGGTGCGCAAAAAGGGAGAGGGCCCGAAGGCCCTCTCCGTCATTTCCTTGTGTGCCAGCTGCGCGCTTACTCGGCGAACTCGATCTCCGAAAGCTCGCTCGGCGCGTATTGCTCGACGATGCCGAGGATCCAGCCGATGACGGCCTCGGTGTCCGTTCGGAAGGCGAAGCCGGTCCCGCCGCAAGTCTGGCGGTTGAAGCCGAAGAGCCATGAGTTGACACCGACGATCACGTTGGAGCTGTACCCGCCATAAAAGGTTGGGCCCCCGGAGTCGCCGAAGCAGGTGCCACCACGACCGCCGCCGGGTGCCGAGCTCAGCTGCAGGTTGAAGCCCGCCGTGTTAGCGCTCCGATTCAGATTGACGAGCTGCGTCAAGGCCATCAGCCGCGAACGGAATGAGACCGTTTGCGCGGGGTTAGTACGGGTGAGGCCGTACCCCGCGACCGTGAACGTGGCGCCGCGCGGGTCGGAAAGCGATTCGAGGAATCCGGCTGGAGCAAGCACGCCGTACTCCGGAAGCTCGACAGCCTGGTCTTCAGGCAGGATGATCAGCCCGACGTCGTGGATGTTCGGGAAGCCCGCGAAGTTGTCGAAGCCGAAGTCGAAAAGCAACGTCGCCTCGACGCAGAGCGGATCGCCCTCAATGCAGTAGTCGGGGTACCCGGTCGTCGGATCGAGCTCTGTCTCCGGGTCGTAGTCGGCGCCCGCGTCCTGGTGGAACCAGATCCGCGCCATCACGGGTGACTCCTCAGCGTTCTGATCGGTGCAGTGGCCAGCAGTCAGGAACACGCGATCGGTCAGAAGTGAACCCGAGCACCTCCACATGAACTCGCCTTCGGCGTCATAGAACGCCACAAGCCCGACATACGGATGTTCGTTGTCCGCAATGAAGTTGCCGGTGATCGCCCGCCCCGAGCCTGGTAGAACGCTCAGAGCGGCGATGCACACCGCAACAAGCAAGAGCAGTTTCTTCATTTCCCCCTCCTCGGATATAGCTTTCAGTACCGCAGCTCTTATTCACCGGGGGTGATCCGTTTAAACGCCGACGTTGTTCCTCGACGCCACGCCCGGCTACTCGGCCGGCTCGCGAAGACGGAGGAGCAGGTGCTCGACCTGGTCGAGAACAACTTCACCCACTTCGACAACCTGGTCGAGGTCGCTGGCGGCAGCGTCCGTCTCAGGCACCGACCCGAGCGGATCGTGTTTGTCGCCCTCTCGCCGCGACGAGACTGGCTGATTGCCCGGGGAATGCCGAACTAGGCTGGCTGGCTATCGCGGCGACGAGGGGCGGCCGGACGAGCCGAACGCCTCCCGGGCTAACGCCGCCCGCGACGCTTCCCACGAACGCCCGCTTGCCGTGACCCGGCCTTCCTGACAGGTGTTACCCGCGGATGGATGAGGGGTAATGCCGAATCGTGCGAGTTGAGGACGAGGACCACAGAGCCGTCGCGACAGCGCAATCAGCCTTCTACATCACGACGGGCCTATGGCCGCTGTTGCATCGCCGTAGCTTCGAGCGAGTCACCGGGCCGAAAACCGAGTTCTGGTTGGTCCAGACCGTC
>JBKPGE010000140.1:0-3693 GCA_046729215.1 Actinomycetota bacterium | reverse complement strand
TCTGCTTCGGCGGCCGGGTCGGACGCACGGCCGAAGCGCAGTGTGCGCAGCGTGAGCAGGATCGCCGTGAAGCCCACGATGACGTTGACACAGCTGAGTGTCAGTTTCATGCCGACGCTGAAGGCCACCAGCGCCGACTGCGATGCGCGACCGCGGAGGGTGTAGACGAGGAGCGCCTGCTGTGTCCCGACCCCACCGGGGCTGATCGGTACGACCGTGGCGAGGCTCTCCGCCGCCTGCACCAGCAGCACGTTGCGGACCGACTGCTCGATCCGAAACGCGTCGAGCATGAACCAGACCGTCGCGAGCCGAAGCGCCCACTCGGCGAGCTGCCAGACGACGACGGTGCGGAGCCATCGCCCGGGAGTGCGGACCACGGTGAATGCCTGTCCGACACGCTGTCTGAACTCGGCGACGTTGGCTCGGATCCATACGGCGAGGGCGATGACGCCGAAGACGAGGACGAGGAGCGTGATTTCGGCGACGGTCTCGTGCCGGAGCAACCACGCGAAGTCGAAGCTCGGCAAGTACGGGAGCACGTCGAGGCTCGGCAAGACGCCCTGCGTCAACGCCCAGGAGAAAAGCGTGATCGCGCAGAGCCCATCGACAATCGCCAGCACGAGGCTCGAGCTGACGAGTGTGGTGTACGTCGACCCTTTGATCGCACGATGCGCCATCGCGAGCCGAACGACGTCTCCGATGCGGGCGGGGAAGAGCGCGTTGACCCCGACGCCTGCGACGTACGCGGCGTACAGCGGCAGCCACGCGACGCGTGTGTCGGGAAAGGCGGCCACGAGGACATTGCGCCAGGCACGGCTCGCGCAGACGGTCTTCGCGAGGTGACAGCCGAGCGCGAGCGCGAGCGCGACGCGATGGACAGAGGCAAGGTAGTCCCAGAACGCCGAGACGGCATCGAGGACGGTTTCCACGCGCTCACGCTACCCCTGCGATGCACGACCGCCCATGACCCCGTCCTCTCGCTCGACTAGCAGTACCAGCCCCTAAGACGCATCAGACGCGCTGCAGAGCTCCAAGATCGGTGACGGTCGTCTGCGCGAGTGTTCGGGAATGTCCCTAGGGCACACGTGATCGTTATGGCCCCGACTCCAGAAGACGACAAGTCCATTGATTCGAAACCTTCTCGCAGGCGCTGCGAACAGGATGCTCGCGTAGGCGCCTTCACAGCGTCGAAGCCCAGGACCGGGGCCGTTGTCCTTGGGTGGCAGCACGAGAAGTAGAGATCGAAGCCATTCCGGCTCAGGTTCTCGTACCTGACGTAGTGGTAGTCGGTCGGGAGCCGCGTCGGGACGTATGCCTCCAAGGGGGCGCGGCGCTTGATCAGCCGTTGTAGGCGGAGCCCGGCACCGCGGTTTGCTCGGCAATACCGTTTTGCGCTGCAGCCGATGCTGACGCGGCGGCGCGCAGCACATGCCACTCCATGAGGCCCACGACCCCAGCGATCAATGCGAGGAGCGTTCCGAAGCGAGCGAGCACTCCTTCATTGTTTACGACGATTCCTTCTAGGGCGAGTGTTCACTCGCCCCGCGAGTGTTCGCGGATGCCACTTGGGCATATGTCGCGTGATCTGGGGTTGCTGAACAGCGGGCCCCGGAGTGCTAGCCGATCAGACCCTCAGCGAACGTCCACGTGGGGTAGGCGCCTCGCAGCAACGACAGATGGCCGTTCCAGTCGTTCACGCCGAGAATCCGCGGAGTAGCGAAGTTGATGTCGGACTGCGTGACGTTGAATCCCCAGCTGAAGCCAGCCACGGCCTGGACATGCTGGGTCAGCACGGCATCGGGTGAAACGCAGAGGAAACAGTGCCCCTCCCAGTCCATCTCGTAGCGCGATTCGCGCGAGGGCGCGTCGAATGCCTCAGGCTTCACACCGAACCACGCGTACGGGGTTGCGACCGATTCATAGATCGCGATGGGATCCATTTCGAACCGATCGCTCGCGTCGGTTGATCGAACCATCTGTGTCCAGCCGAACACCGCCGCGTAGCCGTCCGCCGCATACCGCACGCTGGCGCGACAGATTGGAAACCCACGCGCGGCGTCTACCGGTAGGCCACCCGTGAGCAGCTCGTATCCAACCAACCGAGGATCGAGGTTCTCGCCGATCGACATGTCGATCGATCCGGGGATTCCGCGCAACGTGAACGGAATCCGCAATGAGTGCTGTTTCTCGACGCTCAGCTTCTCACTCCCTCACCGGGACCGTCAGGAATCACGTGGACCGATAAGCGCAGCGTAGTGAGACAGCCGGTTGCGCTTGGGTGGGCGAGCGTCCTCTCGCCCGAGGACTGTCCGGGGTATAGACGCTACTCAGTAGTCACGCGCTGAATGTTCGTGCAGTCGAGACCATCGGAGGGCCGGGGCAGTCGAACGCTAATCGCTTACCGCCGAGCCGGCCCTTTCTCGGTAAACAATGAGGGCGGGCATGTAAACAATTCGAAAAGTTTCCGACCTAGGAGCCACTGCCGCGGGTCGATCTTGTCCGGGCGGGTAGAGAGGATTGGGGCCGGCGGATCGTCTCGCCAGCCGTATGGCCGCCAGGCGCCCGCCGGTCTCCCTTTCTCTAGACGCTGGACACGCGCGTCTCCTTGCATCGCTTTCCGACCTAGGGACGGCCGGTACGTGTCGGAACCGGCTTCGGTCGGGCGCGGCGCTTCCACTGAGGAGTAGGAGGATGAACCCGAAGAGGTGGTCGTCTAACTGCCCGACTGCACAAGCGGGAGCTCGAAGCCAGCGATGGCGGAGAACGACACGGCGAAACACGCTCAGCCTTTGGTTCTGTTCCGTTTGGACTCGCACACATAGGGCTGCTGCTCGTTTAGGGCGTCTGGGCCCGGGTAGATGACGTCGACCTGAGGCCCACGAGAGGCCTCCATTCGAGGGAGGGGTTCATTGGCTGTGCAATCAGCGCGGACCAGTACCGCGCCGCGAGGTGTCGTCGCGCGACTGACGACCGAGACGAAGCAAGCGTTCAAGACGACGGAGTTCTGGGCGATGGTCGCGCTCGTCGCGGGCATCCTCGTCGCTTCATGGATCGTCGATGACGGTGGTGGCGGGGAGGGCGACGCCTTTCCTGCGGTTCGGGCGTGGCTGTACGTCGCGATCGTGGGTTCCGCGTACATCGTCAGCCGGGGGCTCGCCAAAGCTGGGAGCAGCGAGCCGTACTGGGCCGATCGTGACGACCTTCCCGGCGGCCGAAACGGCGAGTAGTCAAAAAGACCGGCCGGCGCGCGCGGCTGCGGCGGCGCGCGCCGACCCGATACTGGAAGCAAACGAACAAGGAGAGAGCATCGAGTGGTCAGTCGTTCGCACCGCTCCCGGGTGTTACGTTCGCACCGCTCCCGCGCGTTAGGTTCACGCGCGAATGACGATTCGCGTCGTTCAGGACGAGGAGTGGGAGAAAGCGCGCGACGTACGTCTGCGAGCGTTGGCTGATGCGCCTGAGTCGTTCGGGAGTTCGCTTGCGGAAGAAGAGCGCCTCAGCCATCGCGCCTGGCGGGAGCGCATGGCACCTAGTGACAGCCGCGTCTGGTTCGTCGAGGCAACCGATGACGACGAATTCGTCGGGATGGCGGTCGGAGCTGTGGACGAGCCGTCGAAGACCGCCTACCTCTTCGGTATGTGGGTCGAGCCGGGGCGCCGACGCTCCGGGATTGGCAAGAGACTCGTCGAGACC
>JBKPGE010000139.1:0-13483 GCA_046729215.1 Actinomycetota bacterium | reverse complement strand
GTTCTAACTGACCACGCCACTGACCACACACCGTTTGCAAGTAGGAAATGTAAGGGCGAAGGAGGCCGGAAACGGCTTGGTTATGCGATGCGCCTGGTAGGAATCGAACCTACGACCTCGCGCTCCGGAGGCGCGCGCTCTATCCCCTGAGCTACAGGCGCCGGACTGGCAGTCTAGCCTCGCCGATCAGAGCCAGCCAGCCCGCCTGAACGAGGTGTAGAGGAACAGGCACACGGCCGCCATCACGCCCAGTGCGAGTGGGTAACCGAACCTCCACCCGAGCTCGGGCATGTGTTCGAAGTTCATGCCGTAGATGCCCGTGATGAGTGTCGGGATGGCGACGATCGCGGCCCACGCTGAGATCTTTCGAACGTCCTCGTTCTGTCTAACGCTGACCTGCGTGAGGTTCGCGGCGAGGACACTCGTCAGCATCTCGCGAAAGCTTTCGACCTCGCGCACGTAGCGGATCAGGTGATCCTCGACGTCGCGAAAGTACGGGCGCAGCTCATCGGGAACGATCTCTAGCTCACCTCGCTCGAGCCGGTCGAGAGGGTCGACGAGCGGCGCGATCGCCGCATACAGCTTGAGAATCTCGCGCTTCATCGCGTAGATCCGCTTGGGAGGCGTCGCCCTCTCCTCCGAGAAGACGTCTGCTTCGACGTCGGCGATGTCCTGCTCGAGCGCCGTGATCACCGGCCCGTAGTCGTCGACGACGCGGTCCACGATCGCGTGGAGCGCGGCGGCCGGGCCCAGCCCTAGCAGGTGCGGGCGCTCCTCGAGCTGAAGCCGGACGTCGTCGAGCGGTGTCTTCCCATGACGAACGGTGATGATGAATGCGTCCCCGACGAAGACCAGGATCTCTCCGAACACGATCCGTTCCTCCGACTCGACGTACTGGACGGCCTTCAACACCATGAGCAGCCCGCTGTCGTAGACGTCCAGCTTCGGGCGCTGATGAGCCTGGATCGCGTCCTCGACGGCGAGCTCGTGGAGATTGAACTCGCGGAGGACCGAGTCGAACTCTGCCTCGTTGGGGTCCTGCAGCTCGATCCAGGCGAAGCTTTTCCCGTCCCGGCACGCCTCATAGGCGTCCTCGAGCTCGAGCTTTTCCGGGCGTCGAGACCCGTTCTCGTACACCGCCATGTCGACGATCATCGTTCTCTGATTATGAGCCGCGGAGGCAGGAAGGCAGAGGATGTGGGCGGTAGAATGGCGAAGCCATGAGGACGGACGACCCGCTCAGTACCGATGCCCAGCCTGCCCCGCATCCGCTCGCGCTCCCGCGTCACGCGCGAGGTCGTCGCGCCTGCTTCGCGCGAGCCGGTTGAGCTCAGCGCCGACGGCCTCACCTGGGTTCATCTCGATTCGCCTAGATCGGACGAGGCGATGGCGCTCGCCGAGCGCTTCGGCTGGCACCCGCTCGACGTCGAGGACGTCCTCTCCAGGCGGCAGCGGCCGAAGGTCGACGAGTACGACGACTACCGGTTCATCGTCCTCCACTTTCCGGTCTACGACAAGACGGTCCAGCGCCTGAACGCGGCCGAGCTCGACGTCTTCCTCGGCCCGGACTACCTCGTCACCCTGCCGACGGTCGAGCTGCTCCCGGTCACCAGGCTCTTCCAGCGCTGCAAGGACGACCCGGAACTGCGGGAGAGCCTCTTCAGCAAAGGCTCCGGCTACCTGCTCTACCACGTCCTCGACGACCTGTTCGACTACTGCTTCCCGATCCTCGACAAGATCGGCCACAAGCTCGACACGGTGGAGGATGACATCGACGAGGGCCGTTTCGAGGAGATCGTCCGCGACATCTCCCGCGTGAAGCAGGAGATCATCAGCTACCGCAAGATCATCAAGCCAGAACGGCCGACGCTGCGCCTGCTCGAGCGGCACGTCGAGCGGTTCCTGCCCGAGGATCTGGAGCTGTACTTCGACGACCTGGTCGACGCGTCGGAGCGCATCTGGGACCTCCTCGACAACTACAAGGAGGTCGTCGAGGCGCTCGAGGCGACGAACGAGGCCGCGCTGTCACACCGCCAGAACGACGTGCTGCGCGTCCTGACGGTCTTCAGCGTCCTGCTGCTGCCCCTGACACTCATCGCGAGCATCTTCGGGATGAACGTCGACTTCCCCGGCTTCGGGACCGCGGGGGCCTTCTGGGTGATAATCGGCGCGATGGCGGGCGTTTTCGGGGCTGTGCTGGCGTTTTTCCGCTGGCGCCGGTTCTTCTAGGGGCAGCGAACCAACACTTCGCCGGCCCGGCACCGGTCTCGCCCCGCACCGCCGTCGAGGCGGTCACGCCCACCGCCCCCGTGGAGCAGGTCGCGGCCACCGCGTCCCTCGAGGGTGTCGTTGCCGCGATCGCCGAAGAGCTCGTTGTCGCGGTTGTTGCCGATCAGCTTGTCGGCGCGGGGTCCACCGATGACCCCCTCGATCCGGCGAAACCGGTCCCGTCCGTCGCCGAAGGCGAGCCCGCGTGTGAGGTTCGCCTGAATCCGGTTTCGAGAGCCCTCGTAGTCCGCGTAGTCGAAGCCTGCGCCGCCGTCCAGCGAATCGTTGCCGCCCGCGCCGGCGAGGATGTCCGGCCCGCCAAGGCCAGCCAGTGTGTCGGCGCCACCAAGGCCAAGGAGGAGGTCCTGGCCCGAGCCGCCCTTCAGCACGTCGCCCTTGCGGGAGCCGAGCACCGTGTTGATGTTGACGAGCGTGTCGTTGCCGGAAGCTCCCGTGGCCGTGCCGGCGGTCAGGTCGACCGTGACGGAGCCCGGCGCCTCGAGGTAGGCCACCGCGCTGAAGCCGCCGCCGGCTCCGCCGTCGATCCGGTCGTTTCCGAGGCCGCCGTTGATGACGTCGAGGCCGGTGTTGCCGTTGACGTTGTCGTCGCCGTCAGCGCCGCAGATGACGTCTGGCCCTGCGCCGCCATCGATCGTGTCGTTGCCCTGCAAGCCATTGATGACGTCACGATTGGGGGTGCCGACGAGTGTGTCATCGCCGGGCGTTCCGGTGATCGTCAGGGTCGCCCCGAGGCAGTTCGGAGCCGGCTGCTGGCCTGCCGCGCTCGACACCACTCCGGCGAGCAGCCCCAGCGCCACGAGCGGGCCAAGGCGTCGAAACATCTGAGTCACCTCAGTTCCCGGCAGCGGACCGTTCTAACCTCTCGGAGACCGTGGAGCAGATCTGGGCACCCTGGCGGCTCGAGTACATCGCCCGCGCCGATGAGGAGGACGGCTGCATTCTCTGCCGCGCCGTCGAAGGGGACGACGAAGGCGGACTCGTGGTGCATCGCGGGCGCGAGGCATTCGTGCTCCTGAACCGGTACCCGTACGCCTCGGGCCACCTCATGGTCGCGCCCTACCAGCACGTCGGCGACTTCTCGCAGCTGGCCGACGAGGAGGCGCTCGAGATCCATCACCTCGCGAGTCAAGGCATGGGCGCGCTCTCGCAGGTCTACACGCCTCAGGGCTACAACCTCGGCTGGAACCTCGGACGCGTTGCAGGCGCCGGAGTCGTCGATCACGTCCACCTCCATCTCGTGCCGCGATGGCTGGGCGACACAAACTTCATGCCTGTCCTGGTCGACGTGAAGGTGATGCCCGAGCATCTCGTCGAGACGCGCCGCAAGCTCGCGGAGGCCTGGCCTACTTAGGACGCCGCCTCGACCTCCGCGTCGAAGTGAAGTGTCATCCCTTCCCTGGCGAGCTCCGGCGGGGCACCCCGGTCGCCCCAGAGCTCCGCGGCGCGGGCCTCGAGCGAACGGAGCTGGTCGTCGGTGTGCAGCGGATCGTGATGGAAGAGGAGCAGATGCCCGACCTCGGCGATTCGCGCGAACGCAACGGCATGCGCGACGCTCGAATGGCCCCAGCCGACGTGGGAGGGGTACTCCTCCTCGAAGTACTGCGAGTCGTGCATGAGCACGTTCGCTCCTTCCGCAAGCGAGAAGCCCGAGAGCCACTCGGGCTCCGCATCGTCGGTCTCCACGCCGAGATAGGGCTCGTGGTCGGGGATGTAGGTCAAGACGTAGCGGTTGTCCTCGAATCGGTAGCCGACCGTCGGTCCGCGATGGGTGACCGGCTCCGCGCGGACTCGCGCGGACCCGATCTCGAACTCCTCGTCGGGAACGTCGTGGAAGGTGATCGCGGACGGCACCTCCGAGAGCTCGACGGGAAAGAGCGGCGGCGAGAGGTATCGGGCGATCCGCTCCTCGAGCGTGTCAACCGGCGAGGCTGGTCCCCAAATGTGCAGCTCGCGGTCGGGCTCCCAGAAAGGGATGAAGAACCCGAGCCCCTCGAGATGGTCCAGATGAAGGTGCGTGAGGCAGAGGTGGATCGGGCGGCGCGGCTCTGACGCCAGCCTCAGTCCGAGCAGCCGGATTCCCGTCCCCGCGTCCAGGACGACCGGCGAGCCGTCCGCGAGCTCCAGCTCGACGCAGGACGTGTTCCCGCCGTAGACGACCGTATCCGCGCCCGGCGCCGCCAGCGATCCCCGGCAGCCCCAAACGGCAGCCTTCACGCCCCGTTGTGCTCCCAGAAGACTACGACGACTCCGGCCAGCTCGTGTTCGCGGCCGAGCATCGGGATCGCCGTCACCGAGAGCGTGCGCTGTCCCCCGTCCAGCATCGTGAGGACCATGGTTTCGTGTGCCGGCCGCCGCAGTCGGCGGGCAAGGCTGGTCGGCATCTCGTCGACACTCAACGGGGTGCCGTCGCGCCGCTCGGCGTTGAACCTCGCGCGCCATTCCTCCTCGGTCAGGTTGCCGAGCTCGGCGAACGACTCGCCGATGATCCGCTCGGCCGGCTCGTTGAAGAAGACGAGCGTGCCCTCCTCGTCGATGACCGCGAGAGGAGTGGCCAGGTTCGAGGCGAACTCGCGCGCAAGGATCAGAGGAAGGCTCTTGTGCGCGGTCCGCTCCATCGTCTAAGCCTACTTCGGCTAGTTGTCCGCGCCAATGGCGGATACAGTTTTGCTGTGCCGTTCTCCGCGAGGAAAACGGCCCAGCCGCGGGGGGCCCTCGGACGAGTGGTCGTCGTGCTCGTGAGCGCGGTCGCCTGGAGCGAGCTGGTCTGTCCCCCAGCGTCGGCGGCAGTGCCACCCCCTACCGTGCTACCCCCTACTACGAGCTCTCTACCCGGCAGCTCTTTCCAGGGCGCCGACGGTAACCAGAATGACGATGCTGCCCTCGAACTCATCGATTGGCAGGCCAAACAGTCAGAGCGAAGCGTCCTTCATAGCCCGGATCCGAACGAGGCGGACTCGGCCTTCACGAACAGTAAGGAGAACGAGCCCGGCAACTGGGACCTGACGACGGTCGCCGGGGGCGTCACTCCCGGCAAGAGCAACATCCGAGACGCATGGTCCTCCTACGCCGTCAACGAGGCGAAGGCCTTTCTCTACCTCGCTTTCACACGGCAAGACGCAAATGGCGCGACGTTCCTCACCATCGAGCTCAACCACGACTCGAGGCTGTGGAACAACGGGAAAGCGGATATTCCATGCCGCCGTACCGACGACTTGCTCGTGACGTACGAAGCTCAAGGAAACGACGTGAGCGTGATCCTCCAGCGATGGGTCACGTCAACGACGGACGCGGCAACGGGCTGCGCCAAGACCGGAGAGCTCAGTTATCTCACGACCTTAACGCCGAACGTCGACGCCCAGGGTGCCGTCAACGCTGGCCCGATTATCGCCCGCCTGCCCGGCTATTACAGCGGAACGGTTCCGACTGAGCGCTTCGGCGAGGGGGCGCTGAACCTCACTCAGATCCTCGGGGAGGCGTTGAGCAACTCCTGCTTCTCGTTCGGGTCGATCTGGATGCACTCGCGCGCTTCCAACTCCGACTCGGCGAACATGGAGGACTACGTCGCCCCCCGCGAAATCACCGTCCGTTCGTGCGCGGCCTCAGGGACGAAGTTCCACGATCGGAACGGCAACGGCCAGCGCGACACCGGCGAGCCAGGCCTTCCCCGCTGGACGATTTGGGCCGACTACAACGACAACGGGATCCACGACGCCATCGAGCCTTTCGCGATCACCGACAGCGACGGGCAGTACGTCATCAATGACATCCGCCCGCCGGACGGCACGTACATGCTCCGGGAGACGTTGCCGACAAGAAGGGCGCGCAGGCTCGCGGCTATCGAGCGGGTGACGTGCTCTTTTCCGAACGCATCGACCCAAGGCGGCACGGCCACTGCCCCAGGTGGACAGTTCCGCTGCGCCTGGGGGCCGATCAACACGGCGGAGATGACCTACGTCCGTGGCAAAGACTTCGGCAATTTCCAGGCCGCGCAGCTCGTGGTGAAGAAGGAGTTGGAGCCAACCACCGATGCGGGGCGCTTCCACATCTTCGTCAATCTGGGGCTCGTGCTTCCCAACGCCGGAGAGGGCTCGAGGCGCTCGCTGATGGTGCGACCAGGGAGCTACTTCGTCGCCGAGGTCGCAGCGCCCGGGACGAACCCAGCCCACTACGAGTCCACGGTGGGGTGCAAGGTCGGTACTCGAAGGCGACAGGTGCGGTCCGGAACGACGTTCGAAAACGTGCAACTCCTGGCCGGCGACTGGACGGTGTGCACGTTCCGCAACATCCGCCCGGGTGTGCCCGCGATCGAAATCGACAAGACCGGTCCGGATACGGCAGACGCAAGGGCGACGCTGCGCTACACGATCTACGTCACCAACCCGGGGGACCTTCCCTTCCCCGCGGATTCCGTGCGCGTCACGGATCCCAACTGCGATGCCGCTCCTCAGCTCACCGGGAAGACAGACGCCTCGGGCTCCGACGACTCACCAGGAACGCTCGACCCGGGCGACACATGGACCTACGCTTGCTCGCACAAGACCAGCGCGCCGGCAGATTGCCTTCCAACAGTCGTACTCAATACGGCGAATGTCACGGGCACGACGGGCGGCGTGTCGGTGAGCGACACAGTCGCGATCGAAACGAAACTGTTCTGTCGGCCGGAGCCGCCCCGGCCCACGCCGCCCACGCCGCCCGGCCCACAGCCGCCCCCGCCCGGCCCGCCGGTCGTCCCGCCCGGGCCAAAGCCGCCGGATTCGGGGGACGCGGCGCACGCCGGTTTCATCTTTCGTCACGCGACAGCGGGGTGCATCAGTACGCGCGTGCCGCGCGTGAACTTTCAGGGCACGCGGATCGCTCGAATCCAGATCTACGTGAACGGCCAGTTGCGACGCAGGCTCACGGTGGAATCGCTGCAGAGGCGGCTCACTCCCCGCGTACAGCTGGCTCCTGGCCGGTATCGCCTCTCGGTTCGGGTCACCTTCGACCGGGGTACGGGAAGCCCGCCCATCACCCTCACACGCAGGATCCGCATCTGCGGAGTGCTCGCGGCTCGGCCACCCTTCACGGGGTAGACGGCAAGCCAACTGGCCTGGGGCGGGATACGATGATCCGCGACTTCGTGCTCCCGCCCCGACGTTCTGGCGGTGGCGCCGCATCCGGCCGACGTCGTCGCGGTCGCGATGGGCACCTGCCTTTCCCGGTGGATCGAAGGCGGCTTACAGGTCCTCCGCTTCCCACATCGCGGCGATGGCGCTCGGTTCACGGCATGATCCCCGGCCGTGAGAGTGCCGCCGGTGCCTATGAATCTCGAGCGGGCCGCGGGCTGGTCGTGGCGGCTCCTGGCGTGCGCGGCTGCCGTGCTCGCCGTGCTGGCATTGCTCTGGTACTTCCGCGTCATCGTCCTGCCGATGATGGTGGCGCTCACGATCGCGCCCGCGCTCACTCCGCTGGCCGGACTGCTCAGGCGCCTCCGGCTCGAGCGGCCGGCCGCAGCCCTCGCGCTGATCGCCGGCCTCCTGGTCGTCGCCGGTCTGATCGCGATCGTGACGGCGTCCGTGCTCGCCCAGTGGACCGACCTCCGCGACTCAGTCGAGCGCGCCATCGACGACATCACGGCCAAGCTCGAGAAGGACCCGTTCAACCTGTCGTTCGATCGCAGAGAAGACCTGCAGTCGGCACTCGGCGACTCGTGGGGCCGGCTTTCGTCTTACCTCGCCTCGGGCGTGCAGGCCGGGCTCGGCTTCATCACGGGGCTTGTGCTCGCCGTCGCTCTCCTTTACTTCGTGCTCCGGGACGGCGCCGAGCTCTGGGACTGGGTTCTCCGGCGCTTCTCGCAGGAGAACCGCCCGGTCGCCGACCGAGCCGGCCGCCGGGCCTGGACGGTCCTCGGCGGATTCGTGCAGGGAACCGCGCTGATTGCTGCAATCGATGCCGTCTTGATCGGGTTCGGCCTGTGGCTGCTCGGCGTGCCGCTTGCGTTCGCGCTCGCGGTCCTCGTCTTCCTCGGTGCGTTCGTCCCGTTTGTCGGGGCCTTCGTATCCGGCCTCGTGGCTGTCCTGGTCGCCTTCGCCGACGAGGGGTGGGAAATCGCGCTTGCTGCGCTGGCAATCGTCATCGCCGTGCAGTTGATCGAGGGCAACTTCCTGCAGCCGATCATCCAGAGCCGAACTGTTGACCTGCACCCGGCGGTGATCCTGCTCGCCGTCGCCGCCGGCGCCTCGCTCTTCGGGATCCTAGGCGCCTACCTCGCGGTGCCCGTCACCGCAGTCGTCTTCGCGATCGTCGCATCGGTTCAGGCAGACGCGGCAGATGCGGACGCCGAGCGGTAGCTGGTGCGGTGGGGCTCCTGGAGACGCCCTGCCCCGCTGCTGTAGCGTCACCGCAACATTCCAGCACGTGAGCCACATTCCCTAACCCGCCACCGAAAAATGCAGGCCTGAACTCAAGCAAACTGGCCGAGCGCGTCTCGGTGCACCGGGTGACGATCGCTCGCCTGGAGGGGGAGCCGAGGCTGCTGTAGCGCCACAAGTCCCGGATTAGGAGGATGTCACATGGCGACGGAGACTCGAATATTCAGCGACGGCTTCGTCACGTACGACGAGCTCACAGGGTCGGACCTCGACGCTGCGCGCTGGAGCCCGGCGCGCCTGCCGCTCCCGACGCGACGAGCACATCCCGCTGGATCCCAACGCGGAGCTGGCCGTCGGCGAGGGCGAGGTGCGAGTGACGATTCCGCACTTCTCGCTGTCACACCACAGGTTTCAGTCCGCCGACAGTCCCAAGTACCTCACCTTCTCGACTCGCCAGTTCGAGCTGCCGTCGGATCGGCCCGCGACGTTCGCCGTCGACCTCGCGGTCACGAACATCGGCGGGGAGCCGGGGGACTACCGTCGGGGAATGGCCGCCTTCCATGTCTTCGACCTCGACATCAGCAAGCGTGTGTTCGCCGTCTGC
Organism: Actinomycetota bacterium; assembly: GCA_046729215.1. Classification (GTDB taxonomy): domain Bacteria; phylum Actinomycetota; class Thermoleophilia; order Gaiellales; family Gaiellaceae; genus JACDAN01. The sequence goes on along the minus strand of JBKPGE010000139.1, from coordinate 4,240 downwards.
GGCACCTCCACCCGCGTGTTGGCGCTGCACGAGCAGCTGGGCTTGGGCGGTGGTGGAGCAGGCGAGCCGTTTTACCACGTAGTCGAGTCGCCTTACGAGGACTTCGACGACGACTTCACCCGGCTCCGCGCGTGCGAGATCACCCTCGACCGGAGCAAATCGACCGCGGCCTGGCGCGTCGACGGCCGCACGGTGTACGAGGCCCACGGCACCTTGATCCCCGAGCACGCGCGCATCGGGTTCGGGATCTCGACGATGCAGCCGATCCGGGACGGTCGCAGTCGCTCGCTCAACGGACAGGGCATGGACGCGCGCTGGCGCTGGTTCCGTCTACGCGGAGTCGACGCGTGAGCCGCCACGAGGGCCGCACCGCAGTGATGGCTACGGCTGGCGGCTGCCGCCGGCCCGAAGAACGGCTAACGGTTTCCTGCCTGGGGATCAGTCTGGCCGAAGCTGCGGAGCCGTGACGCCTGCGTCGGAAACTCCTGTCCGTTCTCCGACCACAGCACTCTCCAGCCGACTCGCCAGCTCACCCACGCCGCTGCAGCGATCCAAGGCAGCGCGAACAACAGCCCCAGCCCCAAGCCTGTGAGCAGCGCCGACACTAGACGCCAAGTGTCCGTCGTGACGGCCTTGGGCGCAAGCTCTCGCTGGGCGGCAAGCGGAAGTGCCAGCGGATGGTCGGCGACCTGGATCGCGGCGGGTTTCTAGATCGCTCGACTGCGACCCCAAACCCCCGCAAATCCACTTAAGCGGACGACGGGAGTCGAACCCGCGACCCTCGGCTTGGGAAGCCGCGAGAGCGGGTGTACGAGCGAAACCGGGTGAGAACGGGAAGCGACGAGAAGCCGCATGGCTACTGGGATCGCGGGGATTCAGCCGCCAGAACAGCGGGAATCCGGACAGCGCGAGTTCCCGACGTTCTGGCGTTGAGATGGTGTCAGCGCATCGGTTAGGGTCGCGGAGCGGTCGGGCCGCTCAACGATGTACGAAACCGAACCGCGCCGCCCGGTAGCGATCCGGGAACCCGTAACGGCCGCGCTTCACAAGGCCGTTGCCTTCCTGCCGCCCGGGACACCAACGGGCCGCGCCCGTGGCGAGGCAAGGCAAGGCATGGGAGCGGCCCGGCCGCGATTCTGTCGCCGTTTTTGCGCGGCGCGGTGGCGAGGTGCCGAGCCGTGCGCCAGCCAAGAACGGTCGTCGACTCAGACCGTGGCAGCGCCGCCTCAGACGCTCGAGGCGCTCGTCCGTGACGAGCTGCGCGGCCTGTCTCAGACCTCCTTCGCGGGCTGATTCCGGGTCGGCGCGCCAGACACGACTCCAGGGCCGCCCTAGGCTCAAACCGTTGGGCCCTCGAATCCTGCGGCGTCGCGGGCGCGAGAACGAAGAGAGGGGGCGAGTCATGCACAGGCGTTCTTGCCGCGTTGCCCTCGCCGTCACCGCCGTTGCGAACGTCAGCTACCGAGACACGCAACAGGGCTCCTCTCTCGCGGTAATCACCGATTCGACCGCATTGTTAGCATCGGATCATCGGCCGAAAAGGTGGGCCAGGTGGGCTCCAGGAAGGTTGTCTTTCCAGCGGTCGCGGTGCTCTTGGGCATCGCAGCACTTGTAACAGGAATTGGACGGGCCTCTCCGAGCTCGTTCGAGCTCGTAATGGACGGATTTCATCGCGCGGCGGGTCCGCCTGAGAAGTTCTCTTTCGGGTTTCGGCACGAGGGACCGTTTGCGGCCTCCGCGCCCTTCTGTTCTTCGGGTTACGCGGTCGATCTCGAATTACTGAGCGGCACGGCACTCCGTCAGGTCGCATGTGCCGATGGAAGCGCGAGCATCACAGTCCGAAAGCTCGTCGTTCAAGCGAACTCGCAGTTCACACACGAAGAGGGCACCTGGACGATCGTCGAAGGAACCGGAGCGTATTTGACCCTCCGCGGGAAGGGGACATACGTCAGCGACTTCGTGAGCGGCAATCCTGCCGACCACATCACGACGACGTTCCGCGAGATCTGGCGAGGCGTTATCGACTTTGATGTCGCGTCTCCGGAGGTCAGCATCTCGCGAGCGAGTGCCAGGCGACTCCGGCGGCCGAAAGGCGCCTACAGCATCCGGATTGCCTTTTCCGCTCGCGACGGCAGGAATGGGAACGCAGTCTCTTACGTCATCAGCGTAATCGGCTATCCGGCCTACCGATCGGGCACGACGACCTCCGGGACTGTCTCGACCACGCTCCGAGTGCGCCCGAGTCCGCGTGTGCGGAGGCTCCGCCTCGTTGTCATCGCCTCCGATCCAGTGGGAAACCAGACCAGGATGGCAAGGCAGTTGCGGCTTCCCGCCCATCGTCACCGCTAGGTGAAGCAGCTGGTAGCCGGACGACGATCAGTCGAAACGCCCATAAAGCGATGGGCTCAGCGACGCGCCGTTCGGTCCCAGCCGGAAACGGAAGGGAGACCGGATGACCTTCACGATCAAGCTTGAACGGGCAGACGGGACGCCTGCCGAGCCCCCGTCGATCGGTACGACCGTGACGAACTGGCGGGCCGGCGACACGATCCCGATCGCGGCGGGCCGCTCGTTGCGCGTGGTCGGCGTCGTCGCCACGAACGAAGACGAGCCGCCCGTTCTGATCGTCGAGGACGTGTCTTAAAGAACGTCTAGCGCCGAGCGCTGACGTTTCGTAGCTTCGAGAGTGGGCCGGGCGGAGGAAAAGCGCAGCGTTCGACCGCCGCCCGGCCCCCAGGACGTAGGAGCGGGATCAGAACCACACCAGCTCATCGAGCGTGGCTGCGAAACCCAGCAGGAGCAAGGCGTTCAAACCAACCCCTGTCCAAAAGAGACCATCTCGCCGGGAGCGAAACCAGGCGACGACGCTAAGCGCGACCGAAATCGGCGCTAGTAAGAGTGAGAACCCCCACGTCGGCAGGACTGACACCAAGAGGACGACTGCGGCGACGAATGCCGCCCACGCCCAGCCTCGTGTCCGTTTGGCATGCATTCGGCTGCTCTGTTCCCGCAACCTGTCCAACGATCACGCAGAGCCGTTTTTGCGCGGCGCGGTGGCGGGGGTGCCGAGCCGTGCGCCAGCCAAGAACGGTCGTAGACTCAGACCGTGGCAGCGCCGCCTGAGACGCTGGAGACGCTCGTTCGTGACGAGCTGCGCGGCCCCGTCTCGGATCTTGTCGAGCGCGTAGTACGCGAGCTCGTGCGCGAGCGGTTGAACGGCTACGCGCCGGCCGTCGAGAGCGAGAGCGACTGCTGCGCGGCTAGCTAACCTCCGAGCGAGAGATGCGACGCCGAACGCTCGCCGCAATCGCCTTGGCAATCCTGGCGTTTGGGGCAGCCATCGTCGGGGTGCGAATCAATCAGTTAGCTGGCCCGGCCTGAGAATCGACAGGGGCGGTTGCTCCGTGGTGAGCTGCGCAGATGCCGGTCCGGGATTCGCCGCTAGCCGACGCGGACGGCAAAAGCGCGTTTGAAGAGGTCTGGCGGCAACCCCCGACCGAAAAAGCGTCTTACCGGAGGGGCTTCACCCGGACGACCTCTTGCCCGCAGCACCGAGAAGAACTCGCTCCTGACCTGGGCAACGAAGCGGTTCACCGCTACGGGCTGCCGCTTGCGCTCGCGCTCGAGCAGCTTGCGCAGCGCCGGTGCCGTGATGTCCGTTAGCACGAAGGTTTCTTGCGGCTGACGCTCGAAGAGCGCGAACTCTTAGCAACCGGCATCGATGATTCCGAATACCCAGGGAGCTATCGCGCCGAGGGCCTCCCAAACCCATGTGCATCCGAACCACCAAAAGCAAGCGATGACAGCAAAGACACCGGCCGCGAGGAGTGCCGCGATAAGCACCCACTTCCACCATTCCAAGGGAGAGTGGGGGCGGTTTCCCCGATCATCCTGGCCGCGAACCGAGATGAACTCGTCCAGGTTTCGCTGCGTGTAGCTCAGCAGGCCCTGGACGCCCTCGTTCGAGCCGAGGGATATTACTTCGTCCCAGATCCCCTCGACATCGCGAAATTCCTCAGGATCAAGCCTGTTGAACTTTACGAAGCTCTGCGTAAAGGATTCACGTGCATCGTCTATCGCCGCGCGTGCGTCAGGATTCTGGTGGGCATTGCGGATCTCGGCGATGAGGCTTTCCTCATCAAGCTGCTCTAAGGCGGTTCTGACCGTGCCCACCGCGCGACGTGCCGACTTTACGGCTTGATCGTTGAACCTCGCAGCGCTTCCGGCCAGATCTCTACCC
>JBKPGE010000138.1:0-27768 GCA_046729215.1 Actinomycetota bacterium | reverse complement strand
GCTCTCTCGGCGTCGCTCGCGCTCTCCGGGCTCGCTGTCGTCATCGTCCTCCAGCTCGGCCTGCTGGCCACGCACGTCGCATGAACCTGCTCCTCGTCGGCACTTCGCATCGCTTGGCGCCCGTCGAGGTGCGCGAACGCGTCGCTCTCGACGCAGAGGGAGCTGCGGCGCTCGGCGCGCGGTTGGCCCGGAGCCGCGAAGCGGTCTGCCTCTCGACCTGCAATCGCACGGAGATCTACATCGCGGCGGACGATGCGTACGCGGCCGACCGAGAGGCGACCGAGGCTTTGGCCACGCTCGGGGGTGTCGCGCCGTCCGAGCTCGAGCCCTACCTCTACCGCCTGGAGCAGGAGGCGGCGGCCGTGCATCTCTTCCGCGTTGCCGCGGGGCTCGACTCACTGGTTCCGGGCGAAGGGGAGATCCTTGGGCAGGTGCGCACGGCGTACGAGCACGGCAGCGTCGGCCCCATGCTCGATCGGCTGTTCCGTGACGCGCTCCACACCGGCAAGAAGGTGCGGACCGACACCGCGATCGCAGAGAGCCCCGGCACGACGACCTCGGCCGCGGCGGCCCTCGCCGCGCAGGTCTTCGGCAATCTCGACGGCTCGCAGATCGCCATCGTCGGCGCCGGCAAGATCGGCGCCTTGGCCGCGCGGCGGCTGATCAAGCGCGGCGCCAAGCTTTCCTTCGTCGCGAACCGGACGACGAGCCGCGGGCAGCTTCTCGCGGATCAACTCGGCGGCGAGGCGATCCCGCTCGAGCGCGTCGCCGAGGTGGCCGTGACTGCAGACATCCTCGTGTCCTCCACGGGATCACCTGGCGTCATCCTGACGAAGAGCGACGTCGCGGGCGCGCTTCGGGTCCGAAAGGGCAGGCCGCTGCTGCTGATCGATCTCGCCGTGCCGAGAGACCTCGATCCCGGAATCAACGAGCTGCCGGACTGCTACCTGTACGACATCGACGACCTCGAGGCGGTCGTCGAGGAGACGCTTCAGGGCCGGGAGGCCGAGTTCGCGAAGGCCGAAGCGATCGCCGTCGCTGAGGCTGACCGGTTTCGCGATTGGCTCGCGACGCGTGACGTGGTCCCCGTGATCGCGTCGATTCGGGAGCGCGCGGAGGCGATCCGGCGCGGCGAGCTGGCGAAGGCGAGCGGGCGGCTGGCGGGGCTCTCAGAGCGAGAGCGGGACGCAGTCGAGTCCCTGACGAGCCAGATCGTCAACAAGCTGCTGCACGAGCCGATCGTGCGCCTGAAGGAAGCGGCTGTCGAGGAGCATCGTGGTCCTGAGAATCGGTTCGAGGGGTAGCCGGCTCGCGCTGAGACAGGCCGAGCTCGCCGTCGAGCGCCTGCGCGGCCCGGGGCTCGAGTTCGCGCTCGTGCCGGTCACGACGGCCGGCGACCGGGATCGCAGCAAGCCGTTCGGTGAGATCGGGAGCCGCGGCGTCTTCGTCAAGGAGCTGGAAGAGGCCCTGCTCGACGGCCGCATCGACGTTGCCGTCCACTCCGCGAAGGACATGACCTCCACGGACACGGCTGGCCTGGCAGTCGGCGCCTATCTGGAGCGCGAGGATCCACGAGACGCGCTCTGCGGCGTTGCGGCGCTCGAGCCAGGCGTGCGGATCGGCACGGCCTCGATCCGGCGACGGGCCCAGCTTCTGGCCCTGGAGCCGGGGCTTCAGATCGAGCCGCTCCGTGGGAACATCGACACGAGGCTCCGGAAGCGCGGCGAGCGCGGGCTCGATGGGGTCGTTCTCGCTGCTTGCGGCCTCGACCGCCTCGGGCTCTCGGACAAGATCGACCGCCGGTTCGAGCCGGAGGAGGTGCTGCCGGAGGCCGGCCAGGGCGCCCTCGCGCTCCAGATTCGTCACGGCGAGGAGGCGGTCGTGGCGCATGCCGACCATGCGGAGACCCGCCGCCGGGTCGAGGCGGAGCGGGCCTGTGTCGCCGCCATCGGCGGAGGGTGCCTCGCGCCCGTGGCGGCCCACCACGATGGCGCGACGCTCACCGCGCTCGTGGCCGCCGAGGACGGCAGCTGGCTCGAGCGACGTTCGGGCACCGATCCGGAGGCGCTCGCCGCCGAGCTCGTCGCGCTCGTCCCTTGAGAATTCTCCTCGCGCGCCCCGAGGGGCGAAACGAAAAGCTTGCGGGTCGGCTGCGGGCGCTCGGGCACGACGTCGTCTGCGAGCCGCTGATTGCCGTCGAACCGCTCGGCGACGACCCGATCGAGCTCGGCAGCTACGACTGGGTGATCGTCACGAGCGTCACCGGTGCGCGCGAGCTCCGACGCCGCGGGCGCGGACAACCAGATCGCACGGCAGCGATCGGACACGCGACCGCAGATGCCCTCGGCGGCGCCGATCTCGTTCCGGAGGTCTCCACGCAGGAAGGACTGCTGGAGGCCTTCCCACGGCCCGCCGGACGAGTGCTCTTCGCCGGGGCTGAGGGCGCACGCCGCCTGCTCGTGGACGAGCTCGGTGCCGACTTCCAACCGCTCTACCGGACCCGCGAGCTCGTCCCGGCGACGCTTCCCCAGGCTGACCTGGCCGTCGTCGCTTCCGCTTCGGCGGCGCGGGCACTTGGCGCCCTGAAACTCGACATCCCCATCGTCTCGATCGGGCCCGAGACGACGAAGGCGGCCGAGGCGGCCGGTGTCCGCGTCGTCGAAGAGGCGACGACTCACGACCTGAGCGGGCTCGTCGACGCCGTGACGAGAGCCACGCGTTAGCGTCTCGGCCCGTGTTCGTCACTTTTCTGTCCGACTTCGGCGTCGAGGACGACTTCGCCGGCACGTGCCGCGGCGTCATCAAGCGAATCGCGCCTGACGCGGACGTGATCGACATCACGCACGGGATCGAGCCGCAGAGCGTGCTTCAGGGCGCGCTCGTGCTGGCGAACACGCTCCCCTACATGCCCGAGGGCATTCACCTCGCCGTGGTCGATCCTGGTGTCGGGACGCCGAGACGGGCGCTCGTTGTTCGCACCGGCGACGGACGCCTCCTCGTAGGTCCCGACAACGGCCTGCTCGTTCCGGCCGCCGAGCGGCTCGGCGGGGTCTCAGCCGCGTTTGAGATCACCAACCGGAGCTACGCGCTCGAGCCCGTCTCCGCCACCTTCCACGGGCGTGACATCTTCGCCCCCGCCGCGGCGCACCTGACGACCGGGCTAGATCCGGGCAGGCTCGGGGAGGCGGTCGAAGCCGACACGCTGGTCCGGCTCGAGATTCCGCAACCGGAAATCGGCGAGCGGCGGATCCGAGCCAGGTGTCTGTACGTCGACCGCTTCGGGAACATCCAGCTCAACGTCCACGCCGACCAGCTCGAGGCGCTCGGCATCCTGCCCGGACGGCGGATCGAGGTCGAGCTCGCGATGGACCGGTTCTATGCCCTCGCCGCGCGGACCTTCGCCGAGGCCGGCGCCGGCGACATCGTCCTCTACGAGGATGCCTACAGGAACATCGCTCTCGCGATCTCGCGGGGGAATGCGGCGCAGACCTTCGGAGTCCGCGCCGGAACGGAGGTGCGGCTACGGATGGAATCGGAGTAGCGCTCGGGCGGAAATTTGCTCGGCTGGCAACGAACGCCGTCGTGCGCTGGCCGCGCCTGTGGCCGGTGTTTCGGCCGCTCGTGCGGCGCCAGTTCGACCGGATCGCGCCGGTCTGGGACAGCTTCCGAATGGAAGACACGCTCGCGCCGTACAAGGCGGCACTCGGGCGGATCACCGGGCCGGTCGAGCGCGCCCTCGACGTTGGCACCGGAACCGGCGCCGGCGCGAGGGCGATCCGCGAACGGTTTCCGGCGGCCGATGTCGTCGGCGTGGACGTCTCGCCGCGGATGATCGCGGAGGCCCGCAAGCTGGTCCCCGAAGCGACGTTCGTGGAAGGGGACGCATCCGAGTTGCCCTTCGACGACGAGTCGTTCGACCTCGCCGCCCACTCGAACATGATCCCGTTCTTGGACCAGACGGCCCGCGTGTTGCGGCCCGGCGGCTGGACGCTCTTCGCCTTCTCATCCGGCGCCGAGACGCCGATCTGGGTCGAGCCCGACCGCCTGCGAAGAGAGCTCGAACGGCGCGGCTTCACGGACTTTGCGGAAATTTCGACCGCGCGGGGCGTAGCAGTGGTTGCCCGCCGGCCCGCGCCCAACTAGTGTCTTTCCCAAGAGGGCGTTCGCGACGCGGTTGCACCGGTCCGGACGTCCTTTTTTCGGGCCTGTACGGCTACACTGGCCGTCTTCGGGCGAGGTAGCTCAGTTGGTAGAGCACACGGCTGAAAACCGTGGTGTCGCCGGTTCGATTCCGGCCCTCGCCATCCCCTCGAGCGAAGTCCGCCTCCGCTTCGCGGAGGCATGACGACTTCGCTCGATTCTCGTTCTCTAGGAGCCGAAGCGGCCGACGCCGGCAAAGCCGGCATCGGCGGCGTGGCTAAGAGTCATCTCATGGGGGAATATCTCTCCGTGATGGCTCGACTCGACGCCTCCGTCGAGCGCTTCTTTCCTGCCGGGATTGCCCTGGCCTACCTCGCCGGCGTCAGCGTTGTCTTCGCGCAGGAGACGGAGCCGCCCGGTCCGCTCGTGCTCGCCGTGTTTGCTCTATCGGTGGTTGCGGGCTTGCAATTCGGCGCTTCGCTGCGCTTGCGCTGCCCGTCGGTGCTGTCGCTTGCTCCCTCGTTTTGTTGGGCGTCCTCGACGAAGACTTCCCACTGGTCGCGGTGATCGGCGGCTTGTTGCTGGGCGTCGCCGTCGCCCGCACCTACGAGGGCTTCGGCATCGCCGGGGACGCCCGGGCGCGCCGCTGGCCACTGCTCAAGCGCGTGCTCCGGCCCGTCGTGACAAAGCAGACGTTCGAGGCGGTCGACGACGTCCTCGATCGGCTCCGCTTTCGGATCGACACGCTGCCCAACGGCCTTTATCAACCCGTTCCCGGCGTACCGGCGCGTGCCGCCCGGGGTACGGGCTCCGAGTCGCGTTGGGCGGCGATGCTCCCGGTCATCAAGGCGCAGCGGGTTGAAAGCGCGGTCGACATCGGAGCATGCGAGGGGTACTTCTCGCTCATGCTCGGCGCAGAGGGCGTCCCGACGATCGCCGTCGAGAACATGCCGAGCAACTATCGGACCGCGCTGCTCGCAGTCAGGAAGACCGAGAATCGCAATGTCGGGGTTCTCGCCCTGGAGGTAACACCCGAGAACGCCTTCACGCTGCCCGACGCCGATTGTGTCCTGTGCCTGTCGATCTGGCATCACTTCGTCCGCACACACGGGCTGAGCAAGGCGACGGAGATGCTCGAGGCCGTCTGGCTGCACACGCGGAAGGTGATGATCTTCGACACCGGCGAGGCCGAGATGACACCCGACTTTCGCCTCCCTGAGATGACGCCGGACGCGCGCTCCTGGCTGACGACCTATCTCGCCCACACGTGCGTCGGCTCGAGGATCGAGCACCTCGGCTTCCACCAGGCGTTCGATCCCGCGGGGAAGCCGTGTGAGCGCAACCTTTTCGCCGTGATCCGCACCGCCTAGCCGGCGCTCGGTGCTGGCTGTCCTCTACGACATCCACGGAAACATTCCGGCGCTGGACGAGGTGCTCGCACAGGCGGCCGAGATCGCCGCCGACCGGTACCTGCTCGGCGGTGACTACGGGACGCCGAGCCCGGCACCACTGGAGACCCTTGAGCGGCTGCGTGTCCTTCCGAACGCGACGTGGATCCGCGGGAACGGCGAGCGCTGGCTCCGCGAGCCTCCGCTCGACCGTCCCGAGGTCATGGAGGTCTACGAGCTCTTCGGCGGCGGAATCCCCGACGACGAGGTGGAGTGGCTCCACGGACTGCCGGCGCAAGCCGAATTGGACCGCGTCCTCTACGTCCACGGGTCACCGCTTGCCGACGACGAAAGCTTCGCACCACAGCCCCAGGGCGGGGAGGAACGGCTACTGGCGGGTGAACACGACCGGACGATCGTCTTCGGCCACAGCCACCAGCAGTTCCGGCGTCGGGGCCCGAAGGACACCGATCTGGTCAACCCCGGCAGCGTGGGGATGCCCTTGGACGGCGACGTTCGAGCCGCCTGGGCGACGTGGGACGGCGACTTCGACTTCCGGCGCACGGAGTACGACGTCGAACGGGCGGCGGCCGCTTATCGCTCGATGGGCGGCGACTTCGGCGAGTTCGCTGCGGCGCGGCTCCTCAAGGGCTCCGACTAGAGCGACGCGTCCAGCGAAACGTCGACGTTGCCCTTCAGGGCCTGCGTGACCGGACAGTTCTCCGCTGCCGTTTCTGCCGCCTGGCGGAAGCCGTCCTCGTCGAGGCCGTCCACCTCGCCGCGGATGCTGAGCTTCATCGTCGTCAGGCGAAACCCGTCGTCCGTCTGGTCGAACGTCGCCGTCCCTTCGCTCTCCAAGCGCTTGGCCGGCGTCCCGGCCTGCGCCAGGCCATGCGCGAGCGCCATCGAGACGCAGGTCGCATGTGCGGCGGCGATCAGCTCCTCCGGGCTGGTGTTCTCGTCGGCCTGCTCGGCGCGCGACCTCCACGTGACCGTTTCGTTTTCGACAACCCCGCTCTGTGTCGAAACTGTTCCGGAGCCACCCATGAGGTCGCCTTCCCAGACCGCGTTTGCCCTGCGCTCAACCGCCATCGTCCTCCCCCTTCTCCTCGCCTGAACCGGACGGCCGATAGTACCGCCGGCTCTTCAGCTCGTCGGGCAGGTAGTCGACGTCGAAGCCGCGCGGGTCCGAGTGGGGATAGATGTAACCCTCGCCTCGGCCGAGCTTCCTGGCGCCGTAGTAATGCGTGTCGCGCAGCGGCGCGGGTGGGCGGAGATGTCCGTGGTCGCGGACGTCCTTCTGCGCTTCGTTGAGCGCCGCGATGACGGCGTTCGACTTCGGCGCCCTGGCGAGGTAGATCGCAGCCTGGGCGAGGTTGAGCCGGGCCTCGGGGAGGCCGACGTGCTCCACGGCCTGGGCGGCGGCGACTGCGACCTGCAGCGCTCGCGGATCGGCGTTGCCGATGTCCTCTGAGGCGAGGACGATCATCCGCCGCGCGATGTAGCGGGGATCCTCACCGCCCTCGAGCATCGCGGCGAGGTAGTAGAGCGACGCGTCGGGATCGGACCCGCGCATCGATTTGATGAAGGCGGAGACGAAGTCGTAGTGCGCGTCGCCGCCCTTGTCGTAGACGAGCGGCCGCTTGCGGGCCGCGTCTTCGACGTGCTCTTCGCCGATCGCCTCACCTTCGGCCCGTGCGGTCTGGACAGCGAGCTCGAGGATGTTGAGCGCGTTTCGCGCATCGCCGCCCGCTCGCCGTGCGATGAGGTCGACGATGTCGTCTGGCACCTCGGCCTCGAGCTCCGAAGCGCCGCGCAGCACAACCGTGGCGAGATCCGCGTCCGACAGCGGCTCGAGCTCGTAGATCTGCGTTCGCGAAAGGAGCGCCGAGTTGACCTCGAAGTAGGGGTTCTCGGTCGTCGCCCCGATGAGTGTGACCACGCCCTCTTCCACCGCCGGCAGCAACGCGTCCTGCTGAGCCTTGTTGAAGCGATGGATCTCGTCCAGGAAGAGAATCGTCCGCCGGCCGTTCGCGCCGAGGCGCTCGCGTCCCCGTGCGATCGTCGCTCGGACGTCCGAGACCGAGGCCGAGACGGCCGAGAGCTCCTCGAACTCGGCGCCGGTCCGGTTGGCGATGACGCGGGCCAAGGTCGTCTTGCCGCTTCCCGGCGGTCCATAGAGGATCATCGAGCCGGCGCGGTCCTCCTCGATCGCCAGTCGCAACGCTGATCCCTCGCCGAGGACGTGCTCCTGGCCTACGAAGTCCTCCAGCCGCTGCGGGCGTAGGCGGAGGGCGAGCGGCGCAACCTCCGGCAGCCGCTCCTTGGCTGCATCTGAGAAAAGGTCGCTCATTGCACCGAAGTATGCTCCGCGCATGCCATTCGAAGAGCTGAAAGAACGTCATGCCGTGGCGTGGGGCTCGGGCCCGTACCAGAGCATCACCGAGACGGGTGCCGACCTGCATCAAGCCGTACTAGAGCGGCTCGATCCACAGCCGGGAGAGCGGGTTCTCGACCTTGCCTGCGGAACCGGCGCCGTTCCGGAACTCGTTGCAGCGAAAGGGATCGAGGTCGTTGGAGTCGACCTCGCGCCCGCGCTGATCGAGCAGGCTAAGGAGCTGGCAGACGAGCGCGGGCTCGACATCGACTATCGCGTCGGCGACGCGGAGGCGCTCGACCTCGAGGACGCAAGCTTCGACGTCGTCACCTCGACCTGTGGCGTGATGTTCGCGCCAGATCACGCGGCCGTCGCCAAGGAGCTCGCCCGCGTCACGAAACCGGGCGGGCACATCGGCCTGGCCGGCTGGACCCCCGATTCCGGGCTCGCCAAGATCTTCGGAATCATGCGGCAGTATCAGCCGGCTCCTCCGGCGGGCGTCGGCAATCCGTTCGACTGGGGCCGCAAGGACCACGTCCGCGATCTCCTGGGCGGTGACTTCGACCTCGAGCTCGAGCTTCTCGACTCGCCGCTCGAGATGGAGTCCGGAGAAGCGGTATGGGAGTTGTTCGTTGGCGACTACGGGCCGACGAAGGTCCTGGCGGAGAGCCTCGACGACGAGAAGCGCGAGGAGCTGCACAGGGCGTTCGTGGAGTTACACGAGCAGTCGCGGACGAATGGCGGCGTCAAGGGCTCGCGCACCTATCTACTCACGGTCGGCACGCGCAAATAGTGGCAACGATCTCGTTGCGGGACGAGGCCGCCGGCCTTCTTCAGAACCTCATCCGGCTGGACACGGTCAACCCGCCGGGAAACGAGACGCGGGTGGCCGAGCATCTGCGGTCGTACCTCGAGGCAAGCGGCGTCGCGTGCGAGCTCTACGCGAGGGTGCCAGAGCGCGCGAACCTCGTCGCGCGCATTGCCGGCGTCGCCGATGGGCCGCGGCTGCTCCTGCTGTCCCACACCGACACCGTCCTCGCCGATCCCGGTGAGTGGCAGCTCGACCCCTGGTCGGGCGAGCTCCGCGACGAGCAGGTCTGGGGCCGCGGGGCGCTCGACATGAAAGGGCAGGTCGCCGCGAGTGCCGTCGCGATCGCGTCTTTGGCCCGGGAGGGCTTCGAGCCGCCGGGCGACCTGGTCTTCGCCGCCTGCGCCGACGAGGAGGTCGGCGCCGGATTCGGGCTCCAGTGGCTGGTCGAGGAGCACCCTGAGGCTGTCCGGGCCGAGTACTGCATCAACGAAGGCGGCGGCGATCGACTCGTGCTCGACGGCCGCGCGTTCTATGTCTGCTCCACGGCGGAGAAGATGAGCGCGCCGTTCCGGATCACCATCCACGGCCGAAGCGGGCACGCGTCGCGGCCGGGAATGGCCGACAACGCGCTCGTGAAGGCGGCGCCGATCGTCGAACGGCTCGGTGTCTTTCGGGATGAGCCGGAGGTCGGACCCGAGGTCGCAGCCTTCCTGCAGGCCGTCTGCGGCGAGGTTCCCCAGCCGATGGAGGCCGTCAGCGCGGCCAGGGCGGTCCATCCGCTCGCGGGCGACATCGTCGAGCCGCTCCTCGGAACGACCCTGGCGCCTACCGAGATCGAGGCCTCGAAGAAGCGCAACGTGATCCCGAATCGCTGCCGGATCACGGTCGATTGCCGGATCCTTCCCGGTCACACGCAAGCGGAGGTCGAGGCCAACGTTGCCGGCCTGCTCGACGCCGCGGCCTATGACCTGGAGTGGATCGAGGCGCAGGGCGGCACGCGATCGCCGGTTGACTCGCCGCTCTGGGACGTCATCGAGTCGTTCGTCGCCGAGATCGAGCCGGAGGCGCAGACCGTGCCCTTGCTCTTGTCCGGCTTCACCGACAGCCACTGGGTGCGCGAGGCGTTCGGGACGGTTGCGTACGGGTTCTTTCCGATGCGGACGATGGAGCCCGAAGTCGCCGCGCGCCTGATCCACTCGGCCGACGAGCGGATCGAGCTCGACGACCTCGAGCTGGGCGTGCGCTTCCTTCGCCACGCGGCAAGCGCGCTCTCGTCGCTACCGTAATCGGCATGACGGAGGAGAAGATTCGCCTCGGCGGGATGGCCCTAGCGAACGGCGTGCTCGTGCACGGGCCGAACGCGTGGGCCTGCGCCGTGCGGATGCCTGACGGAACGCTCAAGCACGCCTCGGCGTTCAAGCAGTTCCGCGCGAGTGGTGTCGAGCAGCCGCTGCTCCGTGGCCCAGCCCGCATCGTCGAAGCCTTCACGCTCCTGCCGGAGATCCGCCGTCGGCTTCCCGAGGCCCGCCTTCCCTTCGAACGGCCTGTCGTACTCGCTGCGATGGCGGGCGGGATGGTCGTCACGCAGCTCGTGCGCAACTCCGGCCTCGGCGCCGCGACGAAGGAGTTCATCGCCGGTGTCGCCTCGATGGCGCCTGCCGTGATCGCTCTCCGCGGGCAGGCTCTCGCCGCGTACCACGGGGCGGAACACATCTCGATCGGAACCTACGAGCACGGAGAGCCGCGCGAGAAGGAGCACGAACGCTGCGGCTCGCATCTCATCGGCCCGCTCGTGGTGACCATGGCGGCTGGGAACAGCCTCGCGGCCAAGGCGCCGCCGCAGTTCCGCGGCCCCGCACGGCTGGCCGCGGCGCTCGGCGCGGTCGCCACCTCGACCGAGCTCTTCGCCTGGATGGCCCGCAATCCGGACAACAAGGTGTCGCAGCTGCTGGCGAAGCCCGGCCACGAGCTACAGCACCGCCTGGCGACGGCGGAGCCGACTCCCGAGCAGCTCGAGGTCGCCGAGACGGCCCTCGCTGAGTGCCTGCGCCTCGAGGAAGAGGCCCGTGGCGCTCGAGACTAGAGAGCGCGGCAGGCGGCTTCCGCCGGAGATCTTCGACCTCCCGGTCGAGAAGATGCGGGAGGGCTACTACACGGACGAGTACTTCAACCAGACGCGGCGCGTCCTGCTCGAGGACGAGCGCCGTCCGCGCGTCGTGATGCAGGTCTTTCAGCGGAAGCACGCGCTGCTCGCCGGAATGGACGAGGCGATCGCGATTCTCAAGCTCTGCTCGGATGACTGGGAGGCCCTGACAGTTCACGCGCTGTACGACGGCGACGAGGTCGCTCCGTGGGAGACGGCGATGATGATCGAGGGCGACTACACGGGATTCGCCCACCTGGAGACCGTTTACCTCGGCGTGCTCGCGCGACGGACGATGATCGCCACGAACGTCAAGCGCGTGGTCGAGGCGGCGAACGGCAAGCCGATCATCTTCATGCCCGCCCGGTACGACCATCACCGCGTCCAGACCGGCGACGGCTACGCCGCCTACATCGCGGGCTCGTCGATCGGTGTCCCGATCGGTGTCACCACCGAGGCGAATGCCTCCTGGTGGGGCGGCCGGGCGATCGGAACCGTGCCCCATTCCCTGATCAGCTCGTACGGCGGGAACACCGTGCTCGCGGCGACGAAGTTCGTCGAGCACAGCGACCCCGACATGAACGTCGTCGTCCTCGTCGACTTCGAGAACGACTCGATCCGAACGTCGCTGGAAGTCGCCCGCGCGCTCGGGGACCGGCTTTGGGGCGTCCGGCTCGACACGTCGCGCACGATGGTCGATCGCTTGCTCTGGCACGAGCTCGGCGACTTCGACCCGCGCGGCGTCAACGAGCGGCTCGTGCTGAAGGTCCGCGAAGCGCTCGACCGAGACGGGTTCGAGCGCATCAAGATCGTCGTCTCCGGCGGGATGAACGCCGAGCGGATCCGGGAGTTCGAGCAGAAGGGCGTGCCGGTCGACTCCTACGGCGTCGGCTCGGCCCTCATCCGGGGCGAGAATGACTTCACCGCTGACGTCGTCCTGACCGATGGACGCCCGTCGGCCAAGGCCGGACGCTGGTACCGGCCGAACGAGCGGCTGGAGCTCGTTACCTGACGGGCGCGGGGATTCCGGGCCAGCTCTCGATCGGCTCCGTCGAGCGGACGACGTGCATGCCCGCCGCGGCGAACCGCTCGAAGGCCGCATCGGCCTCGGCCGTGTAGTCCATCCCCGGGACGACCACCGGCGACGTGCAGTCCTCCAACAGGTAGGTGCGCGGCGCCAGGGCACGCTCGCGCTCGTCGTCGCCCTCCAGGAGGTCGGCGATCGTCCACGCGACGCAGTGGCTCTTCGCCTGGCCCCCGACGATGATCAGGTCGTAGAGCGAGAGCTGCTGGATGAGGAGGTCGTTCTTGCCGGCGATCGTCTCTCCGCCCGGGCCCTGTGTGATCTCCGGGCCCAGCACCGAGTAGTGCTCCGTCAGCGGGTTGTCGCCCTTGACCTGGAAGGCCGGCTGGCTGTAGCGCGCGATGGTGTGGAAGAAGATCGCCTCTTCGATGGCCGAGACGAGGGCATGGCCGATCCCGCCGAGCATGGCGTGATACGGCCAGATCGTGAGGTCGTATTTGCCGCCCTCTGCCAGTTTTCGCGTGTAGTCGAGCAGCTGGCGCTGGGCGTAGTCGGCCTCGATGCCCGTGCTCTCGACTGCCGGCGGGTTGACCCGCCAGCGACCGGACTCGACGTCCTCGGTCGTGACGAGCGTGTACGGCTCCGGATGGCGGCCTTCGTTGTCCACCAGCCAGGCCGGGTGAAAGATCTGCATCGCTCGATGGGTGTCGAGCGTCGGGATGATCGCCGTGATCGTCCCGAGGTTGCGGTAGAGGAACTCGCAGAGCCGCTGGTTGTCGTGCTCGGCGCCGCGAACGTAGAGCTCGTACCCCGGGATGCAGAAGGTGTTCTGGAGGTCCACGGCGACGAGACAGACCCGGAGGCTGTCCTCGAGCGCCGCGCGAAGCCCGTGCTCCTCGGCCCAGGCCTGGGCCTCCTCGGCACGCTCCTGGTAGGCGATTTGCCAGATCTCGCCGACGTGCTTGCGCCTGAAGTGCGGTGGGATCGGAAGCTCTGCCACGCGGCTCTAGTCTGCCCTACAGGACGCACGCTCGGCTGCCGATACCCGGTCTATGCCGTTCGACGTGCTGGAGCTGCTGCGCTCATTCGAGAGCATCGCGTTCGTCTGGCTCCCCATCGTCATGTTCTCGCTGATCATCTACCTGCTCTGGCGCAGCCTGTCGCTGATGCCGCGGGTGAAGACCACCCACGTCAAGCCGAGCTCACGCAGCTCGGTGACGTGGGAGGAGGTCGCGGGCCTCTCCGAGGCAAAGGCGGAGATGCGGGAGGTCGTGGACTTCCTGCGCCACCCGAAGCGCTTCGAGCGGCTCGGAGCGCGCGTGCCGAAGGGGATCCTCCTCTACGGGCCTCCCGGCACCGGCAAGACGCTGCTGGCGAAGGCCGTCGCGCACGAATCACGCGCCAGCTTCTACTCCCAGAGCGCGTCGGCGTTCGTCGAGATGTTCGCCGGCCTCGGCGCAGCGCGCATCCGGAAACTCTTCGAGCAGGCGCGGAACGACGCACCCGCCATCGTCTTCATCGACGAGCTCGACGCAGTCGGGATGAAGCGGACGGGCGCCGGCCTCAATCGCGAGCACGACCAGACACTGAACCAGCTGCTCGTCGAGCTCGACGGGTTCAACAAGAGCGAGGGCCAGGTGATCGTCATGGGCGCCTCGAACCGGCTCCAGGATCTCGACCCCGCGCTGCTCCGGCCCGGGCGCTTCGACCGCCAGATTCTCGTCTCCGCGCCGGATCTCGCCGGGCGCGAGGAGATCCTGCGCGTGCACACACGCGGGAAGCCGCTGTCGCCGGACGTCGACCTGCACCTCGTCGCGCGCCAGACTGCCGGGCTCACGGGTGCCGATCTCGCGAACGTCGCCAACGAGGCGGCGATCTTCGCGGCGCGCGAGAATCGCAACGACATCGCTCAGCTCAACTTCGAGTCAGCGATGGAGCGGGTCGTCGCGGGCCTTCAGCAGCGGCGCGTCGTGACCGAGAAGGAGAAGCGGATCCTCGCCTACCACGAGGCCGGCCATGCCGTCAAGGCCGACCTGATGGGCGAGCCCGTCCAGAAGGCGACGATCGTCGCGCGCGGAGACGCCCTCGGCTACACGTTCCACCTCCCGGACGAAGACCGCTACCTCCACACGCGGGAGGAGCTGATCGACTGGATGAAGATCGGCCTCGCCGGCCGCGCCGCGGAACAGGTCGTCTTCGACCGTGTCACGAACGGCGCGGCCAACGACCTCGAGAAGGTGACGATTCTCGCCCGGGCGATGGTGTTCGAGTACGGCATGTCGGAGGAAGTCGCCTCGCGGACGATGCGCGCCGACAACTACGCACTCTCGGAGGAGACGAAGCGACTGCGCGACAAGGAGCAGGCGCGGCTCACGGACGGCGCCTATGCCGAGGCGATTCGGCTGCTCGAGAAGCACCGCTCGGCGCTCGACCGCGTCGCGGGCGCACTCCTCGACCGCGAGACGCTGAACCGCGACGACCTCGAGGCCCTGCTGCACGACGTCGCTCCCGAATCGCGCGCGAGCGAGACGGTCGGGACGATTCGCGTTCTGCCACAACTCGACGCATAACTAGCATCGGGGCGTGGAGGCGCTCCGGATTCACCACGTCGGAATGGCGGTGGACGACCTGGACGAGGCCGTCGACACCTACGAGCGCCTCTTCGGCTCCGCCGTCGAGCACCGCGCCACGGTCGAGGACCAGGGCGTCGAGGCGGCGTCGATGCGCATGGGTGCGGGCCGCGTGGAGCTGATGGCTTCCCTCGGCAACGAGACGCCTGTCGGGAAGTTCCTGGCCAAGCGCGGTCCGGGCATGCACCACGTCGCCTACGAGGTCGCAGACCTCCCGGCCGCTCTGCGGGACCTTGCCGATCGCGGCGCGGAGTTGATCGACGAGACGCCACGCCCGGGCCTCTTCGGCCTGCAGGTTGCCTTCGTGCACCCTGACGCGGCCCACGGCGTACTCTCTGAGCTAGTGGCGCGATGAGCACGAACGAGGACGAGATCCGGATCGAGGTCGGCTTCGAGGGCAGCCAGATCATGAGCGCCGTCGTGCCGAGCAAGGACGCTGACGAGCTCGAGGCGGCGCTTGCGGCGAGGAAGGACGGCTCTGTCGTGCTCGAGGCCGAGGACGGTCGCTACACAGTCGCCCTCGACCGGGTCGTGTATCTGAAGCGGTTTCACCGCGAGGGCAGACTCGGCTTCTCCGGCTAGATCCCGGCTGCGCCGCGTTACGTTCTGAGGGCAGCCGGGCATGCCCTTTCCGTGCTCGCAAGCATCAGTGCGGCAATGCCGGCGACCCGCCGGGACGAGAGTGGACGAGTGCGCGCGCTCGTCGAACGGGCGCAGCGCGGCGACCGCGGGGCGCTGGAGGAGCTCTACCTCCTCCACTTCGACCGGATCTACAGCTATCTGCACATGAGCGTGGGGAGCCGGCACGACGCCGAGGACCTCACGACGCAGACATTCCTGCGGATGCTCGAGGCGATCGGCCGCTTCCAGTGGCGCTCGGTGCCTTTCTCGGCCTGGCTCTTTCGCATCGCCCACAACCTGGCGATGGACCACTTCCGTGCCAGCCGCCGCTGGCAGCCGGAGGAGGACATCCCCGAGCACGTCCAGGGCGAGGAAACATCGGCCGAGGAGCAGGCGCTGGCCTATCTCGGGGACACGAGCATGCTGACGCTGATCGAGCGGCTCTCCCCGGAGCAGCGCCAGGTGCTGACGCTGAAGTTCGTCTTCCGGTTCTCGAACGGCGAGGCCGCAGCGATTCTCGGCAAGACCGAGGGGGCGGTGAAGTCGCTGCAGCATCGCGCGCTCGCCTCGCTGCAGAAGCACGTAACGCGCTAGCGCGCTAAAACGTGCTCCGATGTCCCTGGAGGTCGGGATCGTCGGGCTTCCCGGCAGTGGAAAGAGCACCCTCTTCACGGCGCTGACCGGAGCCGCTGCAGACCACTACGGCACGGCTCACGTCGGAGTGGCGCCGATCCTCGACGACCGACTGCCCGAGGTCGCCCGCATCGTCGGGTCCCCGAAGGCGACGCAGGCGGCGATCAGGGTTGTCGACCTGCCGGGACCGGCAAGCGCCCAGCTCGGCGCCGCTCGCGCCGCGGACGCCTTGGTCGGTGTGGTGAGCGACGAAGCGCAGCTGGAGTCGCTGGAGCTCGAGCTCCTCATCGCCGACCGAGACCACGTCGAGCGGCGACTGGAAAAGGTGCAAAAGGACGCGAAGTCCGGCGACCCGAAGCTGCGAGCCGAGGTCGAGGAGCTCGAGCGGGTGCTCGCCCATCTGGACGCCGAGCGTCCTCTCGGTGATTACGACGGCGTTCTCCCGCCCGAGCTCGAGCCACTGACGACGAAGCCGCTCGTCCCCGTCGTGAATGGGCCCGGTGGGATCGATCTCAAGCTCGAGGCGGAGCTCGCAGAGCTGCCTCCCGATGAGGCGGCCGCGTTCCGGGACGGGGAGCCGTCCGCGCTCGATGAGCTCGTCCGCCGTCTGCAGGAATCGCTCGACCTCCTGACGTTCTTCACGGCGAACGAGAACGAGGCGCGCGCCTGGACGCTGCGGCGCGGCCAGACGGCGCTCGAGGCGGCCGGGACGATCCACACGGACATGGCGCGGGGCTTCATCCGCTGTGAAGTGGTGCACTGGCGCGACCTCGCGGAAGCCGGCTCGCGCGCCGAAGCGTCCCGCCGCGGCCTTCAGCGCCTCGAGGGCAAGGAGTACGTTGTCGAGGACGGCGACCTACTGAACGTCAGATTTAACGTCTAACGGTTCGGTGGCCGCTTAATGGAAGGTCAATGCGCGCTAAACCTATATTGAGCAACCTATGAAGACCGCTGGACCGACCCCCCAACGAAACGACGAGCAGCTGGAGCGCGCCGCCGATGTCGCCGGGCGCATCCTCGACAACATCGAAATCGCCGTCCGCGGCAAGCGCGATGAGATCAAGCTCGTACTCACCGCACTTGCCTGCAAGGGCCATGTCCTCTTCGAGGACGTGCCTGGGACTGCCAAGACGGTGCTCGCGCGCGCGATCGCCCTGTCGATCGAGGACGCCGAGCCCTCCCGAATCCAGTGCACGCCAGACCTCCAGGCCACTGACGTCACCGGCCTCTCGATCTGGAACCAGCAGCTCCGCGACTTCGAGTTTCGGCCCGGGCCGATCTTCTCCAATGTCCTCCTCGTCGACGAGATCAACCGGGCCATGCCCAAGACGCAGTCGGCGCTGCTCGAGGCGATGGCCGAGCGCCAGGTGACGACCGACGGCGTCACGCGCGAGCTGGCCGAGCCGTTCATGGTCCTGGCCACTCAGAACCCGATCGAGCTCGAGGGCACGTTCCCGCTTCCCGAGGCCCAGCTCGACCGCTTCTTCCTCAGGACCGCCCTTGGCTACCCGGGAAGCGAGGAGGAGCTCGAGATCGTTCGCGACCAGCGGCACGGCCACCCCCTGGGCGACATCGGCGCGGTCGCCCGAATCGAGGAGGTCACGGACTTCCAGCACGCGAGCGAAGAGGTGTACGTCGACGAGCTCCTTCAACGCTGGATCATCGAGCTCGTCCGTGCCACGCGCGGACTCGACATCGTCTCGATCGGCGCGTCGGTCCGCGGCAGCCTCGCGCTCGAGCGCGCAGCCCGCGGCTGGGCGCTGCTCAGCGGGCGCGACTACGTCGTGCCGGAGGACGTCGAATTGCTGTTCCTGCCCGTCCTAGGGCACCGCATCCTGTTCACACCGTCCTTCCTCGTGGAGGTGCGGAAGATCGGCCGCGTCCAGGCATTGCAGGACTTCAAAGCGCGCTGCCTCGAAGCTGCTCCACGGCCCGAGGCGGCCCTGGGCGGCGACGGCGAGGTCGTGCGTCTCGGTGAGCGGACCGACTGAGCTCACCTTCCCGCTCACTCCCCGCCGGCGGCTGGTCGGTCTCGCGTTCGGGAGTGTGAACAGCGCGAAACGGGGACAGGGCTCGAGCGTCGCCAGCTCTCGGCCGTACGAGCCCGGAGACACCTTCGAGTCGATCGACTGGGCCGCGTCGGCCAAGATCTCCACTGCTCACGGACAGGATGAGTTCATCGTCCGGGAGCACTATGCGGAAGAGGCGCCTCGCGTCGTCGTCGTGTGTGACCGGCGCCCCGCGATGGAGCTCTATCCGCCCGGCTTCCCGTGGCTCTCGAAGCCGAAGGTGATGCTCGAGGCCGGCTCGATGATCGCCGACTCTGCGGCAAAGGCACGCGGACTCATCGGGTACCTCGACTTCGCGAGCGGCGGGAACGGCAACGGCGCCGGGACCCCGTTCTGGCGGCCGCCGCATGGGCAGACCGATTTCTGGCGGGTCAAGGAGTCCGACCTGCTGTTTCCGCTCTACCTGGCTCCCGAGGACAATCTCGACCGCGCCTTCTCCTTCCTCGCGCCGCTGCGGCGCTCGCTCCCGGCCGGAACGTTCGTCTTCGTCCTCTCGGACTTCCTGAACAGGCCGTCCGCGGACTCGTGGTCGACGATCCTCGAGATGCCCTGGGAGATCGTCCCGGTCGTGATCCAGGATCCGGTCTGGGAGCAGAGCTTCCCCGAGGTGGGGTCCGTAGTGATTCCGCTCGCGGAGCCGGGGAACAGCCGGAAACGTCTTGTTCGGCTGAGCCGGCGGGAGGCGCGCGAGCGGCGCGCTGCAAACGAGGAGCGAACGCGCGAGACGCTGGCCGAGCTCGGGGCGCTCGGACTAGAAGCCATCGTGCTCACGACGAGCGACCGGGACGAGATCTTCACGCGCTTCCTCGAATGGGTCGAGCTCCGCCGCACCGGAACGAGGGCGTGGCTTTGAGGGAGCGGCGGCTCTTCGCAGCGCTTGTCGGCGCCGGCCTGCTCGTCCTCGCGCTCGCGGCGGTCATCGCCTGGTGGGCGTGGGATTCGGAGCCGCAACAGGCGCTCGACCGGCCGCTGGTCGCGAGCGCCACCCTCACTCCACAGCAACATCTGTTCGCAGATGCGGTCCAAGCGCGGGTCGAGGTCGTGCTCGACCGAGGCGCCGTCGATCCGGACAGCGTCCAGATCCACTCGAACTTCGCGCCTTACCGCGCGTTGCAAAAGCGCCAAGTGAGCCGGAACGACGTGGGCCGGATGACGCGGCTCCGGTACGACTACACGCTCGCGTGCATGACCGCGAAGTGCCTGCCGAAGAAGACAGGGCGGGTCGACTTCGGCCTTGCGACGGTCGAGTACCAGCCTCGGGATTCGTCGACTCCCCAGTCGGCCACGATCGACTGGCAGCCGCTCCGCGTCGCTGGACGAATCGCACCCGGCCGGCTCTGGCAGGGCTTGCTCCGCGCCGAGTACCGGGACCTCCCGTCGGCGACCTACCGCGTCGGGCCCGGATGGGTCGAGTTCGTCGCACTGCTGCTCGCCGCGCTGTTCGCGCTCGGCGCGCTGGTCCTCATCCTGCGGCTGCTGCCGCTGGAACGGCTGGCGACGCGCCTCTGGGGCGTCATCGACCGGCGCAGCGCGCTCGAGCGGGCACTCGCCTTGGTCCGTGAGTCCTCGAAGTCCGGGCGCACGGACGAGGGCCGCAAAGCGCTCGAGCGTTTGTCGGTGGAGCTGAAGCGCGCCAGCAACCCGGACCTCGCGCAGGACGCGAGCCGCATCGCCTGGTCACAGCGGTCGCCCGGCGAAGCCGTCGTCAACCCGCTGTCCACGGAGGTCGAGCGTGTGATCTCGGAGGGAACGTGAGGCGCAGGGACCGTCAGGCGATCCCGCTCGTGGACGCGCTGCGCCTGAGGGACCCGGCCCGGCGGACGACGATCGTGCGTATCGTGCTGGCGGTCGCGCTCGTTGTCGTCGTGGCGCTGGCGGCGCTCCTGTCCCAGAGGGTCGGTTCGAGCGATGCCGCGCTCGCGAAGGGTGCCAGGAGCGGCGTCGTCGTTCTCGACCTCTCGGCGAGTATCGGCCGGCCCGACCGCCGCTCGGTCGATCCACTCGATTACCTCGCCGATTCCGGACAGGACTTCGGGCTCGTTCTCTTCTCGGGGATCCCGTACGAGGCCGTTCCACCCGGGACGAGCTCTGCGGAGCTGCGGCCGATCATCCGCGCCATCTCGCCGTTCCCGAACGTCTGTCTCAAGCAGCGGGGGGTCCCGTGCGCGCCGGGGATGCGCGAGATTCCGGCCGACTCCAAGGAAGCGGCCCTCATTCGGCGCAAGTCGGTGACGCCCTGGGACCGGAGCTATCGAGGCGGGACCGTGATCTCGCTCGCCCTCAAGATGGCGCGCGGCATCCTCGAGCGTCACAACGCCAAGGCCCGCGGCGTGCTGCTCATCAGCGACCTCGACGACTCGCTCCTTGACATCTCGCTCCTGACTCGCGAGCTGATCATTTACCGGAACGAGAAGATCCCGGTTCGCATCGTCGCGCTGAATCCGTTCGACGACGACCGCGCCTTCTTCGAGCGCCTGGTCGGGCGTGAGAACTTCGTCGACTACACCGACCTCGCGCCAGGCCGGCTGCTCGATGCGCGCGAGCGCGCCGAGCGCGCGGGTGTCCCCGCGGGCCTCGCCGGTCTCGCGCTCCTCCTACTGATGCTGCTCGCATTGAACGAGCACTTCTGCGGCCGGCTCTCCTGGAGGTCCGAGCGATGAGGAAGGCATGGCCGTTCATCCGCAAGGGAGCGCCGATCGCGTTGTTGCTGGTTCTCGCTCTCGGCGCCGCTCTGGTCGCGCGCGACGCCGCGGCGATCCGAAACGGCATGAAGCGCGACGATCTCGCCTTCCAGGCACAGCCTGCGGGGGCTGCGCTCTGGGACTTCGACCTGACGCTGCCCTATGCCGATCAGGCGTTCGGGATCAAGGACGACCTCATCTATCGTCGCGCGCTCCAGACCTTCGCGCGTGACCAGAGCGGCGTGAACTCGTCGGCACCGGCCGCTCGCGCGGAGGCACAGGCAGCGCTGAGCGACGCCGAGAACTCGGGACAGCCTTCGGCGCGACGATCCAGGCTCGCGAACCTCCAGGGCGTCGTCGCCTACGACGAGGCGCTCGCTGACCCGTTCAACCAGTCCGGCGTCATCGGCCAGTCGCTGACGCACCTCGAGCGGGCGGTGAAGGTCGACCCGTCGAACGCCGATGCGAAGTACAACCTCGAGTTCCTGATCCGGCTCTTCAATCCCGAAAACGAGCAGGCCAACGTCCAGCAGCGGATCCCTGAGTACGCCGCCGGCCGAAGCTCCCCCGGCGGCAACCCGAACCGCCGAGGCCACGGCTACTAGGCCGGAATCGTGCACCTCTCGTTCCTCACCCCGCTCGCCGGCAGCGTCGCCTTTGCCGTCATCCTCCCGCTCGTCGCCTTCACTCGCACCGAGCGGCGAGTCGAGCGGGCCCGGTCGCTGCTGAGACTGGTCTCGCCGCCCAGCTCGAGACGGATCACGATCGCGGCGCTCGTCGCCATTGCCGCCCTCGTCGGCGTCGGCGCAGCGCAGCCCGTCCTCGAGGAGCGGATCGAACGCCCGGCCAGGACCGACGCGCAGGTGTTCTTCGCCCTCGACACCTCGCGATCGATGCTCGCTTCGGCAGGACGCGCCCAGCCGACGCGATTCGACCGCGCCCGGGCGGCGGCCCTCAAGATGCGAGCTCAGCTTGGAGACGCCCCGGTCGGGGTCGCATCGATGACCGATCGGGTTCTCCCGCACCTCTTTCCGAGCACGAACCAGAAGTCGTTCGAGGGTGTCCTCCAGAATTCGATCGGCATCGAGCGGCCGCCGTCGGACTCCCTGAGCAACAAGGTCGCCTCGAGCCTGGCGACGACCGAGGCCTTCGCATCTGGCAACTACTTCCAGGGTCCCGGACACCGCTTGGTCGTGATCTTCACCGACGCGGAGACCAACAACACCGGCGGGCCGGCCCTGAAGCAGGCCTTCGCCGAGGACCGCATCAAGGTCATCCTGGTGCGCTTCTGGGCTTCGGGCGAGCGCATCTATCGGCCGGACGGCATCGTGGAGGGCCGTTACGTCGAGGACCCAGGGAGCGCTGCCTCGGCCCGCGACTTCGCCCAGGCGATTGGCGGCCAGGCGTTCGACGAGGACCAGATCGACTCGGCAACCGCTGCGGCGAAGACAGTGCTGGGCAACAAGGAGGCGGTGCGCACCGTCGAGGCGGTCAAAATCCGCCCGCTCAGTCCGTTCCTCTTTCTTGCGGCCCTCATGCCGCTCTCGCTCCTGCTCTGGCGCAGGAACCTCGCCTAGTTGACAGGCCGGGTGGCGGCCACCGCGTCGAGCTGGTTCGCGTGGTAGAGGACGGCTGCCTCTGCCGTGCGTGCGGCACGCGCGTCGTGGTGGACGGCAACGGCGTGGACGAGCTCAGCGAGCGCGTCGCGGTCGAGCTCTGCGGCGCGTGACTCGACCAGGCGGATCCCGAGCTGAACGTGCCCGAGGAGGCGCCCCTCCTCGGTCGGCCTGAATGTCGGCGGGCGGCCGAGCTCGAGCGTTCGGCCGACGTCGTGAAGCAGCGCGGCGGCGATCAACAGGTCGCCGCGAAGCCGTGGATGCACCTGCGCGGTTTCGCGGCAGATCGTCGCCACTGCGACGGTGTGTTCCAGGAGCCCTCCGGCGTAGTCGTGGTGGACGTCCGGGCTCGCCGGCAGCTCGCGGAGCCGCGCGCGAAAGCGCTCGTCGGCGAGGAACCGCCCGACGACCGCGTTCAGGCTGGGATGGACGATCTCGCCGCCCAGGAATTCCAGGAAGCCGTCCAGCTCGTCGGCGTCGCGGCGCAGGCTCGGGGTCAGTGCGGCGGCGTCTTCCTCAGCGGGCTCGAGCGAGCGAACGTCGAGCTGCAGGCGGTCTCGGTACTTGTCGACCCGCCCGAGCACGCGCACGGCGTCACCCTCGCCGAAGCGGCTGTCCAGCAGCTCGACATCGCTCCAGACGCGGGCCTCGATCCGACCGCTGGGGTCGACGAGCTCGAGCGCCAGGTAGTCGGAGCCTGTCCGCGTCCGGCGGCGCTCCTTCTTCGCGACCGCGTAGATGCCTTCGACGATCCGGTCTTCCTGGAGCTCCGCGATCGCGCTCACCAGCCGAGTCTAGGGTCGGTGCAGGATGTAACGTCCGAGGCGAGATGGCCGTCGTCAAGCCGTTCAGCGCCGTCCGGTACGACGAGGCCGTCGCCGGCCCGCTCGAGGCGCTCGTTGCGCCCCCGTACGA
This sequence comes from Actinomycetota bacterium, assembly GCA_046729215.1. GTDB lineage: Bacteria > Actinomycetota > Thermoleophilia > Gaiellales > Gaiellaceae > JACDAN01. The sequence continues at coordinate 4,720 of JBKPGE010000138.1, read as the reverse complement.
CGTGATCGACGCGGAGCAGCGCGACGAGCTGATGGCGCGCAGCCCACTCAACGTCGTGCACTTGACGCTGCCGGACGAGGTCGACGATGCGGCCCGGCTCTGGGCCGAGTGGCTCTCCGACGGGGCGCTCGTCCGCGAGCCGGAGCCTTCGTTCTGGGCGCTCGAGCAGCGGTACGTCGGGCCTGACGGTGTCCCGCGCACACGCCGCGGTCTCGTCGCTTCGCTCCAGCCGGAGCCCTACGAGAACCGCGTCGTTCTGCCGCACGAGCGCACGCATACCGGGCCCAAGGAGGACCGGCTGCGGCTACTACGGGCCACGCACGTCCACTTCGAGCCGATCTTCCTGCTGTACGAGGGCGAGCCGCCGTTCGAGCACCCGGCCCGGCCGCCCGACATCGAGACCGAGGGCGCGAGGCTCTGGCGCCTGCCGGCGAATGGGATCGCCGAAGCGTTCGCCGACAGGCAGCTGCTGATCGCGGACGGCCACCACCGCTACGAGACCGCGCTTGCCTTCGGTGCCCGGCTGATCCCCGTCGTGCTGGTCTCCACCGAGGATCCCGGCGTGATGATCTTTCCGACCCACAGGGTCGCAGAGCAGGTGAACGGTCCGCCGGCGAACGAGGGGGATCTGCGGAGGGCGCTGGATGCGCTGGAAGCTGAACCGGCCGACCGGGCGGCGACGGTCGTGTACCGGCGCGAGCGCGGCATCGCGCTCGTTCACGGGAGGCCGGGCGAGCTTGACGTCCAGCTCGTCGAGGCGCTGAAGCCGCACGGCGTCAGCTACACGCCGTCCGTCGACGAGGCGGTTGCGGCCGTGGACAGCGGCAGCGCGGCGGGCGCGTTCATCGTCCGTCCGACGAGGATTGAGGACGTCTTCCGTTTCGCCGAAGCCGGCGAGACGCTTCCCCAGAAGACGACCTACTTCTATCCCAAGCTCCTCTCCGGCCTGCTCTTTCACGAGTGAAACCGTGGCTTGACGTCTGCCGAGCGTCCGCTGCCGACGTGCGCGCACAACTCGACAAGCTCCCCACCCGCGCCGAACGGGAGCCCGTGCTGGCCGCAGGCGTAGGGGGCGACGACACGACCGTCGTCGACGCGGCGGCTGAAGGCGTCATCGTTGCCAGGCTCGAGGAGCTCCACAGGTCGGGCGAGCAGTTCACGCTGATCTCCGAGGAGCTCGGGGAGCGAGCGTTCGGCGAGTCGGAGACGCGTGTCGTAGTCGATCCCATCGACGGCTCGGTCAATGCGAAGCGGGGGCTGCGACACTTCTGTCTCTCCATCGCGGTCGCCGAGGGGCCGACCTTCGGGGACATCGTCTTCGGCTACCTCTACGACTTCGGATCCGGCGAGGAGTGGACGGCCACGAGGGGCGAGGGCGCCCGGCTCGACGGCCGGTCGCTAGGCGACGTGCGGCCCAAGGACCGGGTCGAGATCCTGGCGCTCGAGGCGACGCTCTCGGAAACCGTTGCCCAGAAGGCCGTAGCGCTCGCGGACTATGCGCTCCGGTTCCGGATAACGGGCTCGCTTGCCCTCTCGCTCTGCCAGTTCGCAGCCGGACGGCTCGATGCTGTCTGCTCCCTGCGCGGTGCTCGCGCGGTGGACGTCGCAGCCGCGCAGCTCGTCGTCCGCGAGTGCGGGCTCGACATCGGCTTCGCGGACGCCAGCTCTTGGGATGCTGCTCCGCTCGGCACCGCACATCAGCCGGCTGTCGTCACCGCCCCGACGAAAGAGTTGCGAGACCGCCTTGCGGAGATCCTGCTGATGTGACGGAGATCCGTATCGGGTGCTCGGGCTGGAACTACGCCCACTGGCGCGAGCGTGTCTACCCGAAGGGACTCCCGCCGAAGCGCTGGCTCGAGTACTACGCACAGCTCTTCGACACCGTTGAGCTCAACACGACCTTCTACCGGCTCCCCAACGTCGCTTCGGTCGAGAGATGGGTCGCCCACACGCCGCCCGGCTTCCTGTTCGCGGTCAAGGCGAGCCGCTACCTGACGCACATCAGGCGGCTGACGGATCTTGGAGGCGGCATCCACCGCTTCTACGAGCGCATCGCGCCGCTCCGGCGCTCACCGAAGCTCGGGCCGGTGCTCTGGCAGCTGCCGCCGACGTTCAAGCGGAACGACGAGCGGCTGGCCTCGGCGCTCGCGGCGCTTCCCGAGGGGCGCCATTGTTTCGAGTTCCGCGAGCCGAGCTGGTACGTTGACGAGGTCTACGCGCTCCTGCGTGCGCACGGCGTGGCTCTCGTCATTCCGGACAGCCCGAAGTACCCGTTCCGCGCACTCCAGCTGACGGCCGACTGGACGTTCGTCCGCTTCCATCACGGACGCCGGGGACGGCGCGGAAACTACTCGGAGAGCGAGCTGGAGGAGCGAGCCGGGTGGATCGCCGGCTGGCGAGACCGGGGCATTGACGTGTACGCCTACTTCAACAACGACTGGGAGGGCTTTGCGGTCAAGAACGGCCTCAGACTGAAGCAGTTACTGGCCCTCTGAACACATCTCCGCACCGGATTGCGAGGTTGATCCGCCACCGGAGTGCGGCTTTGCCGCGCGGGAGGCTCACAAACGCTAAAACGCCTGGAAAACCGGGCCAGACCCCGGCTCCGTCGGCGGGCGAACCTGCACCCCGCGCGAAAGGAGGGGGTCCGCGGGGAACCAGGGGCTCCCCCACGCTTGCGATGCTACGGTCTTGACGATGCAGCCGTCGCAAGTGCAGATCACGGAAGCGCTCGGCCGGGTTATCGATCCCGAACTGAAGAAGCCCGTCACCGAGCTCGGGATGGTGCGCCAGGTGGACGTCGCGGGCGACCATGTCGCCGTCACGATCGCGCTCACCGTCCCCGGCTGCCCGCTTCGGTCTAGCTTCGAGGATCAGGTCCGCCGAGAGCTTCTCCCCCTGGCCGGGGTGGAGTCGGTGTCGCTCGAGTTCGACGTCATGAGCCCCGAGGAGAAGGCGGCGCTCACGACACGGCTCCGCGGCGGCGTCTCGCAGCGAAGCAAGGGCATCTCGGTCGATCGCTCCACGCGCGTCGTCGCCGTGGCGAGCGGAAAGGGCGGCGTAGGCAAGTCCACGCTGACGGCGAACCTGGCCGCTGCGTTCGCGCGGCTCGGCTACCGGACCGGTGTGCTCGACGCCGACGTCTACGGACATTCGATCCCGCACATGCTCGGCGTCCACCAGCGTCCGATCGTCGTCGACCGGATGATCGTTCCGCCGGTGCGAGACGACCTGAAGCTGATGTCGATCGGCTTCTTCCTCGACGACAACGCACCCGTGATGTGGCGCGGCCCGATGCTGCACAAGGCCCTCGAGCAGTTCCTCTCTGACGTGCACTGGGGCGAGTTGGACGTGCTGCTCGTGGACATGCCCCCAGGCACAGGAGACGTCTCGATCTCGCTCGGGCAGCTGCTTCCGCGCGCCGAGGCGGTGGTGGTCACGACGCCGCAGCCGGCGGCGCAGCGGGTCGCCGTGCGCGCTGCGCAGATGGCTGCGAAGACCGAGATGCGGCTTGTGGGCGCCGTCGAGAACATGTCGTACCTCGTCGGCACCGGCGAGGAGCTGTTCGGCTCGGGCGGCGGCGAGGCGCTGGCGCGTGAGATCGGCCTGCCGCTGCTGGCCAAGATCCCGCTCGACCCCGCGCTGCGCGAGGCCGCCGATCGCGGCGAGCCGCTCGTCTGGGAGCGGCCGGAGGCCGAAGCCTCGCGGGCGATCACGAGCCTCGCCGAGGCGATTCAGGAGACGCGGCGCGAGGAGGGTCTCGGGATCACGAAGACGCTCCCGCTCGCGGGCACACGCAGCTAGCGCCGATCCAGGCCGGTCGTGGGATGAGGCCCGAGGACGTCATTCCGACCCTGCGCGGTCTGGGCTTCGACGACCGGGACGCCGGCGTCCTGGCGGATCACTTCCTCGACGCCGAGCGCCGCGGGAAGCAGGGCCACGGGTTGAGCCGCGTCGAGTGGCTGAAGACGCAGCCGGTCGACCCGGAGGCTCGCCCCGAGCGCCTCGTCGCGGAGCCGGGGTACGAGCGATGGGACGGAGGAGGCGCGCTCGGCTACCTGACGCTGGCGGCCGTGTGCGCGGCGCAGCTCGAGTCGCCGCCGGAGCGCGCACGCCTCGTCGTCGCCGCGAACTGCTTCCCGACCGGGATGCTCGGGTACTGGACGCGACGTCTCGCGGACGGCGGGCTCGTCGCCGCGCTGACTGCGACCTCTCCGGCGCGGCTCGGTCATCCCGACGGCGGCCCGAAGCTCGCCGGGACGAACCCGCTGTCGATCGCGATTCCGAGCTCCGACCGCGAGCCCGTCGTCACGGATGTCTCGATGGGCGAGGTCACTTACGGCGACGTGATCGCCGGCCTAGCCTCCGAGGACGAGCTCGTTCCGTTCGGCGGGGACCGTGCCCACAAGGCGTTCGCGCTCGCGCTCGGCCTCCAGCTGCTCGTCGACGCGCTGGCCGGGGACGGCTATGGCGCCGTGCTCGTCGTCGCCCGGCCGGAGGCGGATCCGGTCCCGGTGCTGCGCCGGTACGCCGCGGGCGTGCGCCTGCCGGGCGATACCAAGGCTTAACCAAGGTTTTCCTCCCATTTGCCCGCCCTTGGGTGGGCCGACGCGAGCCTGTGGCCATTACCAAAGGAGGACTCATGACCAAGCTCGTAATCGGACTTGCGGCGTTCGTGCTGCTCGCTGCGGGCGGCGCCCTCGCCGGCGGCGCTCTCAAC
>JBKPGE010000137.1:0-39251 GCA_046729215.1 Actinomycetota bacterium | reverse complement strand
ATCATGGCCGAGAACGAGGACGGCCGGCGACGCGCGCTCGACAAGCTCCTCCCGATGCAGCAGGGCGACTTCGAGGCGATCTTCGAGGCGATGGCGGGGCTGCCGGTGACCATCCGCCTGCTCGATCCGCCCCTGCACGAGTTCCTGCCGGCACCGGAAGAGGCGACGGATGACCGGATGCGGCAGCGAATCCGGCAGCTGCAGGAGGCAAACCCGATGCTCGGCACGCGCGGCTGCCGGCTCGGTCTGCAGTGGCCGGAGATCTACGAGATGCAGGTGCGAGCGATCGTGCGCGCCGCCGAAGCCATCGAGGGGAGGACGGGGGAGGCGCCGCTGGTCGAGATCATGCACCCGCTCGTCGGGTTCGAAGAGGAGCTGCGTCGCCTGCGCGAGCTGACGGTGCACGTCGCCGAGGCCGAGGGTCGTGACGTCGAGTACCTGTGCGGGACGATGATCGAGCTCCCGCGCGCGTGCATTCGCGCGGACGAGATCGCGGCGCAGGCGGACTTCTTCTCGTTCGGCACGAACGACCTCACGCAGACGGCGCTCGGGTTCTCGCGCGACGACGCCGAGGGGAAGTTCCTCACCCACTACCTCGATGACGGCGTGCTCGAGCACAATCCGTTCGAGACGCTCGACCAGAGCGGGGTCGGCGACCTGATGCGGATCGCCGTGGAGCGCGGGCGCCGCGTGAAGCCGGAGCTCAAGCTCGGGATCTGCGGCGAGCACGGCGGTGAGGCCGAGTCAGTCGCCTTCTGCGAAGGGCTCGGGCTCGACTACGTCTCGTGCTCGCCCTACCGCGTCCCGCTGGCGAGGCTCGCGGCAGCGCAAGCGGTGCTCAAGGAAGCCGGCGTCGAAGCCGTTTCGGTCGGCGGCTAGACGTAGCCCTGGACGCGCCAGTAGGCGATCGCGATGCTGATTGCGCCGATCGCCAGCACGCCGACGATGCCGACGAGGCCGGGACGGCCGTAAACGGCGTGCGTACGCCCGAAGCGTGAGAGCGCGAGCATTCCGAGTGCGCCTCCCGCGAGGCCGCCGAGGTGCCCACCGATCGAGATGCCGGGCACCGCGAACGTGAACACCAGATTGAGCACGATGATCCCGAGCGCACCGCCGCCGAAGACATGTGTGCCCTGCTGCTCCAGCACGAGAGCGGCGCCCATGATGCCGAATATCGCGCCGGAGGCTCCGACCGTGACGCTCGTCGGTGCGAAGAGCAGGGCGCCGGCGGAGCCGGCGAGGCCTGAGACGACGTAGAGCAAGAGGTAGCGGCCGCGCCCCACCGTCGCCTCCACGGCCGAGCCGAACCACCAGAGCGCGAGCATGTTGAAGGCAAGGTGAATCGGGCCGTAGTGGAGAAAAGGCGCCGTGAAGAGCCGCCACCAGTCGCCCGCGGCGACCGCCGGGCCGTAGAGAGCGCCTTCGGTGAAGATCCGATTTCCGGTCCCGTTGATGTCTCCGCCGGCCGCGAGCTCGAGCAGATAGATACCGACGTTCATGGCGACGAGGATCTTGGTGACGATCGCGCCGGTTCCCTCGTAGCCGGCGCGGCGGACACTTTGCGTCACACGGGCGGCGCCCTGCGCTTGCCCGGCATGCTCCGGACAGCGGATTCCGACCGGCGCGAACACCATGCAGTCCGGGCAGATCGGGCGTCCGCACTCCGAACAGGAGACCATCGTCTCCCGGTCGGGGTGGCGGTAGCAGTACATGGGCTCGGCCATCGGCGGCCTCGGTAGCGTAGTTCTGGGATGCGCGCCCATGTGGCCTTCACGCCGGACCAAGTGCTCGAGGCGCCGGTCGCGGTCGTGGTCGACGCCCTGCGGGCGACGTCGACGATCGCCCAGGCACTCGCGAGCGGCTACAAGCGCGTCTACTGCTGCCGTGAGGTCGAGGAGGCTCGGGCGCTGCGGGAGAAGCTGGGGGAGGGGCTCCTCGGCGGGGAGCGGAATGCCGTGCAGATCCCAGGATTCGACATCGGCGCCTCGCCGCGTGAGGTGCTCGAGCCTCGAGGCGAGACGCTGATCTACTCGACGACGAACGGGACGCGGGCCGTGCTGGCGGCGGTGTCGAGGTGCCGGGAGGTCCTGCTCGGGAGCCTCCTGAATCTGGAGGCCGTGTCGCGGGCGGTACACGACGACTGTGTCGTCGTGTGCGCGGGCTTCCAGGGACAGTTCGCGCTCGACGACGCCTACTGCGCCGGTCGCATCGTCGAGCTCCTGGGGGCCGACGGGTCGGATGCGGCAAAGGCGTCGGTGGTGCTCGCGCGCTCGTTCCCGACGGCGTGGGACGGCCTGATGGCTCGAACCTACGGCCCGCCGGGGCTCGAGGAGGACATCAAGTTCTGCGCCCAGGAGAGCGTCCTCGACGTCGTTCCACGGGTGAGCCGCATGGTCGACTCGTCGGCCGAGATCACGCTCAGCGCTCCATCTTGACACCGAACACCTGTTCGTGATAGAACACATGTTCGGTCATGATTGCCTGCCTTGCCATCCCTGCTTTCGAGCTTCGAGCCGCGCTTCGCAAGCGGCCCAGCATGGTCCTTCAGCCCGCCGCGCTCGCACCTCCTGACGGCGCCGAGCCGCTGATCGGGTCAGTCACCGCCGCAGCCGACCAGGCCGGCGTCAGGCCCGGCATGCGCATGGGGGAGGCGCTCGCAACCTGCCCGAAACTCGTTCTCGTCGAGCCCGATCCGGCTTCTGCCGAGCGTGACTGGGAGGAGACCGTCCGCAGCCTCGAGGACTCCGGTTTCGCCGTCGAGTCGGCTGGGCTCGGCACCGCCTACTTCGACACGCGCGGGGTGGAACGCCTCTATGGCGGCCTCGAATCGGCGCTCAAGCGTGCCCTCGCCGCAGTCGGCTCATACTGGGACGCGCGCGTTGGCGCGGCCGGCCGCCGCTTTGCCGCACTCGCGGCTGCCAACGTCGCGCGCCCAGGCCAGGCGCTGATCGTCTCGGACGAGCACACGAAGGAATTCCTCGCACCGCTCCCGCTCCGCCTGCTCGGCTTGGACGAGCGCCGCCGTGAGGAGCTGGAAGCGCTGGGGGTGAAACGTGTTGGACAGCTTGCCGGGCTCCCGGGCGCTGCTGTGGCCGAACGACTGGGACCGGACGGTCGCAGCGCCTGGGGCCAGGCGAGAGGTGGAAAGCACGGTCGCATCATCGGCCGCCGCCCGCCGGCCGAGATCTTCGAGGTGCTCGAGTTTCCGGAGGCGGTCGGCAACGAGCTGACGCTGCGGCGGGCGCTTGCCACGCTTGTCGATCGGACGCTCAGCCGGCATGAGCGCGGAGATCGGTTCATCCGAAAAGTCGCACTTTCGGCAAGACTCGTCGGCGGAGCGTCCTGGCGCCGGACGCTGACCTTCCGCGACCCGGCCGCGGAGCCCGATCGCCTCCGCATCGCGCTCGGGCCGAAGCTGAACGACCTGCCCGCGCCTGTCCTGGCGCTCCGGCTCGAGCTCACGGAGCTCACCGATTCGCGCGGGCAGCAACTCGAGCTCGTCAAGCCGGAGGGCGTCGAGCTCCAGACGAAGCTGAAGGAGGGGTTGCGGCAGGTGAAAGCGAGTACCGGCGGCGGAGCAGTCGCCAGCGTGGTCGAAGTCGCGCCGTGGTCGCGGATTCCGGAAGCACGAGCGCTGTTCGTTCCGCGGGACGAGTAGAGAGGCTCAATGAGCCGCGCGCCGCCCTCGTCGAGTCACGAGCAGACGGGGCGCCGCGTCTCGTCAATCGCCTGACGGTCGAGGTGATACGGGAGGAGTGGCGCGTCGTCGACCGCTGGTGGACGGAAGACCCGGTCAACCGGCGCTACTTCGACGTGGTGCTGGAGAGCGGCCAGAACCTCGTTGTCTTCCATGACGACGAGCACGGCCGCTGGTTCAGCCAGCGCGGGGCTTAGAGTTGCGCCGTGACGCTGATCTGGTTTGTCGTCTGGTTCATCTGGAACCTCGTTGGCGACAACGAGCCGCTGACCTTCGATCCCGTGAACTGGTGGGCGGGACTGTTGCTCTTCGCGGTCGCGGTCGACCTCGCCGGCGTCCACGCGCGGCGCTAAAGCGAGAGACGGTCCTAGCGGCGGCGGGCGCGCGCGGCGAAGCCCGCGTCGGGCGCGTGGAGGTTGAGGAAGCGAGCCGGGGCGATCGGTCGGAAGCCGTGGGTGAAGTTGGGCGGAGCCGCGACGTAGGTTCCGGGACCGGCACGTGCGGTGTCCTCACCGAGCAGGAAGTCGACCTCGCCGTCGAGGACGAAGAAGGAATCGACATGGTCGTCGTGGGTGTGGGGGTCGACGCCCTCCCAGCGCTCGTCGAAGTTCATCTCCAACATCGAGAGGTGCGGCGTCTCGGCCCTGATCGTGTTCTCGAGCAGCCGGCGCTGCAGCCGCTCTCCGCCGTCGGGGCCCGCCACGATCGCCTCGGCCGGTCCGTACGGCTCGTCGACGTCGTAGCTGTCCCACGAGAACTCCTCACCGGCGACCGCGTGGCGCAAGTACTCGATGAAATCGCCGTCGGGCGCATGGATGTTGAGGTAGCGCGCTCCGCCCGGGCCTGGGTTCGTGAAGCCGTGGACGATGTTCGGCGGGACGGCAACCGACGTGCCGGCGGGCGCCAGCAGTGTCTCGGCCCCATTTGTGAACTCGAGCTGTCCCTCGAGGACGTAGAACGCGTCGACGTGCTCCTTGTGGAAGTGGGGGCCGGGGCCCTCGAAGTCGGGCCCGACGTTGACCTCGTTGACCGAGATCTCGGGCCGCTCGAGCTTCACTACGATTCGCTCGTTGAGCCGCTCGCCCTCGCTAGGGCCTAGGAGTACGGCTTGTCCTACGTCGAGCTCCACGCGCACTCAGCCTATTCGTTTCTCGACGGCGCCTCGCTGCCCGAGGAGCTGGCGGTGCGGGCAGCAGAGCTCGGCTACGAGGCGCTTGCGCTCACCGACCACGACGGCGTCTACGGCTCGCTCGAGTTCGCCCACGCGGCGAAGGCGTTCGGCGTCCGGCCGATCACCGGCGCCGAGGTCGCCCTCGCCGACGGCTCCCACGTCACGCTGCTCGTCGAGAGCCAGCGCGGCTACGCCAACCTCTGCCGGCTGCTCACAGCCGCGCACGCACACACCCGCCCGAAGGAGGGCGACCCGGCCCTGGAGCCGGCCCTCGACCAGGTCCTCCTGGAGGAGCTGAACGACGGCCTCGTCTGCCTCTCGGGCTGTTCCCGTCAAGGGCTCGCCGTCGGGAACCCGAACGCCGCGGCCCGCCTCGCGCGGACCTTTGGCCCCGAGCGCTTCTTCGTCGAGCTCCAACGGCCGTTCGAGCGCGGAGACGAGCGGCGGAACGCGCGGCTGCGCGAGCTCGCCGAGGCCCTGAATGTCGAAACGGTCGTCACCGGCGACGTCCATGCCCACGATCCGGCTCGGGTGCGACTGCAGGACGCGCTCGTGGCGATCCGCCACCGCACGTCCCTTGAGGGCTCGGAGCCGGAGCGCCGCGGGAACCACGAGGCGATCCTGCGCGCACCCGAAGAGATCGCAGACCGCTTCCCGCTCGACCGTGAAGCGGTCGAGCGGAGCGGGCGCATAGCCGAGCGCTGCGAGTTTGACCTGACCCAGGAGCTGGGGTACCGCTATCCGGACTTCTCGGACAAGGCCGAGCCGGCCATCAGTCAGCTCGCCGACGTCTGCAACTACGCATTCGCGGCGCGCTACGACGCTAGTAACAACTTGTTACTTGCTGAGGCTCGCGCCCGCCTCGACGAGGAGCTGAAGCTGATCGACGAGCTCGGCCTCGCCGGCTTCTTCCTGCTCCACCACGAGGTGTTGGAGCTCGCCCGCGACGTGGCGAACGAGGTCCGCGGCCGTGACTCGCCGCGCAACTCACTCCCACCCGGAAGGGGACGCGGCAGCTCGGTCGGCTCGATCGTCTGCTATCTGACCGGGCTCTCGCACGTCGATCCAGTCCAGGCCGACCTGTCGCTTGGACGCTTCATCAATCGCGAGCTCGACGCTGTCCCCGACATCGACCTCGACTTTCCGCGCGACATTCGCGAGAAGCTGATCGTTGCGGTCACCGAGCGCTACGGCCGTGAGCACGCCGCGCTTGTCGCCAGCTTCGCGACCTACCGCTCACGAGGAGCGATCCGCGATGTCGGCAAGGCGCTTGGCCTCCCATTCGGCGAGCTCGAGCGGCTCGCGCGGGTCTCGGACGGCTGGAACGCGAGGCGTGTCGCCGAGGAGCTTCGGCTCGTGCCCGGCTTCGAAAACAAGGCGGACTCGCCCCGCTGGCGCGCCTTCGCCGAGCTGACGCACGAGATCGCGGGCCTCCCGCGCCACATCTCGCAGCATCCAGGCGGGATGGTGATCTCGTCCCGGCCGCTGGTCGAGCTCGTCCCCGTCCAGCCGGCGGCCACGGCCGGAAGGCAGCTCTGCCAGTGGGACAAGGACTCCTGCGACGACGCAGGCTTCCTCAAGATCGACCTGCTCGGCCTCGGGATGCTCTCCGCGGTCGAGGAGTGCGTCGACCAGATCGCACAGCTCCGCGGCGAGCTGATCGACCTTTCGCGCATCTCGCTCCGCGACAAGGAGGTCTACGCGCAGATCCAGGATGCCGACACCGTCGGCGCCTTCCAGATCGAGAGCCGCGCGCAGATGCAGAGCATCCTCCGCACCCGACCCGAGACGCTCGAGGACATCATGGTGCAGGTCGCGCTCGTCCGCCCCGGCCCGATCCAGGGCAAGGCTGTCCACCCGTACATCGCGCATCGCCAGCGGCTTCGCGAGGATCCAAGCTTCGTCCCGCCGGTCGACCACCCACTCCTGGCGGAGCCGCTGAAGGACACGCTCGGCGTCGTTGTCTTCCAGGACCAGGTGCTGGAGGTGGCGATGGCGCTGTCAGGCTTCAGTGTCGGTGAGGCGGAGGGCCTGCGCCGCGCGATGAGCCGCAAGCGGAGCGAGGCGGCGCTGGAGGCGTACCGCAAGCGATTCGTGGAGGGAGCAGCTGCGAACGGCGTCGAGGAGCAGCTCGCGAACGAGATCTACGACAAGCTCGTCGGCTTCTCGGGCTTCGGGTTCCCGAAGTCGCATGCGGCGGCGTTCGGGCTGCTGGCCTACCAGTCGCAATGGCTGCGCTGCCACTATCCGGCCGAGTTCCTGGCCGCGCTCCTGAACGCGCAGCCGATGGGCTTCTATCCGCCTGCGACGCTCGTCCGGGACGCGCAGCGGCGTGGGGTGGAGGTGCTTCCGCCCGACGTCAACCTCAGCGAGGCGAAGTGCGTCGTCCAGGACGGCAAGGTGCGGATCGGAATCGAGTACGTGACCTCGATCGGGGACGACGATGCCAAGGCGCTGGTCGAGGAGCGGGAGCGCGGCGGACCGTTCCGGTCGGTGCGCGATCTCGCCCAGCGGGCGCCGCTCCGGCGTGAGGGGCTCGAGGCGCTGATCTCAAGCGGCGCATGCGCCGAGTTCGGAGACGAGCCGCGGCCGCTGCTCTGGGAGGCCGGGCTGGCGCCGCGATCGACATCGGTTCCCGGCTCGGGAGGAGAAGAGCGCCAGCTGGCGCTGTCCCTGGATCCAACCGTCGAGACGCCGGGGCTTCCCGAGCCGACCGAGTGGGAGCGGATGCTGACCGACTACCGGACGACGAGCCTCACCGTGGGCACCCATCCACTGAAGCTCCTGCGTCCTCACCTCACACGACCTGTTCTTACGAGCCGCGAGCTGTCTCAGACACCAGACCGGTCCGAAGTGGCCGTGGCGGGGATGGCGATCGCCCGCCAGCGGCCGGCGACCGCGAACGGCGTCGTCTTCATGCTGCTCGAGGACGAGTTCGGGCAGATGAACCTGATTGTCCCGCCGAGGGTCTACGACCGTCACCGTGCGATCGTCCGCGGCGAGCCGCTGATCCTCGCGCGGGGGCGCTTCGAGCGGCAGGGGCGAAACCAGAACGTGCTCGTGCGCGAGCTGGAGACGCTCGGGCCGCTCGCGCGACAAGTGGCCGACGTGCCGGAGCTCTCATCCTCGCTCCCCCCGGCCCATCACTTCGGCCACCGCTGAGCGAACGGTCAGAGCTCGTCGATCTCGAGCGCAAACCGAGGGAGGCGACGGCGCACCGCGTCGTTGAACGCTTCGACGTACCCCTCGGCCGCGTCGGCATCGAGCGTTGCCGCATACCCGTCGCGCATCTCGGCAAGCGTCTCCGTTCCGAACTCGACGAGCTCCTGAAAGCGCCCGTAGACCTCTTCGGCGTCATCACGACCCGCACGGTCATAAGCTCTCTCGGCCTCTTCGACGCGGGCGAGGAACTCGGCGTCCTCCTGCTCGAAGAGGTCGAGTTGCCGGTTGATCAGCTCGGCGAACCGGCCGGGCACGGGCCCTAGAGTAGTTCCGTGATCGTCCGCACCTGGAATATCTTCCACGGCAACACGTTCCCTCCCGGACGAAAGCGGTACGTGGAGCAGATGGTGCGATCGGTGACCGCAGGTGAGCCGGATGCCGTGTGTCTGCAGGAGGTGCCGCCGTGGTCGCTTGGGCGGCTCAGGGAGTGGAGCGGGATGCACGTCTTCGGGCGGGTTGCCGCCCGTCCGTCGATCGGTCCTCTGCCGTCGACTGCCGAGCTCGGCCGTCATCTCACTGACCTGAATCCGGGGTTCTTTCGCTCCGGGTTCGAAGGCCAGGCCAACGCGATCCTCGTGCGCCGCCCGATCCTCGCCCGGCACGTCCTGACGCTGAACCCGTTCCGCTTTCGCCTGGAGGTCGGGCGCCGTCTCGGCCTGCCGATCATCCGGAAGCTCGCGTGGGCGAAGGAACGCCGGCAGGCGATGGCGGTGCGCATCGAAGGCGGCACGTTGGTCGTCAATCTCCACGCGACTCATGCGCGGGATGTGCGGATCCCGGAGGCGGAGGTTGAGCGGGCTGTGCACTGGGCAGGCCGGCTCGCGGGCGAGGATCTCTGCGTCGTGGCCGGCGACCTCAACGTCGACACGCATCGCTCCGAGGTCTTCGGGCGCCTCGACGGCTTCTCGGCTGCCGGCCCCGGCGTCGATCACGTCCTCGTCCGAGGGGCCGACGTCAGCGAGTATGACCGCTGGGGCCGCGAGCGGCGCATGTACGGCGACCTGGTGCTTTCCGATCATGCCGCCGTCGAGGTGAAGGTCGGGTGACCTTCGAAGAGGCTCGGGCCGCCTTCCCGGTCCTCGCGCGCTACGCATACATGAACGCCGGCTCGGTCGGGCCGATGGCGCAGCAGACCTACGACGCCGTCGCCGTCACCGAGCGGGAGGAGCTCGGCCCGCGCGGAAGTCATCCGGCTTTCGAGCGGGTCATCGAGCAGCGCGACGAATTGCGCGAAGTCGTTGCCGGCCAGATCGGAGTGGACGCAGAGCACGTCTCGCTGGCGACGTCCACGTCGGAGGGGTGTCGCGTGGTGGTCGCAGGCCTCGATCTTGGCCCCGAGGACGAGGTCGTCACGACGGACGCAGAGCACTTCGGCCTTCTGGGCCCGATTCACGCTTCGCAAGCTCGGGTGCGGGTCGCGGCCGTCCGAGACCGCCCCGCCGCAGAAGCGCTCGACGCGATCGTCGCGGAAGTCGGCCCCCGAACGCGGCTCGTCGCGCTCTCGCACGTACTGTGGATCACAGGCCACGTTGTCCCGATCGAAGCGCTGAAGGAGGCAGTCTCGGCCCCCTTGCTCGTGGACGGGGCTCAGTCGGTCGGCGCGATCCCGGTGAATGCCGAACCGTTCGACTTCTACACGGTGTCCGGGCAGAAGTGGCTGTGCGGCCCGTCGCCGACTGGGGGTCTCTACGTTCGCGATCGCGAGCGCCTGCGCGTGGCGGCGCCGAGCTACTTCTCGCAGCGCTCCTATGACCGCGACGGCTCGTTCGTGGCCAGCGACGGCGCCCGGCGGTTCGACCAGAACTGGATCCCAGCGGCCTACATCACCGGGCTCGAGGCCGCAATCGCGGCAGCCCCGGACTGGCGCTTCGAAGGCTCCCGTGAGATCACGGAGCGCTGCCGCGACCGGCTCGTCGAGGCGGGCCACGACGTCGTCACCGAGCCGGGACACTCGAACCTCGTCTCCTGGCGCTGGGAGGGCGACACAAAGGAGCTCGTGAAGCGGCTCTACGAAGAGGGCGTGGTCGTCCGCGACCTTCCGGGAACCGGGCTGATCCGAGCCTCGTGCGGCTATTGGACGAGCGACGAAGACATCGACCGCCTTCTCGCGGGGCTCAAGCCGTAGGCCGATAGTTACGACTTGTTACTTGCCCCGACCGCGTCGAATCCAGCGCTCCTACAGGCGTCTCGGTGCGCAAGTTGCAAGTTGTTACTTGTCTCGACTGCGGCGAAGCGGGCGAGCCCGCGGACCGTCTGAGTCAGGCCGCGTCTGCGGCGGTTCGCAGCCCGAGCTCGGCCGCGATCGGCTTCATCGCGTCCGTGACCGTCTGGATGTGGTCATCCAGCCCGACTCCGAGAAGCTCGGCGCCCGCGTAGACCTCGTCGCGATGGACGCCCGCCGCGAAGGAGGGCTGCTTCAGCTTCTTCTTCACCGACTTCGGAGTCAGCGTGTCGATGCCGTCCGGCCGCACGAGCCCGCAGGCGTGGATGAACCCGGCCAGCTCGTCGCAGGCGAAAAGCGCACGCTTGAGATCGGTGTCGCGCTCCATTTGCAGATGCTCGGCGTGCGAAAGAACTGAATCGATGAGCTCCTCCGGATAACCCTCGTCGCGCAGGATCGCGGCCCCGTCCTGCGGGTGCTTGTCAAGGGTGGGATGGATCTCGTAGTCGAAATCGTGGAGGAGCGCCGTCGCGCCCCAGAACACCTCATCGCCGCCGAACTTGCGCGCATACGCGCGGACAGCCGCCTCGACCGCAAGTGCATGACGCAGGAGCGGCTCGCTCTTCGTATAACGGTTGAGGGTCTCCCAAGCCCGCTCTCTAGTGACCTCCATGACACTCAGTACGATAGTCCGCTCGTGGCCACCACTCTCGTCGCCGACGCACTGATGGAGAGCTTCGTCATCGAGGGGGGCATCCCCCTCGGCGGCCGCGTCTCCGCTGCCGGAAACAAGAACGGCGCGCTGCCGATTCTCGCCGCCACGCTGCTGGCGACCGAGCCGGTGGTGCTCAGCAACGTCCCCCGGATCCGGGACGTCGAGACGATGCTGGCGCTGCTCGCAGACGTCGGCGCAGACGTCGAGTGGCTGGGGAGGAACGAGGTCCGTATCGATTCCGGCAATGCGAGCAAGGTGGAGCTCGACCCCGAGCTGTGCAGCCGGATCCGCGCGTCCTTCCTCATGGCCGGCCCCCTGCTCGCCCGTTTCGGGCGTGCGAGTGTGCCGCCACCGGGCGGAGACGTGATCGGCCGGCGCAGGCTCGACCCGCACATTCACGCGCTCGCCGAGCTCGGCGTCGAGATCGAGCTCAACGGCCGCTTCGAGATGCAGACGTTAGGCCTCCAAGGGCGCCGCATCTTCCTCGACGAGGCGAGCGTCATGGCGACGGAGAACGCGATCATGGCGGCGTCCGTCGCGCGGGGCGAGACCGTGATCGGAAACGCCGCGTGCGAGCCGCATGTCCAGGATCTCTGCCGGTTCCTCTGCTTGCTCGGCGCGAGCATCGAGGGGATCGGCTCGAACGTCCTTCGAATCCGCGGCGTCCAGCAGCTTTCGGGCGGCGAGTGGCGGATCGCTCCTGAGCACATCGAGGTTGCGAGCTTCATCGGTCTCGCCGCAGTCACCGGCGGGGACGTGACCGTCGACGACGTCGTCACCGAGGACCTGGTCTCGATCCTCCCCGTCTTTTCCAGGCTCGGCGTCGAGGTCGAGCTCGGCGAGAGCAGCGTCCGCATCCCGCCGGGTCAGGAGCTCAAGATCGAGGACGACCTGGGCGACCAGATCCCGAAGATCGAGGATGGCCCGTGGCCCGCGTTCCCGGCCGACCTGACCTCGATCGCGCTCGCCGTCGCCACCCAGGCGGAAGGCACCGTGTTGATCTTCGAGAAGATGTTCGAGAATCGGCTGTTCTTCGTGGACAAGCTGGTCAGCATGGGCGCGCGGATCATCCTCTGCGACCCCCACCGCGCCGTCGTCACGGGCCCCGCAAGGCTGTACGGACAGCGCATGGCCAGTCCGGACATCCGCGCTGGCATGGCGATGCTGATCGCCGGTCTCTGCGCCGAGGGCATCTCCACGATCGGAAACGTCGGCGAGATCGACCGCGGCTACGAACGGATCGACGAGCGGCTCCGCGCGCTCGGCGCTCGCATCGAACGCGTGGAGAACGCCTAGCGTCAGTTTCGCGATGCAGGCGGGGGATGAGGCCACGACGCTCCAAGCACGCGTATCGCTCGGCTCTAGCGGGCGCACCGAGGTTTCCACGGGCCTGCCGGTCCTCGATCACCTGCTGGAGCTGCTGGCGGCGCGCGCCGAGCTCGACCTGCAGCTGGAGGTGGCCCCCGGAGGGCCCGACGCGGCGACGGCCGCCGCCGGACGGGCACTCGGAGAAGCACTGCGCGGTCTCCTGTCGGAGGAAGGAGCGAAGGGCTACGGCTCGGCGATCGTCCCCGCCGACGAGGCGCTGGCGAGCGTCTCGCTCGAGGCGTCTGGCCGACCATTGCTCGTCTCCAACGTCGATCTGTCGGACGCACACGTTGCGGGCCTCGACCGCGACCTGGTCTCTGGCTTCCTGAGCGAGCTGGCGGACGCCGCAGGTCTGACGCTCCACGTGCGGCTGCTTCACGGCGAGGATGCCCGCCACGTCCTCGAGGCGATTTTCAAGGCCCTCGGAGGGGCGCTGGCAACGGCCGGCGCGCCGCGAAAGGAGTGAGGATGGGAGAGAAGGAGGTCGTGCGCACCGAGCGTGCACCGGCGCCGTTCCAGGGCGCCCCGTACTCGCAGGCAATCCGTGGCAACGGATTCGTCTTCGTCTCGGGCCAACTCGCGCTCGAGCCCGACCATGCGGAGATCGTTGGGGATTCGATCGAAGAGCAGACGGATAAGATCTTCGACAACCTGCGGGCGATTCTCGAAGAGGCCGGCTCGGGGCTCGATCGCGTCGTCAAGACGACGGTTTTCCTGCTCGATCTGGGCGATTTCGCTGGGATGAACGAGGTCT
Source organism: Actinomycetota bacterium (assembly GCA_046729215.1). Classification (GTDB taxonomy): domain Bacteria; phylum Actinomycetota; class Thermoleophilia; order Gaiellales; family Gaiellaceae; genus JACDAN01. Next base: position 26,163 of record JBKPGE010000137.1, on the reverse strand, counting down.
ACGCACGACGCGTCGGACAGCCTCCGCCCGCTCGGGCGACGGTCGAGATTTCCAACCTTCCGTCGGGCGCGAAGGTGGAGATCGAGGCGATAGCGCTCGCCTAAGCCACAATCTGGGCGTGAAGGCCACCGAGGTCATCGCGACCCACACGAACACCGACTTCGACGCGTTCGCGGCGATGTTCGCCGCGCGCCGCCTCTATCCGGACGCGATCGTCTCCGTGTCCGGGGCGCTCAACCGCAACGTGCGGGAGTTCTACCGGCTGCACGCGGACGAGCTCGGCGCCGTGGAGGTCTCTCGGATCGAGCCGGGTGCGATCAGGCGCCTGATCGTGGTGGAGACGATGAGCGCGTCGCGTCTCGGTGAGCTCGAAGAGGTCGCGCTCGATCCGAAGGTCGAGAAGGTGATCTTCGATCACCACCACCGCGGCGAGCTGCCGGCGTGGGTCAAGCCGGAAAACGCCGTGGTTTCACAGGAGGGCGCACTGACGACCACGCTCGTCGGCGTCATCGCCGAGCGGGAGCTTTCCGTCACGCCGCTCGAGGCCACCGCGTTCGCCCTCGCGATCCACGAGGACACGGGATCGCTGACCTACCCCACGGCGACGCAACGCGACGCCGATGCCCTTGCGTGGTGCATGCGCCACGGCGCCAGCCAGGAGCTCCTCGCCGGCTTCCTGCACACACCGCTCACCGACGAGGAGCGCGAGCTCCTCGGCGCTCTGATGTCCGCGATCGAGACCGAGCGGGTCGCCGGCGTGGAGGTGCTGGTCAGCGCCGCCTCGTGGCCGCGGCATGTCGACGGCGTCTCGAACCTCGCCCACAAGGTCGTCGATCTGACCGACGCCAGGGCGCTGGTTCTGCTCGTCGAGATGGACGACCGCGTCTTCTGTGTGGCTCGAAGTCGGACGCCCGCGATCGACGCTGCTGCCATCGCCCGAGCGCTGGGCGGCGGCGGCCACCGCGAGGCAGCCTCGGCGATGTTCAAGGGGACACTCGAGCAGGCGTTGGCGACGCTCCGAGAGGCGCTGGACTCGGCGGCTCACGAGCCGATCCGCGCCGAAGAGGTCATGTCCCGTCCGGCGCGCTCGGTCCCGCCCAACGAATCGGTCAGCCGCGCCATGGTTGCGTGTCAGCGGTACGCGCAGAGCGGGATCCTCGTCGTCGAAGAGCGACGTCTCGTGGGGGCCGTCTCCCGCGAGGATCTCGACAAGGCGATCGCGCACGGGCTTTCGCACGCACCCGTCAAGGGAATCATGAGCTCGCGCGTCGCAACGGTCGAGGCCCAGGCTCCGCTGCCGGAGGTGCAAGAGGCACTCGCTGGCTCCTCGGACGGACGAGTCGCCGTGCTCGATGACGGAGACCTGGTCGGCGTCGTGACGCGCAGCGACCTCCTGCGGGCACTCGGTGAGCGTCCGGAGGCCGAGCCCGAGCCCGAGGCGAGCCTTGCCGGTGAGCTGACTCGCCTGGAGGACCTCGCGCCTGCCTTCGAAGCGATCGCGGCTGCCAGCGAGCCCTTCGACGGGGTCTACCTCGTTGGCGGCACGGTTCGGGACATCCTGCTCGGGGCGACGAGCTTCGACGTCGACATCGCCGTGGAGGGGGACGCGATCGCGCTTGCGCGTAGTGTCGCGGATGCCCTCGGCGGGCGAGTGCGCGCCCATCGGAAGTTCGGTACCGCAGTCGTCCTCTACGGCGACAACCAGCGCATCGACGTCGTGACGGCGCGGACGGAGTTCTACGACGCTCCGGCTGCCCTGCCGAGCGTCGAGCACGCGACGATCCGCGAGGACCTCTTCCGCCGGGACTTCACGATCAACGCCATGGCCGTGTCGTTGAAGGGCGAGGACTTCGGCCGTCTCGTCGATCCCTTCAACGGCCGGCGCGATCTTGAGGCCAAGACGATCCGCGTCCTTCACAACCTGTCGTTCATCGACGATCCAACGCGAATCTTCCGAGCGATCCGCTACGAGAGCCGCTACGGCTTCCTGATGGACGAGCACACCCAGCGGCTCGCCCGCGGGACGATCGAGATGGGGCTCGTGGGCGACCTCTCCTCGGCCCGGCTCCGCGACGAGCTCGTCGCGCTCCTGGAGGAAGGCGACGCAGGCACGTCGATCCTCCGCTTGGCCGAGCTCGGCGCCGGCGCCGCAATTCACGCGCATCTGGCGGCGGACGAGGAGGCGGTCGAGCTGCTCGGGCGGCTGACGGAGCTGAACGAGCGCTACGGCGCGGGCATTCCGGGCTGGCGGCTTGCGCTCGCTGCACTGGCCCGGCGCCTCCCGCCGGACGAGATCTACGACTGGCTGCGCCGGCTGAAGGTGCAGCGCCGCGACGCGGAGCGCATCGCCTGGGCCGTCACGGTCGGCCCGCGGCTCGTGGAGCGCCTGCGCGGCGATACGCCCGAGCCCGCCGAGATCGTGGCGCTCGCCGAGCCGTATGCCCCGGATGCGCCGCTCTTCGCCCTCGCGCTGGAGGACCCGGCGCCGCTGCGCCGGTACTTCGAGGAGCTGCGAGACGTGCACCTGGAGGTGAGCGGTGCCGATCTCGCGGAGCTCGGTGTGGGGGAGTCGCCGCGCGTCGGGGAGATCCTCGCCGAGCTCCGTCGCCGCAAGCTGAACGGCCAGCTGGACGGCCGTGAGTCGGAGCTCGAAGCTGCCCGCGAGCTGATCTCGGCGTGATTCGCTGGCAGACGTCTGGGCCATACACGGTCGTGTTCTCCACGCGTGTGGGCGGCGTCAGCGAGCGACCGTACGAGTCGCTGAACCTGGGGATCTTCACCGGGGACGATCCAAGCCGGGTCGTCGAGAACCGGCGGCGCTTGGCCGGCGAGGCGGCGATCGACCCGGAGCGCGCGCGAATGGCGTGGCAGCAGCACGGCGCCGAAGTTCGGCGCGCCTCGCCGGAGGGGATCCTCACGCCTGGGACGCAGCACGAGCGCTGCGACGGCTGGTGGAGCGACGAGCCCGGCCAGGGAATGATGCTCGTCACGGCCGACTGCCTCCCCGTCGCGATCGCCCGAGCAAACGGAGATCGGCCGGCACTCGCGATTCTCCATGTCGGCTGGCGCGGCTTGCTCGCCGGGATCGTCCAAAACGGCGTCGAAGCGCTCGGAGAGGCCCGGCTGACGGCAGCCGTCGGCCCGGGGATCGGGCCGTGCTGCTACGAGGTAGGCGACGACCTAGCGGAGCCGTTCAAGGCGCAATACGGAGCCGAGGTGCTGAACGATGGGCGGCTCGATCTCTGGCGCGCCGCGGAGCTGGCGCTCAACCGCGCAGGGGTGAGTGACGTCGAGCGCACCGACCTTTGCTCGTTCTGCCATCCGGAGCTCTTCTTCTCGCATCGCCGTGACCGCGGCACTACCGGCCGTCAGGGCGTGATCGCCGCTGTCGCCTGACGACGTCCGTGAGCGTTACGAGCGCGTCCGGGCCGAAGTCGGCCCTGACGTGGCAGTGGTTGCGGCCACGAAGTACGTGTCTCCAGAAGAGATGGCGATTCTGGCCGAGGCCGGTATCGAGGTGGTGGGCGAGAACCGAGCCCAGGATCTAGAGGCCAAGCACGCCGTCCACGGCGATGCGTTCCGCTGGCACTTCATCGGCCATCTGCAGAGCCGCAAGGCCAAGACCGTGAACGCGATCTGCGAGCTCCTGCACTCGCTTGACTCGGAGTCCGCGGCCCGCCGCCTCGAGATTCCGGCGCTCGTGCAGGTCAATCTCGCGGGAGAGCAGTCGAAATCCGGGGTCCCGCCGGACGAGCTGGAGGCGTTCCTTGAGAAGGTCTCCGGCGAAGTCCGCGGGCTTTCGACGATGCCGCCGCTCGCGCGCGACCCAGAGGAGTCGCGGCCGTATTTCCGGCGCCTCCGGGAACTGGCGGAACGGCTTGGCCTGAGGGAGCTCTCGATGGGCACGAGCCAGGACTACCGCGTGGCCGCCGAGGAAGGCGCGACGCTCGTCCGCGTCGGCAGCATCTTGTACGGCCGCGATCCCGGTTAACATCCCTGCTCAATGGGCTTTTCAGACGTTTGGAATCGAACCCTCGTCTACTTCGGCATCGCTGAAGAAGAGGACGAAGAGTGGGACGAGGACGGCTACGTGACGAACGAGGAGCTCGAGCGGACCTACGCCGAGCGCCCCAACGTCCGCCGTCTCTCCACAAGTCGCCGGCAGAACCAGTTCGACGACTGGACGGATCCCGAGCCGGCACCGAGCCGAGCGTCATCGTCCCGGTCGCGGCGCCCCGAGCTCCAGCCCGTGCCGACGCAGTCAAACGCATCGGTACGCGTCCACCTCGTGGTTCCGCGCAGCTTCAACGACGCGCAGACGATCGCCGACCGGTTCAAGGACTACACCCCGGTGATTCTCAACCTCCAAGGCGTCGACTCCGAGCTCTCGAAGCGCCTGATCGACTTCGCGAGCGGCCTCACCTACGCGCTCGGCGGCGGCATGCAGCGCATCGCGGACAAGGTCTTCCTCCTGACGCCGGCCAACGTCGAGGTCTCCGCCGAGCAGCGCGCGCAGCTCCTCGAGCGCGGCGGCTTCTTTAATCAGGCGTAGCGCCCTGCTCCAGCATCCGGTGGAACGCGCCGTACTGGCCGGCCTTGCCGACGGTCACGAGCGTGTCGCCCTGCTGGATCATGTCGTTCGGCTGCGCGCCGGAGACCGGCTCGGGCTCGCGGAGAATCGCGATGATCGTGATGCCCGTCTTCGCCCGTAGCGCTGCCTCGGCGAGCGTCTTGCCGATCAGCGGGCTCGTGTCGGGGACCGCGACCCACTCGATCGACAGCTCGCCGAGCGCCATCTCGAGGTCTTCGACGATCTTGGGGCGCTGGTAGGCGCCGCCGAGGACGGCGCCGAGCTGCCGAGCCTCGTCGTCGTCGAGGGTGATCACCGCACTCGGCTCATCGTCGTCGGCGCGGCGAAACCAGTACAGCTCGCGCTTCCCGTCGTTGTGGAGGATGAGCGAGATCCGGCCGCCGGCGTCCAGGCGAAAGCCGTACTTGACGCCGACACCGGGCAAACGGGCTTCTCGGAGATCGATCGGCATCTACCTTCCCTCGGCGAGTTTAGTGCGCCTCCAAGCGATGCAAGCCTGCCTATGGCCCACGACCCAGAAGCTAGGCAGCATCACTTGCAGGCGCACCGGGCGTTGGGAAAAGACGGCGGCCGAGCAGCTTCGATTCCTTCATGAGCGCGAGCCCGAGCGTTGCGGTTATTAAGACGTAGAGCCCGGCGAACGCCACCAGCTCGGCCTGCCTGCCGGAGGAGATGGCCGGGTTCTCCGAGGCGAGCTGCGCCAGGATGACGGTGAACTCGCCATGGGCGATGAGCGCGACGCCGGCGTTGAGACTCTGGCGTCTCGTGAAGCCGCCGACACCCCCCGCGAGCATCGTGCTCCCGATCTTGCCGATGACGGTGACAAAAACGGCCGCGGCGAGGATCCAGCCGACGTCGTCAATCGCCGCAACGTCGATCGACAGCCCGAAGACAAAGAAGAAGAGTGCGGCGAAGACGTCGCGCCAGCTAAAGAAGCGCTCCTCGATCTCCTCGCGGACGGAGGTCTCAGCGAGCACGACGCCGGCCATCAGCGCGCCGATCGCCTCGGAAAGATCGAGCTCCTGGGCGATGGCGCTCATGCCGACGACGAAGGCGACGACCGCCAGCAGGAAGAACTCGCGCGGCAGCCAGTCGAGGAAGCGGTCGATCGCGCCGCTCAGCCAGTGGGACATGGCGAGCGCAACGGCGATGAAGCCGACTGCTTTCGCGACGATCAGCAACGTGTCGCTCAGCTCGCCGCCGCCGCCGGAGGCGAAGCCCAGGACAAAAGCGAGCGCGAGGTCCTCGACCACGAGGATCGCGAGGATAAGGTCCGTCTCGTCGTCGGCAAGCCGTCGGAAGTCGATCAGCCCTTTTACGGTGATCGCGCTCGATGAGACGTAGATCGCAGCGGCCAGAATCAGCGCGGCGAAATCGAGGCCGAATGCAGCCACCCCCACGACCAGGCCAAGGCCGGCGTTCACCGCAAAGTCGATCACCCCTCCGAGCAACGCGTGCCTTCGGCTGCGAAGGACTCGGCCGATCGTGAACTCGAGGCCGAGGAAAAAAAGCAGGAAGGCGATCCCGAGCTCCGCGACGAACTCGGTGACCTCCGAGGGTTCAACTAGAGCCAGCTGACTGGGCTCGTTCGGGCCGAGCAACAGGCCGGCAAGGAGGTAGGCGGGGATCGCAGAGAGCCCGAAGCGGCTCGCCACGAGCCCGAGACCTCCGAGCAGCGCGAGTGTCACGGCGAGCTCAGCGAGTGTCATGGGGGCGCGGCACGCACTCTAAGAGGGTTCAACCGCAGGGGAACCGCTGGGAAAGCAGAAAATGCAGCCGTGGGTGCGGTAGGCGCAGCTTCGATCCTGCTCGCGGACTGGGTGTCGTCGGCGCAGAACTTCGTGCAGGTCTTCGTCTGGGTCTACGTGCTCCTGATCTTTGCGTACGTGTTGATGTCGTGGATCCGCTTGCCGTATTCGATCTGGCTGAGTCGGATCCAGCGCTTCCTGTACGACGTCTGCGAGCCGTACCTTCGGCTCTTCAGGCGCATCCTTCCGCCCCTTGGGCCCCTGGACCTCTCCCCGATGATTGCCGTGATCGTGCTCTTCATCGCCGGCCGTGTCGCGATCTCGCTGCTCGACCGATTCCAGTGAGAAGGAGGTGAAGAATGGGACTGACGCCGGTTGAGATCCACCATGTGCCACTCGGCCGAGGCGTCTGGGGCTACCGCCGCAACGCTGTCGATCGTCTGCTCGAGGAGGTCGCGGCGAGCTACGAAGAGGTGTGGCGGGGCCGAGCCGAGCTCACGGACAAGGTCGAGAGCCTGGAGGCCGAGCTCGAGCGGCACCGGGAGCTCGAGTCGCTCCTCCGCAAGACGCTCGTGTCAGCGGAATCCGCCGCCCAGGAACAGAAAGAGGCGGCGCGCCGCGAGGCGGGGCGGATCGTCGAGGAGGCGAATGTCGAGGCACGGCGGATCACGTTCGCGGCCACCGCCGAGCGCGAGCGGCTCATGAACGACATTCGGCGCCTGCGCGAGCTGCTCCAGACCGCCCTGGCGACGGTTGACGAGGTGCCGGGCGCTGAGAAAGTCGCCGCCGCCTAGAATCTCAGCGTGGAAAGGCCTTCAACTCGTCTCCGCCTGCGCGTCATTCCCGCCTCGGGAGCGCCCGGCGTGGTCGGCCGCTACGGAGAGGCGTGGAAGCTCCGTGTCTCCGCTCCTCCTGAGCGCGGCAAGGCCAACGAGGCTGCGCTCGACCTGCTTGCGCGCACCCTCGGCCTCGCGCCCGGAAACCTCCGCCTGGTGACGGGCCACGGCGGCCGGGACAAGACCGTGGAGGTCACGGGCCTGACCGCTGACGAAGCCGAGCGAAGGCTCGCACTCGCCGGATGAGCACGGTCGACACGGAGAATTTCCGCCGGCTGCTGCTCGACAAGCGGCAGTCTGTCGTCGGTGCCATCGAGTACCTCCACCAGGAGAACTCGCGCACGCTCGTCGAGGAGACCGGAGAGCTGGTCTCGGGCAGCGCGGATCAGCACATGGCGGACACGGCGACCGAGACGGTCGACCGGGAAATCGACTACACGCTCGAGGAGCACGACGAACGTCTGCTCGCGGCCATCGATGCCGCGCTCGTCAGGATCGACGCGGGCACCTACGGCCAGTGCGTCAACTGTGGGGCTCCGATCGCCCCGGAACGGCTCGAGGCGATGCCTTGGGCGACCCTATGCATCGATTGCAAACGGAGAGAGGAACGGGGCTAGAGCAAACTCGCCGGTCCGACACCGAGATCCGGGTCGGGTCGGCGACGAACGGGGTCGTCCCCCAGTGGGCGGCCGGGCGCTCGCTTGCCGCGGGGTGGCGCCAGTGGGTCGCGCTCGTTGCCGTCGCCCTGGCGGCGGTCGTCGCCGACCAGGTGACGAAGGCCATCGTCGCTTCCGAGCTCGAGCTGGGGGAATCGGTGGGCGTCGTCGGGCCGCTTTCGATTCATCACGTTCAGAACTCCGGCATCGCCTTCGGTCTCTTCCCGACGGCGACGGCGGCTGTCATCCTCCTGACCGGCGTTGCCGTCGCCTGGATGCTCGTCTTCTTCGCCCGCTCCGGCGCACGTCATCCGATCCTCCCCGTCGCGCTCGGGCTCCTGCTCGGCGGCAGCCTCTCGAATCTGATCGACCGCGTGCGTCTCGGGCACGTGATCGATTTCCTGGACTTTCGGTTCTGGCCTGCCTTCAACCTCGCGGACGCCTTCATCGTCGGCGGCGTCGCGGTGCTGATCGGCGCGTTGTTGCTCGCCGATCGCGAGCCTCGCCGTGCCCCCAACCTCAAGGCTCCGAGTCAAGGTCCCTAGCGAGGCGGCCGGGCTCCGGCTCGACCGCTTCCTCGCAGGTATTCCCGAGGTCGGCTCTCGCGCGGCGGCCGACCGGTTGCTCGCCTCGAGCTCGGTGCTCGTCGACGGCGCCGAGGCAGGGAAGAGCGCTCGACTATCCGGCGGCGAGGAGGTCGAACTGGAACGGCCTGAGGGCCCTGCGCCGCTCGAGCCACAAGAGGTGGGACTTCGGGTCGTGTACGAGGACGAGCATCTGCTCGTCGTCGACAAGCCGGCAGGTGTCGTCGCGCATCCTTCGGCGGGGCACGACACCGGCACGCTCGTCCACGGCGTGCTGGCGCACGGCGCGGCCGGCGGGGAGGCCGAGCGGCCCGGGATTGTGCACCGGCTCGACCGCGACACCTCGGGTCTACTGGTCGTCGCCCGGTCGGAGGAGGCGCACGAGCGGCTCAAGCGGCTCGTACAGCGGCGTCAGCTGGAGCGAACGTACCTGGCCCTCGTCCGCGGCCGGCCGCGATCCCGAGCAGGGCGCATCGAGGCGCCGATCGGCCGGGACCGCCGCGATCCGACGCGCCAGTCGCTCGACACCGAGCGACCACGCGACGCCGTGACGCACTTCGAGCTCCTCGAGCAGCTCGATGAGTACGCGCTCCTGCGCGTCCGGCTCCAGACGGGAAGAACCCATCAGATCCGCGTCCACCTGGGCGCGATCGGCCTTCCGGTCGTCGGCGACCCCGTCTACGGCGTGCCCGAGCCGGCCCTCGGAAGGCAGTTCCTGCACGCCATCCGGCTGGCGTTCACACATCCCTTCACCGGCGAACGGGTGGAAGCCGAGTCGCCGCTTCCCCCCGAGCTGAGCCGGTATCTCGACCAGCTTCGCTAGAATCGCCGCTCCGGAAACCGACCCGGTGGACCGGCGTCGTGGCGGTGCCCGCCCTGAGCGGGTCCACGTCGTCCCACCGGAGCAAGGCAACAACCAGAAGAAGGGGGAAACCCACGAATGTCAGTCGTCTCGATGAGAGACCTCCTGGAGGCCGGTGTCCACTTCGGCCACCAGACTCGCCGCTGGAATCCCAAGATGCGGCGCTTCATCTTCACGGAGCGCGGCGGCATCTACATCATTGACCTGCAGCAGACGGCCGAGCTGATCGACCAGGCCTACGAGTTCGCGCGTGAATTGGCCGGCCGCGGCGGGACGATCCTCTTCGTCGGCACCAAGAAGCAGGCCATGGACGCGATCGCCGACGAAGCCACCCGCGTAGGAATGCCGTTCGTTAACCACCGCTGGCTCGGCGGGCTGCTCACGAACTGGCGGACGATGTCTGCGCGGATCGACCGCATGCACGAGCTACGACGGCTCAACGACGAGGGCCAGCTCGATCTCCTCCCCGCGAAGGAGCGGCTGACCATGCTCAGCGAGCTCGAGAAGCTGGAGGCGAACCTGGGAGGCGTCGCGGACCTCAAGCGCCAGCCGGACGCAGTCTTCGTCGTCGACCTCCGCAAGGAGCAGATCGCCGTGCGTGAGGCACGCCGCCTGGGCCTGCCGATCGTGGCCCTCGTCGATACGAACTGCGATCCCGACGAGGCCGACTACGTCATCCCAGGCAACGACGACGCGATCCGTTCCTGCAGCCTGGTGATCCGCGCGATCGCCGACGCCATCGAGGCCGGAAAGCAGCAGGCGAGGCCTGAGGAGTTCGCGCCGGCGGCGGCTGTCGCGAACGGCCAGCCCGAGCAGGAGGCGGAGGCGCCGGAGGCACCCGAGCCCACGACCGAAACGGAGCCGGAGACCGAGCCGGAGCAGGAGCCCGAGACGGCGCCGGAGCCCGAGCCCGAGCCACAGACCGAGACCGCGGAGGAGAGAACCAATGGCTGAGATTCCCGCGACGCTGGTCAAGGAGCTCCGCGACGAGACAGGCGCGGGGATGATGGACGCCAAGCGCGCACTCCAGGAGACCGAGGGCGACCTCGAGAGCGCCAAGAAGCTCCTGCGCGAGCGCGGCATGGCCGAGGCCGGCAAGCGCGCCGGCCGGGAGACCACCGAGGGCATCGTCCTCGCGCGCGTCGGCGACAGGTACGGGACGCTCGTGGCCGTCGGCTGCGAGACCGAGCCGGTCTCGAAGAACGAGGAGTTCCAGGCCTACGCCCAGAAAGTCCTCGACGCCGTCGAGCAGAATGGCCCCGGCGCGGAGGAATCGCTCGAGGACGAGCGCATGGAGCTCGTCGGCAAGATCGGCGAGAACGTCGCCGTCCGCGGGGCAACCCGGTTCGAGAAGCAGGGCGACGACGAGGTCATCTCGGCGTACGTCCATCCGCCCGCCAACAAGATCGGCGTGCTCGTACGAGCCCGGGGACCGGCCGAGATCGCAAGGCTCGTCGCGATGCACATCGCTTTCGCGGCGCCGCTCTACGCCACGCGCGGAGAGATTCCGGAAGAAGATCTGGCAACGGAGCGCGAGATCTTCGCGAAGCTCCCCGAGGTGCAGTCACGGCCGGAGGAGCATCGCGAGAAGATCGTGGAGGGCATGCTCTCCAAGCGCTTCTTCGGCCAGAACGTCCTGCCCGACCAGGAGTGGATCCACGACACGGGCAATACCGTCGCCAAGGCGCTCGAGGAGCACGAGCTCGACGCCCTCGAATACCAGCGCTACAGCCTTGCCGAGTGAAGTAGACGGCAGGCCGGCGTTCCGCCGGGTGCTGTTGAAGCTCTCGGGCGAGGCACTGATGGGCGACAGGGACTACGGCATCGATCTGCACGAGATCGAGCAGATCGCCGAAGAGATCGCCGAGCTTCACGAGCGGGGCGTCGAGATCGCGATCGTGGTCGGCGCCGGGAACATCTACCGCGGGATGAGCGCCGCGGCAGAGGGGATGGACCGGGCCACGGCGGACTACGCGGGCATGCTCGCGACGGTGCTCAACGCGCTTGCGCTCCAGGACGTCCTCGAGCACCAAGGCCTCCATACCCGTGTCCTCTCGGCGATCCAGGTCTCCGAGGTCGCCGAGCCGTACATCCGTCGCCGGGCAATCCGCCACCTCGAGAAGGGCCGCGTCGTCATCTTCGCGGCCGGTACGGGCAACCCGTTCTTCACGACCGACACCGCCGCTGCCCTCCGCGCACTCGAGATCGGCGCCGACGCGATCCTCATGGCGAAGCACGCCGTCGAAGGCGTCCTCGAAGGCGATCCGCGCACCGATCCGGACGCGGAGCTGCTCCCGGAGCTCACGCATCTCCAGGCAATCGAGCGCGGTTTGCGCGTGATGGACACGACGGCGCTTTCGCTGTGCATGGACAATGGGCTCCCGATCTACGTCTTCGCGCTCGCCGCGGGCAACATCACGCGGGTCGCTCACGGGGAGCGCGTCGGCACGATCATCTCGACCCCGGGAGGGAGCGCATGATCGACGAGTTGATTCAGGACGCCACGCGCCGGATGGACAGGTCCGTGGAGTCCATGCACGGCGAGCTCAACTCCATTCGCACGGGCCGGGCGTCGGCCGCGCTGCTCGACCGCGTGCAGGTCGACTACTACGGCCAGAAGACGCCGCTGAAGCAGCTGGCGACGATCAATGTGCCGGAACCACGCATGCTGACCGTCCAGCCGTTCGACCCCAACGCGATCAAGGACATCGAGCGGGCGGTCCAGGAGTCCGACCTGGGGCTCAATCCGTCCAACGACGGGAAGCTCATTCGCCTCCCGATCCCGCAGCTGACCGAGGAGCGGCGCCAGGAGCTCGTGAAGGTCGCGCGGCAGATCGCGGAGGAGGGGCGGGTCGCGGTGCGGAATGTCCGCCGTGACGTGATCCACCATCTGAAGGAAGAAGAGAGCGTGGGCGCCGACGACGAACGCCGCGCCGAGGAGCGCGTCCAGAAGCTCACCGACGAGCACGTCAAGAAGATCGACGACCTCCTGAAGCGCAAAGAAGCCGAGATCACGGAGGTGTAGATGGCCCGCGGCGGGCTGCTGGCCCGCATCCTCGGCCGCCGTGAACCGCCCGTTGAGCTCGGAGAGGGGCCGAACTCCGTCGCGATCATCATGGACGGCAACAGCCGCTGGGCGGCGGCCAAAGGGCTCCCCGTCGAGGCCGGCCATCGCGAAGGCACGCGAGCGCTCCGCAGGACCGTCGAGGCGGCGATCGACCTCAACATCCGCTCGCTCACCGTCTACGCGTTCTCGACCGAGAACTGGCTTCGTCCGCCCGGTGAGGTCGACGCATTGATGGAGATCTTCGGGGAGACGATTCGCCGCGAGCTCCCCGATCTCGCCGAACAAGGCGTGCGGACGCGGTTCATCGGGCGTCGCGACCGCGTCTCGGACGAGCTGCTTCGACAGATGGAGGATCTCGAGCTCGAAACCGCAGATCGGGACCGGCTCGAGCTTTGGATCGCGTTCGACTACGGCGGCAGATCCGAGCTGGCCGCCGCGGCGAAGCGCATCGTCGAGGCGGGCCTCACGCCAGAGGAGATCGACGAAGAGGTGCTCGAGGCACACCTCTACGCGCCCGACATGCCGGAGCCGGACCTCCTGATTCGCACCTCCGGCGAGCTCCGCATCTCGAACTTCCTCCTCTGGCAGCTCGCCTACGCGGAACTGGTCTTCACTGACCGCCTCTGGCCCGAGTTCGGCGAGGAGGATTTGCGGGCGGCCGTCCACGAGTACGCTGGTCGAAGGCGGCGCTTCGGCACGCGATGAGCACGCTCGTCTCCCGTGTGTTCATCGCGGTGCTTGCCCTGCCGGTGGTCTTCCTCTTGATCTGGGGCGGCGGCTGGTGGCTGGTCGCGCTTGGGGCCGTGGCCGGAGTCCTCGCGCTGCACGAGTTGTACGAGATGACGAGAGGGCTTCGCCCGGTGCTGCTTGCGGGCTACGCAGGCACGCTCGCCGCGCTCATCGGCGCCGAGTGGGGCCCGGAGTGGGCGCTCGGCGGCTTTCTGAGCACCTTCGGGTTCGCGTTTGTCTTCAAGGGCCTCGCAGGAACGCGGCCGACGACGGTGTCCGTTGCCGCGACGGTGCTCGGCTCGGCCTGGATCGGGCTCGGCCTCGCCCATATGATCTTCATCCGCGAGATCCCCGAGCACGGCGTTCTCGCGGCCTTCACGGTGATCCTGACCGTGTTCGCCGCCGACACTGCCGCCTATGCCGCCGGTCGGCTGTTCGGGCGGCACAAGCTCGCGCCGCGAACCTCGCCCGGAAAGACCTGGGAAGGATTGGTGGTCGGAACGATCGCCGCGGTACTCGCCCCGTTCTTCGCCTTCTACGAGCAGGGGCTCCTCGACATTCCCGAGTCATTGATCCTCGGTGGTGCGATCGCCGTAGCCGCGCCGATCGGCGATCTCTTCGAGTCTGCACTCAAGCGTGATGCCGGAATCAAGGACTCGGGGCGGCTCCTGCTCGGCCACGGTGGGGTGCTCGACCGGATCGACGCGCTGCTGTTCGCAGCGGTCGCGTCGTTCTACGTACTTGCCGCTTTCGGCGCGACGTAGGCGGTCAGAATCGAGGCCGCTCCTACAATTTGGCGATGAAACGCGTTGCGCTTCTCGGGGCTACGGGGTCGATTGGCCGGCAGACGCTCGAGGTGATCGACCAGCATCCGGAGCTCGAGCTCGTCGCCGCGTCCTCCGGAACGCAGCCGATCGACGGGCTGGCGCCGATCACGCAGGTCGGCGGCGAACCGACCGAGCTCTTGGAGCGGACCGAGCCAGATGTCGTCCTGAACGCGATCGTCGGGTTTGCCGGCGTCACTGCGACGTTCTGGGCGCTGGAGCGCGGGGTGGATCTCGCGCTTGCGAACAAGGAAAGCCTCGTCGCGGCCGGTGAGCTGGCGGTGGCAGCTCGGGAGCGAGGGGGAGGGCGGCTTTTGCCCGTCGACAGCGAACACTCAGCCGTGTTCCAGTGTCTCGAAGGACGCTCGATGGAGACGATCCACTCGATCGTGCTTACCGCGTCCGGTGGCCCGTTCCGCGGACGCAACCGGAACGAGCTCGACGACGTAACACCTGTCGATGCACTCGCTCATCCGACGTGGCAGATGGGCCCGAAGATCACGATCGACTCGGCGACACTCGCGAACAAGGGCCTCGAGGTGATCGAAGCGCATTTCCTCTTCGGGCTTCCCTACGACCGGATCGAGGTCGTGATCCAGCCGACATCGGTCGTCCATGCGCTCGTGCGCTTTCGCGACGGCGCCGCGCTCGCTCATCTCGGCTACCCCGATATGCGCGTCCCGATCTCCTTCGCACTGACCTATCCAGAGCGCGCTGCAACGGAGCTCGCACAACTCGACCTCGAGTCGGGTCTGACGCTCGAGTTCGAGCCGGTCGATCCCGACGCTTTTCGGCTCCTCGGGCTCGCGCGCCGCGCCGGGGAGCTCGGAGGCACCTATCCCTGCGTGTTCAACGCCGCGAACGAGGTCGCAGTCGCCGGATTCCTGGAAGGGCGTCTGCCGTTTCTCGCGATCGCCGAGGTCGTCGAAGAGACGCTCGACTCGAGCGTCGGCGAGTCGGCGCGCGACCTCGGCGAGCTCGTCGAGGTCGACGCCGAGGCACGAAGACTGGCCGAGCGGGGAATGGCGCTCGCATGAACTCGCTGATCGCGATCTTGGGCCTCGCCTTCCTGGTGCTCCTGCACGAGGCCGGGCACTTCTATACGGCGCGCCTCGTCGGGATGACTCCGCGCAAGTTCTACGTTGGATTTCCACCTGCGCTCGTCAAGACGCGCCGCAAGGGAATCGAGTACGGAATCGGAGCCGTCCCGCTCGGCGGCTATGTGAAGATCCCCGGAATGCATCGCCCGGCGCCGTCGGACGTCGACGCCCATTTCCGCCGCGCGGTCGAAGAGGCGCCGCAGCTCCACGGGCCGTGTGAACGACTCAAGCGCCTGGTCGACGAGGGTGACTTCGAGTCGGCTGTCGGCGTCCTGGCCGACATCGGACGTGCGAGTGCCGAGGCCGAGCTTTCACCCGGGACACGGAAGGCGGTCGAGCGCGGCCTGGACGAGA
The DNA here is from genome assembly GCA_046729215.1 of Actinomycetota bacterium. Lineage (GTDB taxonomy): Bacteria > Actinomycetota > Thermoleophilia > Gaiellales > Gaiellaceae > JACDAN01. The sequence continues at coordinate 10,812 of JBKPGE010000137.1, read as the reverse complement.
TCGGCGACGCTCTCAGCGACGACGCGTACTGGCGCCAGCGCACCTGGAAGCGGGTGTTCGTCATCGCCGCAGGCCCTGGAACGAACCTGCTGTTCGCGATTGTCTGCTTCTCGATCCTGCTGGCCTTCGGGCCAGGCCAGGGAACGACCACAGTGGCGGCAATCGAGACCGGCCGCCCGGCTGCGGAGGCAGGGCTCCACCCCGGCGACCAGGTGGTCGCCATCAACGGTAAGTCAGTGGACTACGTCGGCATGTTCGAGCAAATCAACGGCTCGCAGGGCAAGCCGGTGCAAGTCACTGTCGAGCGGGAAGGCCGGCGGGTCACACTGCCTATGGTCCGGCCCTTCAAGGACACCGACGGGCGCTACCGGCTCGGCTTCCGTCCGCGCTTCGAGTCGGTCCCGCCACATGTTGCCGTCTGGGATTCGCTGAGGCTCACCGGCGAGATCACGAAGGAGATCGGCGGCGTTCTCGTGCGCCTGGTCCAGGGATCCGGCCGCGATCAGATCTCGAGCCCGATCGGAATCGTCCGCGGCTCCTCCAGCGCCCTCTCGCGCGGCTTCGAGACGTTTTTCTGGGTGCTCGGCCTGATCAGCCTGTCCCTCGCGCTGCTTAACCTGCTGCCGCTCCTGCCGCTGGACGGAGGACATATCGCTTTCTCGATTATCGAGGGCATTCGCGGACGGTCCGTGGGCCGGGAGGTCTACGAGCGCGTCTCCGTCGTCGGAATCGCGCTCGTGCTGGTGCTGTTCTTCATCGGACTTTCGAACGACATCGGAGGCGGTACAGGGGGCTAAAAGCGCCACGGTCGGCCTGTAGGGGCGCTACCCTCCTGCGGCGTGGAGCCCACTGCGGCCACCCCCGGGCCGATCAGCCCGGAGCTCGTTCTCGTCGACCCCGATCTCGCTGCGGAGGCCCGCGCCGCGCTGCCCGACTATCCGTGGCCTCGGCCCGTCCGGCTCGAGCCGCCTGCTGCGCGTGGCCGGCGGTGGCGGATTCCACGCCCGCTCGTCGGGCCGCTCCTGTTTTTGGTGGCGCTCGTGATCCTCGGCCTGATGGCGCTTCGCTCGGTTGACCGGCCGACCTTCGCCGCCGACGCAGTTTCGACGCCGTCGCCGCAGCCGCCGGCGACGACGCCGACTCCTCAGCCGTCGGCGCCGCGAAGCACGCAGCCGCAGGCCGCACCGAAGAAGCCCGCTCGAAAGGCCGCGCCCAGGGAACGTCCCCGGACGAGCCCCAAGCGGGCCCGGACGAGCCCCAAGCGGACGCCTCGTGCCAGGACGCAGACCCCTTCGCGTGCCAGGCGCTCAACGCCTGCGAAACGGCGCGTGAAGCCGAGCTTCAGGCCCGCTCGAACGTTCTCGTGGCCACGTCAAACGGCGGCTGCCTTCTATCAGGTGACCTTTCTCCGCAACGGCAGGATGTTCTATCGGACGCGGATCGGGCCACCGCGGCTCGACCTCCCGTCGAGAATCCAATTCACACCAGGGCGATACCACTGGATCGTGCGGCCGGTGATCAACGGCGCTCTGGCAAAGCCGATCGTGGACTCAACGTTCGAGGTCGGCCGCGACTAACCTGAAGCTGTGGCCAGCGAGCGCAGCGTCAAGGTAGGCAACGTCCAGATCGGCGGTGGGGCGCCGGTTGTGGTCCAATCGATGACCCTGACGCCGACGAGGGACGTCCAGGCGACGACTGCGCAGATTGCCGCACTCGCGTCGGCCGGCTGCGAGGTCGTGCGCTGCGCAGTGCCCAAGATCGAGGACGCCGAGGCCCTGCGGAGGATCGTGCGGCTGTCGCCGCTTCCGGTGATCGCCGACATCCACTTCAACGCGAGCCTCGCGCTTCGCGCGATCGATGCAGGCGTGCAGGCCGTGCGGATCAATCCCGGCAACATCGGGGGCCCGGAGAAGGTGATTCAGGTCGTCGAGGCCTCGAAGCGAGCCGGTATTCCGATGCGCATCGGCGCCAACTCCGGCTCGCTGCCCAAGCACCTGCTTTCGCTGGCTCAACGAGATCAGGCGGAGGCACTGGTCGCCGCGGCGTTGGAGGAGGTGGAGCTCCTCGAGCGCCTCGACTTCTACGACTTCAAGATCTCCGTCAAGGCGACCCACGTTCCGACGATGATCCGCGCCTACCGCATGCTCGCGGCCCGGGTCCCCTATCCGCTGCACCTCGGCGTGACCGAGGCGGGAATGCCGTTTTCCGGCTCGATCAAGAGCGCCGTCGGCATCGGGTCACTGCTCGCAGACGGGATCGGCGACACGATCCGGGTCTCGTTGACCGCCGACCCGGTGAAGGAGGTCGAGACGGCCTGGGAGATCCTCAAGGCGCTCGGGCTGAGGGAGCGGGGGCCGGTGATGATCGCCTGCCCGTCGTGCGGGCGCGACAACGTCGGCGTCGAGAACCTGGCCGTGGTCGTCGAAGAGCGGCTCCGCGACTACACGCAGGCGTTCGAGGTCGCCGTCATGGGCTGCGCCGTCAACGGACCGGGGGAGGCTGGGGATGCGGACTTCGGGATCGCCGGCGGCCGCGACGTCGGATTCATCTACGCCCACGGACGGGTCTTGAAGAAGGTCTCGTCCGACATCCTGGTCGACGAGCTCTTCCACGAGATCGACCGCTGGATCGCCGAGGGAATGGCTCGCCCGAAGCGGCTGAAGATGGCGAAGCCGGCGGCATTGGCGATGGCCGAAGCGTCCCTCGTCCCACTGGAGTAAAGGTGCCCCGCCCGGCGACGTCATCCGCACTTCTGGCGGCTGCAAGGCGTCGCCAGCCTGGAGCCTCGCGCCGCATCCATATCTCCTCGATATGGGCACGTCGCGAGTCCGCAGCCTGCCGGGCTTTTCGCTCGCCAGAAGCACAGCAACGTCACCGGACGGGGCACTAGTGAAGGCGTCCCAGCTTTTCATCCCGACCCTCCGGGAGGATCCCGCCGACGCCGACGCGGTCAGCCACAAGCTCCTCGTCCGCGGAGGGTTCATCCGGCAGGTGAGCGCGGGCATCTGGACGTTCCTGCCGCTTGGCTGGAGGGTGCACGAGAACGTCGTCCAGATCATCCGCGAGGAGTTGAACGCGATCGGCGCTCAGGAGCTCCTGATGCCGGTCTTGACGCCCGCGGAGCTCTGGCAACGAACGGGTCGCTACGACATCCCCGAGCTGTTCAAGCTCAGCGACAGGAACGGCCGTCCCTACGTCCTGCCATTGACGCACGAGGAGACCATCACGTTCCACGCGCGGGAGATCCGGTCGTACCGGGATCTCCCGCAGATGCTCTACCACTTCCAGACGAAGGAACGAGACGAGCCGCGGCCGCGGGCGGGCGTGATCCGCTCGCGCGAGTTCATCATGAAGGACTCGTACAGCTTCGACCGCGACGCGGAGGGCCTCGAGCGGAGCTTCCAGCTTCACGCGCAGGCCTACGACCGAATCTTCGAGCGCTGCGACCTCGAGTTCTATGAAGTGGATGCCGAGTCGGGGATGATGGGCGGCAGCGGGAGCCGCGACTTCCTCGCTCCGGCCGAGACGGGAGAGAACGTCCTCGTCACCTGCGAGAACGGCGACTACGCGGCAGACCTCGAGATCGCGCGCGGCATCCCGCGCCCACCGGAGTTCCCGGCGCCGCTCGGCGCTCCCGAGCCGGTCGACACGCCCGGGACGGCGACGATCGACGCGCTGGCCGAGCTCCTAGGAATCGACGCCGCCGCCACTTCCAAGGCCATGCCCGTCGTCTACGACGGACGCGTCGTCCTGAGCCTGGTCCGCGGAGACGACCGCCTCGACGAGGGGAAGCTGGCGGGTGTGCTCGGCGGGGCGGTCCGGCCGGCAACCGAGGAGGAGATCCGGGAGACCTTCGGCGCCGATCCGGGCTCGATCGGGCCGGTCGGAGTCGCCGTCGACGTCGTCGCCGACGAGACGCTGCGCGAGGGACAGTTCGTGGCCGGTGCCAACGAGAGCGGCCGGCACCTGCGCGGCGTCGAGGCCGGTCGCGACTACCAGCCGAGCTTCGCCGACATTCGCGTGACGCGCGAGGGTGACCGCTGCCCGAAGTGCGGCGGAGCGCTGAGGCTGCAGACTGCCATCGAGGTCGGACACGTCTTCAAGCTCGAGGCCACATACTCGGCCCCGCTCGGGGCGACGTTCCTCGACGAGGACGGAACCGAGAGGCCGCTGATCATGGGCAGCTACGGGATCGGGCCGGCGCGGACGATGGCTGCGATCGTCGAACAGCACCACGACGACCACGGGATCTGCTGGCCCGCCTCGGTGACGCCCTACGACGTGCACGTCGTGGCACTGCCCGGTCTCGAGCGGCAGGCCGAAGAGCTGAGCTCCACGCTCGAGGCGGCCGGTCGCTCGGTGCTGCTGGACGATCGCGACCTCCGCGCCGGCGAGAAGTTCGCCGACGCCGATCTGATCGGCATTCCGACGCGGATCACGGTCGGCATGAAGACACTGGAGGACGGCGCCGTCGACGTCCGCGATCGCGCGACGGGCGACGAACGACGCGTTGCCCTCGCAGAAATCGCGCAGATCAGGTAGGACTACGGCGTGGCCCGTCGTCGACGCTTCAGCACGGAGCCGTTTGGCCCGACGCTCGAGCGTCTCATGCAGGAATCAGGCGTGACCTACCGGGCGCTCGCGGACAAGACGAAGCTGTCGGCCGGGTACCTGAACCACCTCGTGCACGGGAACAGGCCCGTCCCCTCGGACGACATCGTCGTGCGGCTCGCCAAGGCGCTCAAGGTCGAGCCCGAGCACTTTCGCGAGTACCGGCTTCGCACGATCACGAAGAAGCTCGAGGAGATGCCCGAGCTGATCGACCGGCTCTACAGGCGCCTCGAGCGCTGATCGGGGTCCGGCGGCGGAGGCCCGCCCTTTGCCTGTCCCTCTGTTTCGGTTTGTCGCCGGTGTCGTGTGAGGCCCTTGACGTCCTCGAGAAAGCGTGCCGTCTGCTCTTCTAGCTCGCCGCTGACGAATTCACCAGGCGGTTTTTGGCCATGTTTGCCCGATGTCTGCGGCTTCCGGGGTTCGTCTTCAGAGTTTTCCACAGGCATGTGGATATCGTCGACGCTGGCAACGTGGCTGCCCTGGCGGTGTCTCCGGTCCCGCATCGCCGGATATGTGGACAACCGGCTGGCTGTGATCGGCCGTCTTTCCCTAGACGACAAACGTATCTCCGCCTTGCGTTGACGCCCGGCAAAAGTTCCGCTCTTTGCTGAAAGTTCTACGCGGTCTCGGCCAGCGCGATTGCGCCGAGCACGCCTGACCGAGGGGAGAGGGCGGGCAGCACGACGTACTCCGCGATTCCGTCGCCCACGGCGGATGACTCGATGTATCCGTTGAGGAGCTCGTGCACCTCACGCCGGACGTGGGGCATGAGCGGGCGACGGCTCATCACGCCGCCGCCGAGCAGGATCCGCTCCGGCGAGAGCGCGCAAATCACGGAGACGAGGCCGAGCGCCATGTAGTAGCCCTGAAGCGAACAGATCTCTTCATCATCGGGAAGCTCGTGTGCGGACTGGCCCCAGCGTGCCTCAAGGGCCCGGCCCGACGCGAGCCCCTCCCAGCAGTCGCCTTGAAACGGGCAGACGTCCCTCGAAGGGATCGCGCTCGCGATCGTGCGGAATCCGCATGTGCCCGAACTCAGGATGGACGAGGCCGTGGAGGAGCTGTCCGCCGACATTCCGCCGCCGCCGATCCCGGTCCCGATCGTGACGTAACAGAACGTGTCGAGCCCTCGAGCGGCTCCCCAGCGGTGCTCGCCCAACGCGCCCGCGTTGACGTCGGTTTCGAAGGCCACGGGAACCTGTGCCCACCCGGGCTTGGGCGTCGAGGTGATGTGCCCCAGGTCGCCGAGCTCGGCTTCCGGTCGATCGGGCCAAAGGATCCGATGCCGATCGCGGCGACCGGTCCCTCGCGCTCGAAGAACTCGATCACGTGGCCGATCGTCTCCTCCGGCGTCGTCGTCGGGATCGTTACCGTCGCACGAGATCGTCCGTCCCCCGTCCCACCGCGCACTCCGACTTCGAGCCGCCGGTCTCGATTCCGCCGTACACGCTCACGCATGCACGGGCACGGCGCCGCAGGAACGGCGGACGATGAACTGCGCCGGAAGGACAACCATACGGGGCTGCTCGGGAGCCCGTCCGGCGATCCGGTCCAGGAGGAGTTGCGTGCCGAGGCTGCCAAGTGTCTCGGCCGGTTGCGCCATGACGGTGAGGAACGGATAGAGCCGCGACGCGTACTCGATGTCATCGAAGCACACGAGCGCGATGTCGTCCGGCACTTCGAGGTCCGCGGCGCGCACCGCTTCAATCGCGCCGAGCGCAACGAGGTTGTTGACCGTGAAGACCGCCGTCGGGGGCTCGTGCAGGCCGAGAAGCCGTCGCATTCCGACCCGGCCACCTTCAGGATCGACCGTTGAGTGGACGATCAGCTCCTGATCGACGGGAAGTCCCGCGGCCTCGAGCGCATCCACGTAGGCGTGATGGCGATCGCGCGCGGTGGAGACCTCGTCTGACTCCACGATCAAGCCAATCCGCGTGTGGCCGAGACCGATCAGGTGCTCGACGAGACGCCTGCCGCCGCCGGCGTTGTCGCCGACGACGACGTCGCAGTCGATTCCGGGCACGGTTCGATCGATGAGCACGACCTCCACGCCAAACTCGCGGAGGCGGAGGAGGTGGTTTCTCGAGCGGTCGCTGACCGGTGCAATCGCGATCCCTTCCACACGGTGCGCGATCATCTCCTCGATCACCTCTCGCTCCAACGCCAGGTCAGATCGCGTGTCGCAAAGGAGCATGTGGTAGCCGGCACGGCGGGCCACGTCTTCGGCCCCGCGGACGATCAGCGTGAAGAATGGGTTTGCGACGTCAGGGACGATCAATGCGAGGGTTCCCGTCTTCTGCCGGATCAGGCCGCGGGCGAGCCGGCTGGGCACGTAGCCCAGGTCCGCTATCGCTTCCTCGACTCGCCGGCGGGTCTCTGGACTGACGCGTTCACTGCCGTTGATCACGCGGGAGACGGTCATGGGGGAGACGCCCGCCTGGCGGGCGACGTCCTTGATCGTCACGTTGGCCGGAGTCGAGGTCATGGTTGTCCATTGAGATCAGTAACACGGATACGATCGCAGCGCAACAACCTCGGGCTTGACTCCTGGCCAGAGAGTGTGTTATCGCTACCACGAGTACACCAGAAAAGACCCAAGAGGAGGTTGGTATGCGTCAAGCCCCATCGCGAGTCAGAGGACGTCCGCTGCTGCTCGCGCTCGTTCTCGTCCTCGCCGTCAGCGCCGTCCTGGCGGCAGTCGCCAGCGCGAGAACCTCGAAGCAGACGGCCACCATCAAGGTCGGTCTGATCACGAAGGACGTCACGAACCCGTTCTTCGTGAAGATGAAACTGGGGGCCAGGGCTCAGGCGAAGAAACTCGGCGCCGAGCTTGTGTACGCCGCCGGCAAGAACAGCTCGGACAACGCGAGTCAGATCGCGGCGATCGAGAACATGACGACGGCCGGCGTCAAGGGGATCCTGATCACCGTCGCCGACGCGAAGGCGGAAAACGCGGCGATCGCGAAGGCGCGGAAGGCGGGCGTGCTCGTGATCGCCCTCGACTCGCCTACGGATCCGAGGAGCGCCGTTGACGCGCTCTTTGCGACCAACAACTTCAACGCCGGCGTGCTGATCGGCAAGTACGCACGAGCGGCGACGAAGGGGAAGACCGTGACGATCGGAATGCTCGACGAGCATGCTGGCTCGTCAGTAGGGGCGCTCCGCCACAACGGCTTCCTGAAGGGCTTCGGGATCAAGAACAACAACAAGCAAATCGCGTGCGTCGGGAACGGGCAGGGTCAGACCGCCCCGTCGCAGACGGCGATGGAGAACTGCCTGCAGAAGAGCCCGAACATCAACGTCGTCTACACGATCAACGAGCCGAGCGCGAAGGGCGCCTGGAATGCGCTGAAGAACGCCGGCAAGACGAAGGCCGCCACGACGATCGTATCGGTCGACGGTGGCTGCGCCGGTGTCCGAAACGTCCGGGCCGGGATCATCGACGCGACGTCGCAGCAGTATCCGCTGCTCATGGCGTCAAGGGGGGTCACGGCCGTGGTGCGGTACGCGAAGACCGGCAAGAAGGTCTCCGGGTACACGGACACGGGCGTGAACCTGATCGCGAAGAACGCGCTCAAGGGCGTCCCGTCCAAGACGGTCGCCTACGGCTTGAAGAACTGCTGGGGCTAGACCCTGCAGCATTGCGACCGGGGCGTAGCTACACGCCCCGGTCGCGGCGCTCTCCTCCACGCGCCGTCCGCGCCGTGCGCCGATACTGCCCTTGACGACGACCGAGGACATCACACCCGCCGAGCAGCCGGTCACCGGCGCCCAAGCCGCGCTTCGCTTCGCGCGGCGCGTCCTCACGGCGCCCACGGTTGGGCCGCTCCTGGCCCTGATCCTCGCGATGGCGTTCTTCTCCGTGAAGTCGGACAACTTCCTGCACGGACAGAACCTCTCGCTGATCCTCCAGCAGGTGATGGTCGTCGGGGTGCTCGCGATCGGCCAGACGTTCGTGATCCTCACCGCGGGCATCGACCTCTCCTGCGGAACGGTGATGGCCTTCGGCCAGATCGTGATGACCAAGCTCGCGGTCGCGAACGGCATCAACCCGTACCTTGCGATCGCGCTCGGGATCCTGGCGTGCGTCGCATTCGGCTTCGTGAACGGCGCGTTCGTGACGGGCGTGAGGCTGCCGGCGTTCATCGTCACCCTCGGCACGCTCAACATCGCGTTCGCCCTGACGCACGTCTACTCGAACGACGAGACGTACTCGGACCTGCCGAGCCAGCTCCTCTTCTTCGGCAAGACCTTCACTGTTCGGGGCACGGACATCACCTACGGCGTCGTCGTGATGTTCGTGCTCTTCGGGATCGCCTGGTATGCGCTCACCCAGACGGCTTGGGGGCGGCATGTCTACGCGTCCGGCGACGACATCGAGGCTTCGCGACTCATGGGAATCAAGGTGAACCGCGTGCTCCTCAGCGTCTACGTCCTCGCTGGGCTGACCTATGGCATCGCGGCGCTGCTGCTCGTCGGCCGTACCGAGCTCGGCGATCCGAATGCCGGGCAGACGACGGAGAACCTCGACGCCATCACCGCCGTCGTGCTCGGCGGGACGAGCCTGTTCGGCGGGAGGGGCAGCGTCATCGGCACGCTCATCGGCGCGATCGTCGTGGGTGTGTTCAGGAACGGCCTGACGCTGATCGGCGTCGAGGTCGTCTGGCAGTACTTCGTGACCGGAATCCTCGTCATCCTCGCCGTGTCGGTCGACCAGCTCACGCACCGGACGCGGGCATGAGGAGACCTCGCTTGCGATGTCTCGTCGAGGCCGTGCGGGCTTCGCCCATGCGGCCGCCTGAAATGACAAGTCGACACGCTGGGCGTGGGAGGGTTCGGCGGTGAGTGCTCAGCCGATCCTCGAGGCACATGGGCTGGTCAAGCGCTATGGGCACGTGGTCGCATTGAACGGCGCGGACTTCGAGCTCTACCCGAACGAGATCGTCGCGATCATCGGAGACAACGGCGCCGGCAAGTCCACCCTGATCAAGGCGCTGTCGGGGGCGCTCCAGCCCGACGACGGCGAGATCCGCCTCGACGGAAACCGTGTGCGCTTCCGGTCCCCGGGCGACGCGCGACGCGCGGGGATCGAGACCGTCTACCAGGATCTGGCCGTGGCGCCCTCCATGGACATCGCCTCGAACATTTTCCTCGGCCGGGAGGCGCGGTTACGCGGCCCGCTGGGCCTCGGACTGCGCCTGCTCGACAAGCGCAGGATGCGCCGAGAGGCCGCCCGCCACTTCGAGGAGCTCAAGATCGGCGTCCAATCGATCACGCAGCCAGTCGAGGATCTCTCCGGAGGGCAGCGTCAGGGGGTCGCGGTCGCTCGTGCTGCCAAGTGGGCCGAGCGGCTGGCGATCATGGACGAGCCGACCGCCGCGCTCGGGGTGAAGGAGACACGGCAGGTCGTCGACCTCATCCTGCGGGTTCGTGAGCAAGGCCTGCCGGTGATCATCATCAGCCACGACATGCCGCACGTCTTCGAGCTGGCGGACCGGATCTTCATCATGCGGCTCGGCAAGCGGGTTGCCGTCGTGACGCCGCAGACGCACACGATGCCGGAGGCGGTCGCGATCATGACCGGCGCGACGCGCAGCGAGCTCGAGCAGGCGATGACGAAGGAAGCTCCGGAGCCGGAGGAGCAGTAGACCCGGCCGCCGTCTACCTGAAGAGCCCGCTCCGGCGACTTCTGAACATCCTGATCACCCCGCTCGTCCGGCTCGGCCTCGCCGGGAAGCGGCTCCACATCCTCACGGTGCCAGGGCGGAAGACCGGCCGCCGCTACTCGACTCCTGTGAGCCTGGTGATCGACGACGACACGCGGTGGCTCGTCGCGCCGTACGGCGAGCGCGAGTGGGTCAAGAACGCGAGGGCGGCGGGGGAGGTAGAACTGACCCGGGCCCGGAAGAGCACGCGTCATCGGGTCGAAGAGGTCGGCCCGAAGGAGGCGGCTCCGGTACTCCGCGAATACCTTCGCACGACGAGGATCGTGAAGCCGTTCTTCGAGGCAACGCCTGACGCGCCGCTCGAGGCGTTCGCGGCCGAAGTATCCCGTCATCCGGTCTTTCGGCTGGTGGACGAACGGAGCGTTGCGCGATAAGGCGGTTCGCTACGATCAATCCCAGCGGGGCGTGGCGCAGCCTGGTTAGCGCGCTAGTCTGGGGGACTAGAGGTCCCGAGTTCAAATCTCGGCGCCCCGAT
>JBKPGE010000136.1:0-15262 GCA_046729215.1 Actinomycetota bacterium | reverse complement strand
TCCGTCATATGCCCCACACCCCCTAGGGGCCGCGCGCCGCGAAATCTATGTAAATCTCTCTATTTCACCCGCGGCATCCACGGCATATACAGATCCTATGGAGCGGAGGCGGGAGGATCAATGGACGTTCTCAGGCCATAGGCCACAGGTCACAGGGGGACGTCCGCGTCTGTGACCTGTGACCTGGGAGCCGTCATCGATTCGATCAGCACGGCGGCGACCTCCGGCCGCGAAAACTCAGCCGGGGGCAGCTCGCCTCGACCCAGCATCTCTCTGACCTTCGTCCCGGAGAGGAAGACGTGGTCGTCGCCGCCGTGCGGGCAGGTCTTCGGCGACACCATCGAGCCGCAGACGCGGCAGAAGACGGCGTGCTCGAAGAACATCGGCTCGATGTCGAGCTCGTGCGGCTCGAACTCGTCGAAGATCAGCTGGGCGTCGTACGAGCCGTAGTAGTCGCCGACACCGGCGTGGTCGCGGCCGACGATGAAGTGCGAGCAGCCGTAGTTCTTGCGGCAGATCGCGTGCCAGATCGCCTCTCGCGGGCCTGCGTAGCGCATCGCGGCCGGAAAGGCGGAGACGACGACGCGGTCTCTCGGGTAGTAGTTGTCGACCAGCACGCGGTAGCAGTCGACGCGGGTGACGGCGGGGACGTCGTCGGACTTCGTCTCACCGACGAGCGGGTGAATGAGCAGGCCGTCGACGGTTTCGAGCGCGGTCTTGGTCAGGTACTCGTGCGCGCGGTGGATCGGGTTCCGGGTCTGGAATCCGACGATCCGCTTCCACTCACGGCGGCTGAACTCAGCGCGGGTCTCGGCGGGGTCGAGCGCCAGCTCCGGGAAGGGCGGCTGAGCGCGCTCGAAGACGGTCACTCGGCCCGCGAGGTAGAGCGGCTTCTGGTTGTAGAGCCGCGCGACTCCGGGGTGGGCGTCATTGGTTGTGCGGAAGCACTGCTCGGCCTCGCGCTCCCTGTCGTACTCGAAGGTCTCTTCCACGTCGAGGACGGCGAGCGCGCGGCCTTCGGCGCCGGCCAGGACGACGCGGTCGCCCTGCGGGGGCTCGTCGACGGCGAGGCAGACAGGAAGCGCCCATGGAAGCCCATCCGCCAGGCGCATCTCGTCGACAACGCTGTCGTAGTCCCCTTTGGCCATGAACCCTTCGAGAGGGCTCAAGGCGCCCGAAGCGATCATGTCCAGGTCAGACAGCTCCCGCGAGGTCAGCGCGATGACCTCGAGGCCGCTCAGATCCTCGGGTCGCTCCCCGGTCCGGTCGACGAGCTCTCCACCGTGGGGTGCGATCAGACCGGTCCGCGTGCCTGGCACGAGGACACGGCTCATAGCGACACCTCGGCGGCGACCTCGGCTCGGGTGAGACCGAGCTGCTCGAGCTTGTCGAGGACCATTCGCGCCGACTCGTCGGGCGGATGTTCCTCGGTGTCGACCCGCAGCTCCGGTTGGCGCGGCTCCTCGTAGGGGTCCGACACGCCGGTGAACTCCTTGAGCTCTCCGGCGAAGGCCTTTTCGTAAAGGCCCTTCACATCGCGCCTGGCACACTCCTCGACCGAGGTGGCCACGTACACCTCCACGAACGCACCCTGCTCCTCGACCAGCTCGCGCGCATGGCGCCGCGTTTCCTCGTACGGGGAGATCGCCGAGACGAGCACCGCCGCGCCGTGGCGGGTCAGCCGCGAGGCGACCCAACCGATCCGTTCGATGTTCGTGTCGCGGTCCTCCTTCGAGAAGCCGAGGCCCTTCGAGAGGTGCGTGCGGACGACGTCCCCGTCCAGGTACTCGACACGGTGTCCCCGGCCCTCGAGCTGCGGCCCGACGATCTCCGCAATCGTCGTCTTGCCTGCCCCGGAAAGGCCTGTGAACCAGAGCGTAAAGCCGTTGTTCAAGTGGTCTCCTTCGCATTGATGGGTGTGTCCACATGGATGCCGCACTCGAGCTTGTCCGAGCCGGCCCAGCGTCCCGCCCGCTCCTCCTCGCCGGGTGCCGTCGGACGCGTGCACGGCATGCAGCCGATCGACCTATACCCGGCCTCGTGGAGCGGGTTGAACGGAATCTCGTTGACCTGGATGTAGCCCCAGACGAGGCGCTCGTCCCAGTCGACAAGCGGGTGGATCTTCCAGACGCCGTAACGCTCCGACCACTGCACCTTCGGCGTCGTGGCCCGCGAGGGCGACTGGTCGCGGCGGATCCCGGAGATCCAGGCGCCGTACGGCTCGAGCGCCTCCAACAGCGGCTCGACCTTCCGGATGTGGCAGCAGCGATCGGGGTCGTGCTCCCACAGATTCGGGCCTTCCCGCTTGTGCTGCTCGGCGACCGTGATCACCGGCGGGGGCGGAAGGAGCTTGAGGCCGTATCGCTCGACCAGCGCGTCGCGGGTCTCATAGGTCTCGCGGAAGAACAGATGCGTGTCGAGCTCGATGATCGGAATGTCGAGGCCGAGCTCCGAGACCATGTGCACGAGCACCGACGACTGCTTCTGCCAGGAGCACGTGAGGCAGAGCTGGTCTCCGAACTCGTCGTACGCCCAGCGGAGGAGCTCGTCCGCGCGCATCGCTTCGAAATCGAGCTCAGGAAGCGGGGGTGCGGTCGCCAAGCAGCACCTCCTTCAGCGTGTCGGCGCGCAGTCCTCGGCGCAGCGTCTCGAGCGGGATCACCTCGTCGGGCGGGATGTTCCCGAGATTCACTTCCGGCCCGAACTCCCGCACGAACCAGGCCTGCGCTGTCTTCGTCGGCGCCTCGAAGACGAGGTCGGCCGGCTGGATGTCGTGGACGATCTCGTCGATCAACCCCGTTCGCATCTCGCCGGTGGGACGGAAGATCCCGGCAGTGCCGCCCTCACGTGCCTCGGTGATCACCTTCCAGGCGCCGGCCCCGAGCTCTTCCTTGATCCAGTCGACCCACAGGTAAGGCGCGAAGTTCACGCTCGAGTCCTTCGAGCCGACCTCGGAAAGGACGGTGAAGTCCCGAGCCAGATCGGCGATGAGCTCGAGCTTCTCTTCGCGCGGCATCTCGACCGCTCCGTCGGAGATCTCGACGTGCGTAAGGCCGAGCTCGGTCAGCCAGCCCTTGTACTCCTCCACCTTGCCGCGTGCCCAGATCGCCTCGAAGAACGTCCCGCCGATGACGACGCGCTTGTCACGGAGAACCTTCAGCTTGCGCTTCAGGTTCGGCGTGACGTACGCCGTTCCCCAACCGAGCTTGACGACGTCGATGTAGTCGCCGCTCGTGTCGAGCACGTCCTCCCAGGCCCGCGGGCCGAGCCCTTTGTCGAGGACGTGCGTCAGCCCCCCGTTGCGAGCAGGCAGGTCAAAGGCGGGCAACGATGTCCTCCAGCCGCTTGGTGGCTTCCTCCTGGACGTCGTGAAAGAGCGAGTTGCCATGCGAGTCGATCCCGACCCACAGCGGCCCGAAGTCCTTGACGCGGAACTTCCAGAGGCACTCCGGCATGAGCTCCTCCCAGGCGACCTCTTCGATCTCCTCGATCTGCGTGGTCTCGAGCGCCGCCGCGCCGCCGACGATCGCGAAGTAGACCATCCCGTGCTTCCGCATCGGCTCGATCGCCTCGTCCGGAAGTCCGCCCTTGCCGGCGATCGCACGCACGCCGTAGTCGCGACCGAGCCCCTCGGTGAAGCGCACCATGCGAGCGCTCGTCGTCGTGCCGATGGAGACCTTCTCGTAGCGGCCGGGACCGACCTTCCGAACGCCGGGCGCGGTGTGCAGGAGGAATGCTCCGCTCAGGTCCATCGGCGGCTCGTGACCCTCGTCGAAGATCCGGATGTGGGAGCGGTCCCGGATCCCGATGATGTGCCCGTCCACGGTGACGAGGTCGCCGGCCTGGAGCTTGCGGATGTCCTCCTCGGACGCCGGAAATGTCAGCCGGTGCTCGGCCATCAGGCTTCTCGGTCGAAGTCGGTCGCCCCGTCAGCCGCGATGTGCGCCGTCGCGCGCCGCGCCGCCCAGCACTGGTAGTTGACCGCGACCGGATTGAGCGTCATGTGCGTGTCCGCGTGCTCGACGTGGCAGTGGAGGACGGTCACGTCGCCGCCCAGGCCCATGGGACCGATCCCGGTCTCGTTCAGAAGCCCGGTCAGCTCCTCCTCGAGCTGCGCAACCAGCGGATCCTCGTTCTGCGAGCCGACGGGCCTCGCGATCGCCTCCTTCGCCAGGTGCATCGCGTAGTCGGCGGAGCCGCCGATCCCCACCCCCACGATCCCGGGCGGGCAGGGCTTGCCACCGGCGCCGACGATGGACTCCAAGACGAACTGCTTGATCCCCTTCACGCCGTCGGCGGGGACGCACATCTTCAGGAAGCTCATGTTCTCCGAGCCCGAGCCCTTGGGGACACATTTGACGTCGAGCCCGTCCCAATCGGGGACAAACTCCCAGTGGACGATCGGGACGCGGTAGCCGACGTTCGGGCCGGTGTTCTCGCGCGTGAGCGTGTGGACCGTGTTCGAGCGCAGCGGGTGGTCGAGCGTGGCGCGCACCGTCCCGTCGTAGAGGGCCTGGTAGATCCGGGCGGGGTGGAGAGGGAAGTGCTCGCCGACCCTGCAGTAGTAGACGGCGATGCCGGTGTCCTGGCAGACGAGATTCTTCTCGTCCTCGGCGACCTCGACGTTGCGGAGGATGGTCTGGAGAACGCGCTGACCCGGGATCGATGTCTCGCGGTCGGCGGCATCCGCCAGGGCATCGCGGAGGTCTTGCGGGATGTCCTTCAGCGCCCAGACGTACAGGTAGGCCGCGGCATCCTCGACCGCTTGTTGGATGTCCGTCTCGACCGTGCTCATCGCGCTTTCTCCGCCGCCGCCTTGCCGGCGCGCCGCCCGAACACGGTGCACTCCAGCAGCGAGTTGCCCATCATCCGGTTTCGCCCGTGGGTGCCGCCGGCGATCTCGCCCGCCGCATAGAGGCCCTCAACCGTCGTCTCGCCGTGCTCGTTGATCACGAGGCCCCCGTTCTGGTAGTGGAGCACCGGGTAGGTGAGGATCGGCTCGGCCAGCGGGTCGATGCCCCCGGCGCGGTACCGCCTCAGCATGTACGGGAGAGACACCTCGGCATCGGCCTCGGCAATTCGCGTCGTGTCAAGGTAGACGGCTGGTCGGCCGTCCTCCGTCTCCACGCCTTTCCCGCTCTCCACCTCGTCGAAGATCGCCTGCGAGACCTCGTCGCGAGGACCGAGGGAGTCGGTGAACTCTTCCTGTTCGGCGTTGAGCAGAACCGCGCCGTATGCACGCGTCGTCTCCGGGATCGAATAGCCCTGCATCGTCTGCGGCCAGGCGCCGCCGTTCGGGTGGTACTGCAGGGCATCGAGGTCGCGCGACTCGGCGCCGAGGCCGATCGCGATCTCCGTCACCTCGCCGGTCGCCCCGGGATGGTTCGTAGACAGCTCGCCGCGCTGCTTGGCCTCGCGGAAACACCTGCCACCGGCGGCGAGGACCACGGTCCCGGCCTCGATGACATGCTCGCCACAGCGGGCTCGCCAGCCGCTACCTGCGCGCTCGAGCTTCGTCAGAGGAGACTTCGGGAACGCGGTGCCGGACCCCGCCTCGAAGGCCTCCCGGAGCGCCGTGGTGATCGCGAGCCCCGTGCGATCGCCGACCTGGAGCAGGCGCCTGCGCGTCGCGCCGCCGCAGCGTGCGAGCCGGTAGCCGCCGTTCTCGCGCGTGAACTGGACACCCAGCTCCTCGAGCCAGTGAATCGCCGACGGCGCCTCGCCGGTCAGGACCTCGACGAGCCGCCGGTCGGCCGTCTCGTGCGAGCTTCGCCAGACGTCCTCGGCGTGGATCTCGGGCGAGTCTTCGGCGCCGAAGGCTGCCTGGATGCCGCCCTGAGCCTTGGCGGAGTTGCAGGACTGGAGCGCGCCTTTCGAAGCCAGAGCCACGCGAGCGCCTGCGCGTTCTGCGGAGACCGCCGCGGCGAGCCCGGAGGCTCCCGAACCGATCACGAGCACGTCGAAGGAGGACGCGGCGCCCACCCGCGTGATGCTACCACCGGTCAGCTAATCCCACTCATTAGCGTGCATTATTCAAGCCGCTGAGCTCTATGCCGATATCGGAGACGTGCTCAAAGTCTTCGGGGCGATCTCCCTCCTGGCCTGTCTCGCCCTTGTCGGTGTCCTCTGGGCCCAGCAGGCCAAGAAGACCGTGCACGACGGGGCGCCCAGCGCGATGCTCACCACTGCGACGACGGTGCTCGAAGTCAACCACCGGATTCGGGGCACCTACACCGGCACGACGTTCGGCGATGTGAAGGTCGTGCGCGCCGACGCGAGCTCGTACTGCGTCGAAGCGGCGGGCTACTTCGTCGCGGGGCCCGGCGGCGAGCCGACGCGCGGCAGCTGCTAGGAGGGCTTAGTAGATCGAGCGGAGCAGCTCTTCGATCTCCGCCGGTGAGGCCGGGCGCGGGTTCGCCTTGGCACCGGGCCTGGCGGCAGCAGCCTCGGCCACGTCCGGGAGCTCCGCCTCCGGGACGCCGAAGTCGCGGAGCCGCTCGAACCCTCCGAGACGCGCGAGCTCGGTCACTCGCCCGATCGGATCGCTCGTCCCCATGGCGTCGCCGAAGCGCTCGACGGCTTCTGGGACGGCCTCCTTGTTGAAGCGAAGCGCCGGCGGCAGGCAGAGCGCGTTCATCGCGCCGTGCGCCAGTCCGTAGCGCCCCCCGAGCACCTGCGCCATCGCATGACCGACGCAGAGACCCGAGAGGGCGAGAGCTTCGCCGGCATGGGCGGCACCTTTGAGGAGCGTCTTTCGGGGCCCGATCTCGCTGCCGTTCTCCGCGACCTCGGGCAGTGAGGTGGAGATCAGCGTGGCGCCCTCGCCCGCGGCTCGATCGGACTCCTCTTTTCGCGCCGGGTGATAGAGGGCCTCAGCGGCATGGGCGAGCGCGTTGAGGGCGGTCCCGACGCTAGCGTCGCGTGGCAGGTCCAGCGTCAGCTCCGGCTCGTAGACGATGCCGGCGAGCTGCGCGCCGCCGCCGCCGCCCCGCATGCGCCGCTCCGGATCACGGACGCCGTAGAACGGCGTCCACTCGGCGCCGGAGTACGTGGTCGGCACAGACACGAGCGGCAGGCCGCGCGCGGCCGAGACCGCTTTCGCGGTGTCGATCGCGCTGCCGCCGCCCACAGCCACCACGCCGTCGACTCCGTCGGGCGCCTCGATCCGGTGGGACGGGATTTCGTCCCAGCGCGCCGCCGCGTCGATCCCGAGCTTGTCCCAGCGCGGGCTGGCAAGCAGAAAGGGACGGTCGATCCCGAGCTCGCCGAGGAGGCCGGGCAGCTCCTCGAGGCCCCAGCGGACGATCACGGAACCTTTTCGCGCGCGAACTCGACGAACGCGTCGGCGACGCGGCTCGGAGTCCGCCCGGTCGAGCGGACGAGCGAGATCTCGCGCGTCGGATCGAGCCCTTTCACCCGCGCCGCCGCCAGGCTCCCGCTCGCCAACTCGGGCTCCATCGACGAGCGGGAGATGAACGTGACCCCGTGGCCCGCCGCCACGGCCGCCTTCACCGACTCCTGGAGCCCGAGCTCGAGCCGAACCTCGAGGTCGCGCAGGCGTAGGCCGGCGGAGCGGAGCTCGTCCTCGATCATCTGCCGGACTCCGGCCCCTTCCTGCATGAGGATCAGCTTCTCGGCGCGCAGGTCGTCAAGCCCCACCGTCTTGCCGGCGAACCGATGGTCGGGCGGCACGGCGAGCACGACCTCGTCCTGGAAGAACGGCTCGAAGGTCACGCCCCTGTGTCGCGTCGCCGCACCCACGACTCCCAGCTCCAGCTCGCGCCGGGCAACCGAGTCGATCACGTGCTGTGTGTCGTTGACGGAGAGCGAGATGGTGACGCCGGTATTCGCGTCCTGGAACTGGCAGAGCAGGAGCGGCAGGACCGTCGCGCCTGGCCCGGTGGAGCAGCCGATCTCGAGCCGCCCGGTGAGCTCTCCGTTACCGTTGCCCGCCACCTCCTCGAGCAGCTGCTCCTCGACGGCAAGCAGCCGCTGCGCGTTCCGGTAGAGGCGCTGGCCGGCCTCGGTCGGCTCCACTCGCCGGCCGGAGCGGTCGACGAGCCGCTGGCCGAGCCGCTTCTCCAGCGACCGGATCTGGAGGCTGACGGCCGGCTGAGTTACGCCCAGCTGCTCCGCAGCCTGCGAGAAGCTCCGTCGGTCGACGACGGCACAAAAGGCTGCGAGCTGGCGGGTGTCCATAAGGAATCATCATACGGAGAGGCAGACGGATAAGCTCGAAGGTTTGCCAAGAATCACCGACGGAAAAAAGCTCTGCGAATGTAGAAAAAGCGAAAGGGGAGAAATTTGCATAGCTCGAGAAGTGCAGAGAGACGCGGCCGCACGGCCGCTCTTGCGGCGTCGATCGCACTCTTGGTCTTGGCGGTCGCAACCGTCGCAATGCCGGCGGCGGCGAGCAAGGGCAAGGGCAAGCCCCACCGCGCCGGGTTCAAGACACCACAGTCGGCGATGCTCGATGCGGCTGTTCCGGGCGCAAGCGTCACGCCGCTGATCACTGTCGGCGAGACGCTTCCCGGCTCGTCGTACATGTTCGACACGCTTCCCGATGGGATCTCGCTTCGGAAAGGAAAGGGGCATACGGTCCAGGCGTACGTGAACCACGAGACCTCGGCGGTCCCGTTTCCGTTCAACCCGGCAACCGGGGTCGGGGTCACGAACTTCACCAACGCGCTCGTGAGCAAGCTGACGCTCGTTCGCCAGTCGGCCGGCACGCTTGCCGGGAGCTATGTGATTCCGAGCGAAGCGAACTACCAGCGCTTCTGCTCGAACTTCCTCGCCTCCCACAAGCAGGGGTTCAGCCGTCCGATCCTGTTCACGAACGAGGAGGCAACCGACTTCGTCAACCGCACGGGCACCGCGTGGCCTCCAGGCCCGGGCGCCGAGCAGGCCGGCGTGGTCGTCGCCTACGACGTGAAGAGCGGTCAGTACAGGTCGATCTACGGCATGGGCCGCCACAACCATGAGAACAGCGTCGCGCTCGAGAAGTACGGCCACCCGGTCGTCCTCTCGGGTGACGACACGTTTAGCGCTCCTGCGTCACAGCTCTATATGTACACCGCTGCCAACGCAGACGCGGTGTGGAACGACCAGGGCACGCTCTGGGCGTTCCAGTCCTCGAACCCGGCGGTCAATGACTACGGCGACCTGAGCGGTAGCCAATCCGCGGCAGGCCACTTCATCCAGGTGCCGGCCAACATCGCCAAGGGCGACCAGACGGCGCTCGAAAACTGGTCGAACGCGAACAACGTCTTCCAGTTCATCCGCGTCGAAGACATCGCGTACGACCGCCATCACCACAACGTCGTGTACTTCGCCGATACGGGCGAACCACGGGCGCTTCCAGATCCCGCAACCGGCCGGCTACGCCGCGGACCGGCGGGGACGATGGGACCGTGGCCGAACGGCCGCCTCTTCAAGATGGTGCTCGACCCCAAGGATCCGACGCAGGTCGAGAGCCTCTCGATCTTGATCGACGGCGATGTGCGCGGCGCCGCGGGCGCGGGTGCCCTTGACCTCATCCACCAGCCCGACAACGTCGAGACGACAAAGGATCTCCTGCTCTTCCAGGAGGATCCCGGTACGCAGAACCAGTACCCGATCGGCACGGGCACACCGGCGCGCATCTGGGCGTACGACCTGAAGCGCGGCGGCGATCCGTACGTCGTCGCTCGCGTGAATCAGTCCGCCGACGAGGGCCCGACCGACGTGGACGCGAGCACGGCCAAGGGCCTGTGGGGCTCGTGGGAGTCGAGCGGCATCGTCGAGGCGTCGAAATTCTTCGGCAAGGGCGCGTTCCTCGTCGACATCCAGGCGCATACGCTCGCCGTGCAGGAGGAGGTGCATGGCCCGTTGACCTTCGTCCGTGAGGGTGGACAGCTGCTGCTCTTCCGCCTCCCGGGGACCGGCGACCATGGCCACCATCACGGCCAGGACAAGGACAAAAACAAGGGCAAGGACAACGGCCACGGCAAGAAGCGCGGCCACTAGCCTTGCCTGATCGAAGCTCACGAGGGCCGGCGGAAGCCGGCCCTCGTGCTGTCTACCGGCTTGATCGGACTAGCCGAGAGATCCGGCTCGGATCGCGCTCACCTCGACGTAGACGACCTTCGGGTTGGACGACCCGGTGCCGGCCGCGCCCGAGCCGGCCCCGCGTCGGCACTTGAGCCCGAGTGGACCGCCGTTCGGAAGGTTGCCGGCGAAGACAATCGGAAGCGTCGCCTCGCTCGCGTCGCCGTTGTACGCCCCTACCGTCGCGGTTGCCCCGCCCGCGTACCCGGGGCCGCTCAGCGGAGCTCGAAGCGTGCACTCGACGCGCCAATCGGGGTCGTTGTCCTGATCGGCATCGCCGTCGGGCGGAGCGACGACCGTGACGCTCGCGTGGGCCGAATAGGCGCCAGCAGGGATATTGACTGTGACGAAGTAGTCCGCCTCGCTGAAGCTCGAAGCGGTGAGCTCCTTCGGCGGCGGGCTGCCGGCAGGGCAACCGGGCATTCCGGTCGTGCAGAGGGACGCCCCGTAGACGTTCGACGGGCCCGTATCGCCCTTGTCGCCCTTTAGACCCTGGATGCCCGGAACGCCTTGGGCACCGCGCGAGCCTCTTCGACCCTTCAGGGCCCGCTGGGCCTTCGCACTGATGTCGGCGACCTGGATCGTGCCGTTCTTGATGTTCTTGGAGGTGACGACGATGGTCGCTGCCGTGCCGCTTGCCGCTGCGACGATCGCAGCGACGAGTGCGGCGATGACTGCGTTCTTCAACGTTCTAACCTTTCTCTTCTAGCCGCTCGAAGCCGTCGCAGTCGGCCCCGAACCACCGCAAATGCAGGGAAAATGCCGTTGCCAGACGCTACAACTCGCCTCTCAGCCCGCCAACTGGCCGTTCGGACAGTGTGGACGCGGACTGGGGACTACCATCCACGGGTGCTCGACATGCGGCCGCCGCAGGAGCAGTCCCTCTCCGAGAGCTTCATCCGCCGGGCCCGCGACACACCAAAGCGCAGGGGCGTGGACCTGGTGCTTCGCACGCTCGATGTGGTCCTGTCACTCCTCTTCCTCGTCGTCGCCGCGATTCCGATCGCTCTCATCAGCCTGGCGATCCTCGCGACGAGCGGGCGCCCGCTCCTCTACCGCGGCGAGCGGGTGGGGCGCGGCGGACGCTTCTACACGATGCTCAAGTTCCGGACGCTGGGCTCGGGCGCGGAGGAGCGGCTCGGGCCTTACCTCGGCGAGGAGCTCGTACGCCGAACCCGCGACGAGCAGACGGCCGTCGGCCGCTGGCTGCGGGCGACGCAGCTCGACGAGCTGCCGCAGCTGTGGAACGTGCTCCGCGGTCAGATGAGCCTCGTCGGGCCACGCCCGATCCGGCCGATTTTCTTCGAGCAGCTCGCCTCTGACCTTCCCGCCTACTGGCAGCGGCTCGTGGTCCGTCCGGGTGTGACGGGCTTCGCGCAGGTGCGGCGGGGCTACGAGACCTCGATGGCGGAGAAGCTCGCGCACGACCTCGAGTGGATCGCCGATCGCTCCGTCGGGCTCTACCTGCGGACGCTCGCCACGACCGGCTGGCGGGTGCTCGGTCAGTCGCTGCGCGGGGCGGTCCGACCCACGAAAGTAGAGTAGGGCAGTGCGCCGGGCGGGGCACTAAACCGTGTGCGGCATTGCCGGAATCGCGTCGCGGAGCGGCGCGGTCGATTCCGAGCGCCTGCGTGCGATGAGCGCGACGCTCCTCCATCGCGGACCGGACTCCGACGGCGTTCTCGTCGACGGCCCGGTGGGGCTGACCGCCCGCCGGCTCTCGATCATCGACCTCGAGACCGGCGACCAGCCGATCGCCAACGAGGACGGCACTGTCCACGTCGTCCAGAACGGGGAGATCTACAACTACCGCGAGCTCCGAGCCGGCCTCGAGCGCGCCGGACATCGCCTCCGGACACAGTCGGACACCGAAGTGCTCGTCCACCTCTACGAGGAGTACGGGGAGCGCTTCGCCGAGCGGCTGCGCGGCATGTTCGCCGTCGCCGTATGGGACGCCGGGCGGCAGCGCCTCGTCCTCGCCCGCGATCCCTTCGGGATCAAGCCGCTCTACTACCGGATCGAGGCGGACGGCCTCGCCTTCGCTTCGGAGTTGCGCGCGCTGCCGCGCGGCGAGATCGACCACGATGCGCTCGAGGCCTTCCTAGCCTTCAATTCCATCCCGGCGCCCTACTCGATCTTCCGCGAGGTGCGGAAGCTTCCGCCCGGCTCGCTCCTGGTGTGGGAGAACGGCGAGGCGCGGATCGACCGCTTCTCGCGGCCTGCACCGGTTCGGGCCGAGGATCTTCGCCGCGACGACACGTCGGAGTTGGCAGAGGAGCTGCGAGCGCGACTGCGCGACTCGGTTCGGGCGCATCTGATCGCAGATGTTCCGGTGGGCGTGTTGCTCTCGGGCGGCGTCGACTCGGCCGTGCTCGCCGCACTGGCCGCCCAGGAGAACGCTGAGCCGGTCCACACCTTCTCGATCGGCTTCGAGGAGCGCTCCTTCGACGAGCTGGACGACGCCCGGTCGGTGGCGACGATGTACGGAACGCGGCATGAGGAGCTCATCCTCCGGCCCGACGCCGCGCTCCTCCTCCCCGCGCTGGCCGACGCCTTCGACGAGCCGTTCGCGGACTCTTCGGCGCTCCCGACCTATCTCGTTTCGGAGCTCGCCGCCTCGCACGTCAAGGTCGCCCTCTCCGGGGAGGGCGGCGACGAGCTCTTTGGCGGCTACTACACGTACGCAGCGGATCTGCTCGCCCTTCGCTTCGGCCGGCTCGCCTCTGGGGTCAGACCCCTCGTGGAGCTGCTGCCGAGCTCGGGCCGGAAGGCGAGCTTCGACTACAAGGCGAAACGCTTCGTGCGAGGCGCAAATCTGCCGCCGCTCGAGCGACACCACGCGTGGAAGGAGATCTTCTCGCCGGACGCACGCGCCGAGCTCTTGGGGTCAGACCCCTTGAGTGGCTCACGCTTAGATCCCGTGGATCTCTTGCGCGAGCGGTTCGCGGAGACCGAGGGGGCAGAGCTTCTGGCCCGGCTCCAGGACGTCGATCTCGGCCTCTACCTCGTCGACGACCTCCTCGTGAAGACCGACCGCGCCTCCATGGCCCACTCGCTGGAAGCCCGCGTCCCCTACCTCGATCCGGTCGTCGCCGGCCTTGCCCAGGCGCTCCGGACGAAGCTCAAGGTCAGCGGACTGCGCAAGAAGCGGCTCTTGCGCAAGGCCGCCGCGCCACTCCTTCCACGCCGGATCGTGTATGGGCGAAAGCGCGGCTTCTCGATCCCGGCGGCCGCCTGGCTGCGTGGCGACCTGGAGCCGTTCGCCCGCGACGTCCTCTCCGCCGAGACCCTGCGCGGGCAGGGCTACTTCCAGCCCCAGGTCGTCGAGCGACTGCTCGACCGCCACGTGTCCGGTGAGGAAGACCTCTCGCGCCAGCTCTGGGGGCTCCTGGCCTTCACGCTCTGGCACGAGCGACACGTGGAGCGCCGCCCCGGCGCGCTTCGTGAGCCCCGCCTGGAGGCCCTCGCCAGCTGAGCGATCTGCCGGAGTTCGAGCTCGGCTACCCCGGCACCGACTTGCGGCGGCGTCTCGTGGAGGCCGTGCTTTCCGGGGCGAAGGAATCTACGGCCGGCCTTGCGGAGAGCGACGAGCCGTCGGCGACGCCCGGCGACCGGTTCGTCCTGGAAGACGAGAAAGGCCAGCCGCGGGCGATCGTCGAGATCACCGGGATCCGCGTCATCCCGGCTTCCGAGATCGATCTCGGCTTCGCGCGGGACGAGGGTGAGGGTTTCGAGTCGGTCGAGGACTGGCGCAAGGCGCACGAGCGGTTCTTCGAGCAGCCGATCGAGGCAGACACGCTGATCGAGGCGATCCGGTTCCGAATAGTGGAGCGGCTCTGAGAGTCTGGATCGACATCACGGCGCCGGCCCACGTCCTGGTGTTCCGCCCGCTCATTCGGATCCTCGAGGAGCGCGGCGCCGAAGTGGAGGTCACCGCCAGGAGCTACGCGCAGACGCTGGAGCTGCTCGAGCTGCACGGAATCGAGGCAGAGGTTTTCGGCCGCCACGGCGGGCGCTCACGGGTCGGGAAGGCCCGCGCGCTCACCTCCCGGCTGGGCGACCTCCGGCGCTGGGCCAAAGGACGACGGTTTGACAGCGCGCTCGCCCACGGATCCCACGAGCTGACGATCACCGCCCGGCGGCTCGGGATCCCGAGCACCACGACCTTCGACTACGAGTTCGCCTGGCTGCAGCACCAGCTCGGGCTGCGGGCGGCGACGCACGTCCTCGTCCCGGACGCGATCCCGCCGGAACGGCTCGCGCGCTATGGGGTTCGGCCCCCGAAGCTCCGGCAGTACGAGGGGCTGAAGGAGGAGTACTACCTCGCCGACTTCGAGCCCGACCGCTCGGTTGCCTCGAGCCTGGGCCTGAGCACCGACAAGACGCACGTCGTCGTTCGCACTCCGCCGGACGTGTCCCTCTACCACCGCCGCTCGAACCCGCTCTTCCCCCAGGTGCTCGAGCACGTCGGCGGCCTAGAGGGCGTCGACGCGGTCGTCCTGCCGCGGACGAAGGAGCAGGGCGGCTACGTTCGCTCTCTCGGACTGCCGGCCGTGATCGTCCCCGACCACGCGGTCGACGCCCAGAGCCTGATCGCCCTGGCCGACCTGGTCGTGTCCGCCGGGGGGACGATGAATCGAGAGGCGGCCGCGCTGGGTGTGCCCGTGTACACGACATTCGGCGGCCAACTGGGCGGCGTCGACGAGGAGCTGATCCGCCAGGGGCGCCTCGTGCCGATCACCGATCCCCGTGCCCTGGAGATCAAGAAGCGCGAGCCAGATGAGTCAACGCGGGTCCGGCGCGATCCCGCCAGCCTCCTAGAACTGCTGCTGCCCGCCTAGAAATCCGTGACGCGTTCCGGCTCGGGTGCCGGCACCCGGCTTCGCACAGGAGTCTTCACCATCGTCGAGAGCCGCGAGACGGCCTCCAGCGTTTCTCCATCGCGCACGAGACGCTCGAGCACCGTGAGCTCGTCGTCGAGCCACGAGGCAGTGATCGGGAGGCGGCGCGCGCGCTTGATCTTCGCATGGCCCGTTTCCACGACCTCCTCGTCCTTGCCCCAGAGCTCCTCGTGGAGCTTCTCCCCGGCCCGGACGCCGATGAACTCGATCGGGATGTCCCGGTCGGGCTCCCGGCCCGACAGGCGGATCATGTCCCGAGCGAGGTCGAGGATCGC
>JBKPGE010000135.1:0-30673 GCA_046729215.1 Actinomycetota bacterium | reverse complement strand
GGATGGGACTCGGTGTAGGCCTGTTGTTGATCGCCGTCGGCGCGATCCTCGTCTGGGGGGTCACCAGTGACATTGGTGGCGTCAACGAGGATGCGATCGGCTGGATCCTGATGATCGTCGGCGCTGTCGGGGTGCTGCTCTCCCTGCTCTTCTGGTCGAGCTGGGGCGGTCCCGGCTACTTCGGCCGGCGCCGCGAGACGTACGTCGAGGACGATCGGCCGCCGCCTGCCTGAGGGCTAGAGAAGCCCGCCGAGCGGGTCGACGGCGGCGCCCCGAAGGCGGACCTCGAAGTGCAAATGCGGGCCAGATGCCTGGCCGCTTGATCCGACGCGGCCAACGCGCTGGCCGACCTCGACACGATGCCCGACTCGAACGGCGACGCGCGATAGGTGCGCGTACATCGTGCGTACGCCGCTCGAGTGGGTGACGGTCACGAGGCGGCCCCAGCCGCCGGCCGCCCACCCGGCATACGTGACAAAACCTGAGGCAGCGGCGTCGACGGGAGCCCCTCGCTGGGCCGGGTAGTCGATGCCACTGTGGAAACGGTTTCCGCGGGGGCCGAAGAGCTCGGTGTACGGGCCGGGCATCGGCGAGGAGAGGGAGATCGGACAGGTCGGTACCGGCCCCTTGAGTGCACCTATGACCGTCGGCCCGGCGCGACCGTCGACGCTCAGCCCGCTCCAGCGCTGAAAGTCGAGCAACGCTTGCTCCGTGGACGGGCCCAGGATGCCGTCGAAGCCGCCGGAGGGGAATCCGTGCCAGGCGAGCGCGAACTGCAGCGCCGCGACGTCCCAGCCGCGCATCCCGGCGAGGAGCACACGGCGGCCGAACGGTGCCCGCTTCCCGTACCGCCCGAGCGCCTTGCGCGTCTGAGGGCCCGGAACGCCGTCGACGGCGAGTCCCTTCTTCCGCTGCAGCCGCTGAACGGCGCCGGCGGTGCTTGCGCCGAGGACGCCGTCCACCGTGCCTGCGTAGAAGCCGTGAGTGCGCAGGCCCACCTGAAGGGCCGCGACCTCGGGGTCTCCGGCCGCGATTGCACCCGGCGCGAGGAGGAGGGAGGCGAAAACTGTGGTGAGGACAGTTCTCATGGGACTCAACCGGAACGGTTGGTCCCTTTATCGGCAGCAAACCTAGACTTTTGAGGGGTTTCTACAGGCGCTTAACGCTCGGTCTCGTAGCGCCTGGCGATTTCAGGCCAGTTGACCACGTTCCACCAGGCCTCTAGGTATTCCGGACGCCGGTTCTGGTAGGAGAGGTAGTAGGCGTGCTCCCAGACGTCGATGCCCAGGATCGGCGTCTTGCCCTCGCTCAGCGGCGTGTCCTGATTCGGAGTCGAGGTCACGGCCAGGGAATCGCCGTCGAGGACGAGCCACGTCCAGCCGCTCCCGAACCGCTTGACGCCCCCGTCATTCACCTGCTCCTTCAGCTGCTGGACTCCGCCGAACGTGGAGTTGATCGCGTCTGCCAGCTCGCCTTCGGGCTCGCCGCCGCCCTGCGGGCTCATGATCTCCCAGAAGAACGAGTGGTTCGCATGCCCGCCTGCGTTGTTGCGGACCGCCATGCGGACGTCCTCGGGGAGTGAATCGAGGCTCTGCAGGACCTCCTCGACGGGGCGGTCGGCCCAGTCGGTTCCTTCCAGCGCCTTGTTCGCGTTGTCGACGTAGGCCTGGTGGTGCTTATCGTGGTGAAGCCGCATCGTCTGCTCGTCGATGTGCGGCTCGAGCGCGTCGTAGTCGTACGGAAGCGGTGGCACTTCGAACGGCATGGTTCCTCCTCTCGACTGGGAAGACCCTAATCCGTCAACGGGAGTGAAGGTCGCCCTGTCGCGTCCAGAAACGCCAAAAACCGGTGGCTATACTCGTTCGTTCGGCGGGCCGTTAGCTCAGCTGGTAGAGCAGGGGACTCTTAATCCCAAGGTCGCAGGTTCGATCCCTGCACGGCCCATGACCCCGCCCCCGAACTGAGACCAAGTTGACGAGCACGGTTCTCCTGGTTCTCGGCTCGTTCCTCGCCAGCGGAGTGGAGATGGTCGAGGCGCTGACGATTGTCCTTGGCGTCGGTGTCGTGCGCGGCTGGCGCTCGACGCTGGTCGGTGTCGCAGCCGCGGCGGCAGTCTTGGCTTCCCTGATCGCGGCGCTCGGTCCGGCGCTGGGCAGTGTCCCGATCGACGCGCTCCGACTCGTTGTCGGCGCCCTGTTGCTCGTGTTCGGCTTGCAGTGGCTTCGGAAGTCGATCCTGCGCGCCAGCGGATACGTAGCGCTGCACGATGAGGAGGAATCGTTCCGGCGGGAGCGTGACCGGGCGGAGATCGCCGGAGCCGAGCAGCGGGCTGGGCTCGATTGGTACTCGTTCACAGTCGCGTTCAAGGGCGTCGTTTTGGAGGGCCTCGAGGTCGTGTTCATCGTCATCAGCTTCGGGGCGGCTCAGAGTCACCTTGGACTTGCCGCGGCCGGCGCCGCTGCGGCGGTTGTCGTTGTCGTCGTGGCCGGCTTTCTGGCGCGCGGACCGCTCGAGCGCGTTCCCGAGAACACGATCAAATTCACAGTTGGGCTGCTGCTCACCGGCTTCGGCTGCTTCTGGGCTGCTGAAGGCGGCGGCGTGCATTGGCCCGGAGACGAGTTGTCCCTGCTGGGCGTGATCGCGTTTCTCGGGCTTCTCTCGTTTGCCCTGGTTCGTGTGCTTCGTCGCCAGCGTCTCGCGACCATCGCGGCGGGTGCGAACGCGTGAGACACCTGCGTTCGTTCGGACGGTTCTGGTGGAGCTTCATCGTCGGCGACGACTGGCTCGTGGCCGCGGGAATTGCCCTGGCGCTCGGAGCCACCGCGGTGGTTGAGGCCTGGTGGCTCTTGCCACTCGCGGTTGCTGTCGTCCTGGCCGGCTCGCTCGTGCGGGCCACGCGATCGACAGACGTGCGCTAGTCGCGCCGATCATCTGCCGATGCCGTAATCAGCCTCGCTCCGCGCCCATGGGTGGTGAAGCTGATCGACCAGCGAATGATGACGAGGAGTCGGTTTTGGAAGCCGACGAGGTACCAGATGTGGACCAGGAGCCATGTCATCCAGGCGATGAAGCCGCTGAGCTTCAGCCCCTTGATGTCTGCGACCGCTGCTGCGCGGCCGATCGTCGCGAGGTTGCCCTTGTCCCGGTACCGGAACGGCGACGTGGGGCGGGAGCGCAGTCGAGAGTGGAGCGTCTTCGCCGCATAGCGACCCTGCTGCATGGCAACCGGCGCGACACCGGGGAGCACGACGGGCTCGCCGCTCGCGTCCCGCACGCGGACCATGTCACCGAGCGCGAAGACCTCAGGATGGCCGGGGAGCGTGAGATCCGGCTCAACGGTCACGCGTCCGGCCCGGTCCACTTCGCTACCGGCCAGCTCACCGAGTCTGCCCGCGAGACTCGACGCGGTGACCCCGGCCGCCCAGACGACGGTGCGGCTTGGGATTCGCTCCGGATTGCCACTTCCGTCGTTGATGGTCACGCTCTCATCGTCGACGCCGATCACCATGGCGTTGGTGAGCACGGTCACCCCCAGCCTTTCCAGTGATCGCTCGGCCTTGCCCGACAGTGACGGCGGGAAGGTCGTGAGCACCCGCTCCGCAGCCTCGACGAGCAGGATGCGTGCCGTGCGCGGGTCGATGGTGCGGAAGTCACGCCGGAGCGTGTCGCGGGCGAGCTCGCCGATCTGGCCGGCCATCTCCACGCCGGTTGGACCGGCGCCGACGACGACGAACGTGAGCCAGGCTGCGCGCTGCTGAGGGTCGACCTCCTGCTCGGCGGACTCGAAGGCGCTGAGGAGGCGGCTGCGCACGACCAGCGCGCTCTCGAGCGACTTCACCTCGGCGGCGTGCTCGCGCCAGTCCTCGTGGCCGAAATACGAGTAGCGCGAGCCGCCGCTGACGATGAGCGTGTCGTAGCCGATCGTCGGCTGGGCAGGGACGCCGTAGACCGACCGCAGGTGCAGCTCGCGCCGGTCGAGATCGAAGTCGGCGACTTCGGCCATCAGCACGCGGACGTTGCGATAGCGCTTGAAGATCGCGCGCAGCGGATAGGCGATCTCCCCAGGAGAGAGAGCGCCGGTCGCCACTTGGTAGGTGAGCGGCTGGAAGAGATGGAAGTTCCTCCGATCGATGAGCGTGACGTCGACGGGGGCACGTCTGAGACTCAGGACGGCCTGGAGCCCACCGAAGCCACCTCCGACCACAACCACTCGGTGAGAGCCACCCCGTCCCTCAGACATAGCCCTTGCGGATGAGCCACTGCAGCGAGAAGTAGCCCCAAATTGGAGGGAGGTAGAAGGTGGAGAGGCGCTGGGTGAGGGCGATGGCGAAAGCGGTCGACTCGTCGACGCCCATCGTGATGAGGCCGGCCGAGATGGCCGCCTCTGCTGCCCCGATGCCTCCCGGCACCGGGATCAGACCGGAAAGGACGGCGGCCGAGGTGTTCACGAAGATGAGCTGAGCCACGTTCAGGTGGGCGCCGTAGGCAAGACAGGTCGCCCCGAGCGCGATCGAGTAAGCCAACTCCGAGGCGACGTTGCCGCCGAAGAGCTCGATTCGCTTTTGCCGATCTCGAGCGACGGCCCACAGGCCCGAGACCGCGCTTCGCAGCCCCGGCACCACCTTGGCATGCACCTTGGGAACGAAGGCGACGACGAGCACGCTGATGACGAGCGCGACCACGATCCCGGCCACGAGGCGTGTGTCAGGCCCGGCGCCGCCGAACTGGTTCGTGTCGACCTTCGCCCCCACAAACGGGAGCGTCAGGAGCAGGAGCCCGATCTGAACCATCGTCTCCGAGACGTCGTCGACCGCCCCGGCGACGAGCGCCTGCGCGCGCGGAACGCCCATCCGCTGCAGGAAGCGCAGGTTCATGCCAATGCGACCCGCCGAGCTCGGCACCGTGAGGTTGACGAACTTGATTGCAGACTGCAGCACCACACAGGGCAGTAGCGCTAGCGGGGCCGGCACGGCTCCGCGCACCGAGATCCCGGAGCCGACGAGCGCGCACTGGGCGAGAATGAGCGCGATCACCACCCAGACCGGCTCGGCGTCCTCCAGCTCGCTGAAGATCGTGCCGAATCCGATCTCTGCAAGCTGAGTGATGACCAGATAGGCGGCGACGATCAGCGCCGCCATGGTGAGGAGGTCCTTCGGGCGCACACGCCGAAGCGGAACGAGCTCGGGCTCGGGGGTGCGTGTGGCGGCGGCCGCCGCCGCGCGAAGCTCCTTGATGCCGACTTCGTGGGTGCGAGCAAGGTCGCGGAGATGCGGTGTGAGCGCGGCGCGCTGGAGATACGGCAGGACGCGCGACACGGACTCGGACCAGCCGGCGTCAACGGCCCTCTGCAGCGCCCGCTGAGGGCCGATCAGGACGCTGCACGAGACGAGCAATTCGGCCACGTCCATGTCGAGCGCAGACTGCGGGGCACCGAGGGTCGCCGCCGACAAATCGACGAGCATCGGCTCTCCGCCCGCGATCACTACGTTGCTCAGATTGAGCCGGCCGTGCGCGATGCCGGCGTCATGAAGCCGAGCCACTTGGCGCCATAGCCCCTCCAGCAGCTCGTCGCTCACGCGATCGGGACTCCAGAGCTCGAACGGGTCGACGTCCGGCTGGCACGTGGCCAATAGAGCATCGCCCCGCGGCCCGAGGCCGACGCTGACCACCTCGGGCACCCTGACGCCGGCCCGAGCGGCCATGAGCGTCGTCAGCGCCTCGTGCTCGACCTGCTCGAGCCGTCCGACGGGCGCACTTCGAGGCGGATCGCGGTACGCGAGAAGCCGCCAGCGGCGAGCCACGCGCTGTGTGTCTTGCGCGTCTCGACCGAGAACCCGCACTTTCAACTGTCTTCCAGCCGCGTCGTGCCCGAAGAACTCGGCGGCGCCCACCCGCTGCCGCTCGGCGATCCGCAGGTCGCGCACGTCGATGCCGAGCGAGGCGAGTGCTGCACGCACCCGATTGATCGGGGGGACGCCGAGTGGTGATCCAAACGCGAACCGGACGAGAGCACCGCCACCGAGGCCGATCGCCAGACCTGCGAGAACCTCCGAGGGCCGAGCGATCTCCAGAGCGAGAACGCCCAGCGACGCCAGGCCGACGAGCCAGATGGCAAACACACGCACAGGACGAACCAGCTCGGGGCGGGCGACGGCGATCACGGCAACGACAGATGCGATGCGCAACTCCGGGAAGCCCCAGCGGGACAGTGGATGCAGCTCGACCTGAAACCAATCGGAATCGACGATGCGCGCGAGCACACTCCCCACGACGTTCACGACAACGACAGCGATGAGCACGTCGCGAGCGAGTAGCCACCGTTTGCGAACCAGGGCGTCTGCAACGATGATCAGCGCGAGCGCAAGGGAGCCCAGGAGAGCGACGCGCCAGAGCCCCGGCGCCCAACCCAAGACGGTCCCGACCGCCCGCCCGATGTCCTCGTCGACCGCCGGAGCCGACCGAGCGACCACGGCTGCGAGCCCCGCGAGCACGGCCGTCGCAGCGGCGAGAACGCCGTCAACCGTTCGCCGGTTCCTGCGACCCGGCTCGGCGGCGGTGAGCATCGTGAGGTTCCACGAACGTCTGCCCGACGCAGGCCGCTCATCTCGATTACGTGCCAACGCCGTCAGGACGACACCCGCTCTCCGTCCCTCGGGCCTGCTGGGGCACGCGTCACCATGACAACCACTACCACGTTCGGCTCTTTGAGTTGGCGCCGGTGTGTCGGCCCGTCGGCGCGGTGCTCGGATCGACATTCTGAGGGACGAGCCTGACGATTGAGTCGCAGCCGGTGTCGATCGGTGGAAAGATTGACTTCTGCTCGCAAGCGCGCGCCTTAGCGTCATGGCGAGATAGCTACACGAAGGAGCTGTCATGTCGACCACGTACAAGAGCCCATGAATTCCGCAGCAGCCGGGCGGCGTACGCTCGGACGTGTCCTTCCCCCCTGGTGGTTGATGTTGATCACCGGGATCGGGTGGACGCTCGTTGGACTGATCGTCCTGCGCTTCGACTACACGTCGGTATCCGCGATCTCCCTTCTGTTCGGCTTCGTCGCGATCGCAGCCGGTGTGCTCGAGATCGGCGTGCTGGTCCTCGCCGCCGGCTGGTGGAAGCTGCTCCACGCCGTTCTGGCGCTTGTCTTCATCGTCGCCGGCATCGTCGCGTTCATCCATCCCGGCGACACCTTCGAAGCGCTGGCCGCCGTTTTCAGCTTCTTCCTGATCTTCGCGGGGACGTTCGACATCATCGAGTCGATCGCCGTCCGGCACGAGATCGAGGTCTGGTGGTTGCAGCTGGTCGGCGGGATCATCGAGCTCGCGCTCGGCTTCTGGGCGGCGGGCTACTACGGTCGCAGCGCCGTTCTTCTCATCGCCTGGGTGGCGGCGTTCACGCTGATCCGGGGCGTCCGGGACATCGTGCTCGCGTTTCGCATCCGCGAGATTCAGCACGCGGCCAATGTCTGAAGCCCTGACCGCGCTCGATGGCGGCAAGTCGTGGGTGCTGAAGATGCTGCCGCAGCCCGTTTGCCACAGCGAACAGCCGGCCCGTCTGCCCTTACAGGCCGCTAACAGCGCGCACGTACGCTGAGCCACATGAACGCCCTGCGGCTGTTCCTACTTAGCCTGCTCGTTCTCCTGCCCGTTGCGGCCGGCGAGGCACCGACCGGCGAGGCACGCTCGTCGGCTGAGTGCAGCGTGACCTCGACGGGGCTCATCCCGCTCACCGATCTCGGAAAACGCACCTACCGCGCCCAGAAGGGCGGTCTGTATCCGGGCGGCACCAACACGCCTCCTCGCTGGTACCTCAACGCCGGCCTCAGCGCGGCGAAGCGGGTGCGCCCGATCCGCGGGCGTACGGTGGTGCTCTCGATCGGCATGTCCAACGCGACGCTCGAGTTCCGGGCGTTCATGAGGCAGGCAGCGGCTGACACGGAGATCAACCCAAGCGTCACACTCGTGGATGGGGCTATGGGCAACTGGGACGCCAAGCGCGTCGCTCGTCCTGCCGCGGGGTACTGGTCGGCGGTCGACCGGCGGCTCAAGGACGCAGGCGTCTCGGCCGGAGAGGTGCAGGTCGTTTGGCTGAAGGAGGCGATCTGGGGCGAAGCACGGCAGTTCCCACAGGACGCCAAGGCACTACGTGCGAACCTGAAGTCGATCGTCCAGATCCTCACGCGGAGCTATCCGAAGCTTCGCCTGATCTACACCTCGAGTCGTACGTATGGCGGCTACGCGATCACGCCGACGAATCCCGAGCCGGCTGCCTACGACAGCGGCTATGCCGTCCGGTGGCTGATCCAGGACCGGATGGAGAAGCGGCTGAAGGGGCCGTGGATCGGTTGGGGCCCCTACCTGTGGACCGACGGTGCGAAGGGGCGGGTTGATGGGTTCACGTGGGGCTGCGAAGACGTCCGCAGCGACGGAGTGCTTCCCTCGGCAGCGGGGACGGCAAAGATCGGGCGGTTGCTGCTGAAGTTCTTCAAGACCGATCCGACGACGAAGAGCTGGTTCTCGCTCACGTCGTAGGGTCAGGACCGTGAAGGTCCTGTCCGTCGTCGGCAACCGGCCGCAGTTCATCAAGTCTGGCCCCGTTGCGGTCGCGTTGCGCGAGCGTGATGTCCAGGAGGTCGTTGCTCACACAGGGCAGCACTACGACCTAGAGCTCTCACAGGTCTTCTTCGACGAGCTCGGTCTTCCAGCCCCGAGCTACCACCTCGACCTTCGGACACCGGAGGTGGAGCCGATGGTCTCGGCGATCGGGGCCGTCGTGGCTCGGGAGGTGCCCGACTGGGTGCTCGTCTACGGCGACACGAACTCGACGCTGGCCGGCGCTCGGGCCGCGCGAGACACGCGCGTGGCGCATGTGGAGGCGGGGTTGCGAAGCGGCGACCTCTCCATGCCGGAGGAGCACAATCGCCTCGAGGTCGATCGGATCTCGGCGCTGCTCCTTGCTCCGGACGAGCGTTCGCGAGATCTTCTCCGGGAGGAAGGGGTGGGCGGGCGAGCCGAGGTCGTCGGCGACGTCATGGCGGACGCGAACTTCAAACTGGCTCCCATCGCGCGCGAGCGCTCGCGAATCCTCTCCGTCCTGGGGCTCGAGCCGGGCGAATACGCCGTCGCCACGGTCCATCGCGAAGCCAACGTCCATCCGGAGCGCCTCGCGAGGATCTTCGAGGGCCTGGACAGAATCGAGCGGCCGGTGATCTTCCCAGTCCATCCACGAACATCCTCTGTGGCCACGTCCAGGGGCCTGGCCCCTGGACACGTCCGAATGATCCAGCCGCTCGGGTATCTCGACTTCGCAGCGCTCGCCTCGCAGGCCCACGTGATCCTGACCGATTCGGGCGGGCTGCAGAAGGAGGCGTACTGGTACGGAGTCCCCTGCGTGACCATGCGGCCGTCGACCGAGTGGAAGGACACCGTGGAGGTCGGCGCGAACGTGCTGGTTGACGACGATCCCGACGCGATCGCGGAGGCCGCGG
Source organism: Actinomycetota bacterium (assembly GCA_046729215.1). GTDB lineage: Bacteria > Actinomycetota > Thermoleophilia > Gaiellales > Gaiellaceae > JACDAN01. The sequence continues at coordinate 21,189 of JBKPGE010000135.1, read as the reverse complement.
CCAATGCCCGAATGCCGGACGAGCGACCGCAGCTTTACGGCGACGGGCACGCCTCGGACCGGATCGCAGAACTACTGACTAGCCTGTAGCGCTGTGCTCGAAGAGACGATCGAACCGCAGACGGAGCAGGAACCGACGACCCGCACCTGGGACGCCGCAGTGGTCGGGGCCGGCTATGTCGGCGTCCCCCTGGCACACACGCTGGCGTCCGCCGGCCGCTCGGTGCTCCTGATCGACGTATCTGAGAACACCGTTGAAGCGCTCAACCGGGGACAGAGCCACATCACCGACGTCCCGTCCGAGAAGCTCGCCCCGCTCGTCGAGGACGGACGCATCCGTGCAACCATGGACTACAACGAGCTGCGGAATGCCGATGCAATCCTGATCGCGCTGCCGACGCCTCTCTCCAAGCAGCGCGAGCCCGACCTGTCGATCCTGGTCGGCGCCGTGCAGCAGATCGCGGCCCGGCTGCGGAACGGCCACCTCGTGATCCTCGAGTCCACGACCTACCCGCGCACGACGCGCGAGGTGGTTCAGCCGATCCTCGAGCGGACAGGGCTCGAGGCGGGCCGTGACTTCCACCTCGCCTTCTCGCCGGAGCGCGTCGATCCGGGCAACCAGACGTGGACGACGAAGAACGTGCCCAAGATCGTCGGAGGCATCACCCCCGCGTGCACCGAGCGTGCCGCGCAGCTCTACGAGGGCGCCGTCGAGACCGTCCACCGAGTCTCGACACCCGAGGCCGCCGAGCTGACGAAGCTGCTGGAGAACATTTTCCGCTCCGTCAACATCGCGCTCGTCAACGAGCTGGCGCAGCTTTGCGAGCGGATGGAGATCGACGTCTGGGAAGTGATCGAGGCCGCCGCGACGAAGCCGTTCGGCTTCATGAGCTTCCGGCCGGGGCCGGGCCTCGGCGGTCACTGCATCCCGATCGACCCCTTCTACCTCACCTGGAAGGCGCGGGAGTACGACTTCTACACCGAGTTCATCGAGCTCGCCGGCAAGGTCAACGAGAACATGCCGTACTACTGCCGGTCGCTCATCTCGCAGGCCCTGAACCACGGCCGGCAGAAATCGCTCAACGGCGCGAAGATGCTCGTCGTCGGCGTCGCCTACAAGGCGGACATCGCCGACACCCGTGAGTCGCCGGCGCTGAAATTGATCAAGCTGCTGCGCGGGGCGGGCGCAGACATCTCCTACCACGACCCGTTCGTGCCCGAGTTGCGCGAGGAAGGCCTTACGTCGGTCGACCTCGATCCGGCCGCCTACGACTGCGTCGTCATCGTGACCGAGCACTCGCACATCGACTACGCAGATCTCGTCGACAAGGCGCACGTCGTCGTCGACCTCCGGAACGCCACCGGGCCAGACGGGCGCCGCAACGACAAGGTCTGGACCCTGTGATCAAGGTCGGGCTCGCCGGGCTTGGGTACTGGGGCCCGAACCTGGCGCGCAACTTCGAGGATCTCGCCGAACTGGCCTGGCTTTGCGACCTCTCACCCGACCTGCTGGATCAATTCGGCGCGCGCTACCCGAACGCGAGAACCACCGACCGCTTCGACGACCTGCTCGAGGACAGTTCCCTACAGGCGGTCGTGATCGCCACGCCGGTGACGTCCCACGCCGAGCTCAGCCGCCGCGCACTCTCGGCCGGCAAGCACGTCTTCGTCGAGAAGCCGCCTGCGCTGAGTGGCACCGAGGCGGACGAGCTCGTCGCACTGGCCGAGGAACGTGATCTCGTCCTCCTTCCCGGACACCTCCTGCTCTACCACCCCGGCGTCGCGAAGCTGCAGGGGCTGATCGACTCCGGAGAGCTGGGCGAGATCCTCTACATCTACGGCAACCGCCAGAACCTCGGGCAGATCCGCAAGGACGAGAACGCGCTCTGGTCGCTCGGCGTCCACGATCTCTCCGTCATCCTCCACCTCGTCAGGGAGGAGCCGGCCGAGCTTTGGGCGCGGGGCGAGTCGTTCCTCCACGAGGGCGTCGAGGACGTCGTCTTCTGCTACCTGCGCTTCTCGTCGGGGATTGTCGCCCATATGCACCTCTCCTGGCTCGATCCGCACAAGAAGCGCGAGATGACTGTCGTCGGCCGGAACAAGATGGCCGTGTTCGACGACATGGAGCTCGAGCGCAAGGTCACCGTTTACGACAAGGGGACGGAGCAGCGCGCCGAGAGCTACGGCGAGTGGCGGACGCGCACAGGCGACATCTACATCCCGAAGATTCCGAACGACGAGCCGCTGCGGCTCGAGTGCCGGCACTTCCTTACGCTGGTTGCCGGGGACGGCGACCGGATGGCTGCGGCGCGCGAAGGCGCCGTCGTCGTGCGTGTGCTCGAGCAGCTCCAGGCCTCACTCGAACGCGCCCCTGCTTGACCTTGCGCCCTGGACGCAAGGTATGAGCTACGAAGCCGGTCAGAACGTCGTCGTCTATCCGGGCACGGTAATCGGCGACGGGTGCCGGATCGGGGACAACGTCGTCCTCGGCAAGCAGCCGGCGCTCTCTCCGCGGTCAACCGCCCTGCGCGACGAGCTTCCGCCGCTCGAGCTCGGCGAGGGGACGATCGTCTCGACCGGCTCGGTCGTCTTCGCGGGAACCAAGGTCGGAGCCCGGGTCATCCTCGGCGACCAGAGCTGCGTGCGCGAGCGCTGCGAGCTCGGCGATGACGTCGTCGTTGGCCGCGGGTCGCTCGTCGAGAACGACACGACGATCGGGGCCCGCACGAAGATCCAGGCGCATGCCTACGTGACCGCCTACTCGACCCTCGAAGAAGACGTCTTCATCGCGCCGTGCGTGGTGACGACCAACGACAACTTCATGGGGCGGACGTGGCGGCGCCACGAGCTCCGGAAGGGACCGACGATCCGGCGCGGAGCGCGCATCGGCGGCGGCGCCGTGCTCTTACCGGGAATCGAGGTCGGCGAGGAGGCCTTCGTCGGCGCCGGCGCGGTCGTGTTGCACGACGTGCCGCCGCGGGCGCTCGTCGTCGGCAATCCGGCGCGTCAGCTCAGAGACGTGCCCGAAGAGGAACTGCTACCGGAATAGCTGCAGCTTGTAGCCGCCCGCGCCGGGTGCGGAGATCTTGACCTGGACGAAGTAGCGGCCCTTCCGGTCGGCGCGGTACCGCAGCCTCTCCTTCGCCCCTGGGCGGCTCGAGGCCTTGGCAAAGAAGCGGCTGCTGGGATAGCGAAGCTCGTCCAGCCGGCGCGTGCCCGGCTTCCAGATCACCAGGTTCACGTCGGTCCCGGGCGTGCCGTTGAGTGCCGCCCTGAGCCGCTGGCCCTTGCGCAGATACACGGAGTAGACGTCGTTCTGGTCGTCCCAGTAGTCGACTGTCGCCCGAAGGGTCGCCCGCCGGCTTCTGATGCGCCAGGCATGAATGCCAGCGTCGTCATTCGTCTCGTACTTGTCGATCGCCGGATGTGGGGGGTGCAGATCGACGGCAGACGCAACGTCGAGCTTGCCCCAACCTGTGAGCGAGTCGCGGTTGTCCGTGCAGCGCCGGCAACCTGTCGCGGGGGTCTGGTCGACGGCAGACCGCTCCAGCAAGGAGACGACCTGGTCCGCCGTCAGCGTCGGCCACGCGCTGCGAACGAGCGCGGCCCCTGCGGTCACGATCGCCGCAGCAAACGATGTGCCCTGCGGCCGTCGGTACTCCGGCGGGCCACAGTCCGAGTAGCCCTGCTCCACGCACGTCGGGTGGGGAGCGCTCAGTACGCGCGGGATCGTCGAGAACAGATCGTCGCCGGGTGCCGCGATGTCGTTGTAGATCGGATCCCGGTTCGAGAACATCGGCACATTGCGGTCTCGGGCCAGCGCGCTCACGCCAAGGACGTGGGGCAGCGCAGCGGGGTAGCTCGCGTAGGGCCATGGCTTGTCGGGCGCCAGCTCGCTGTTCCCCACCGCCGCGACGACGACCACGCCGCGGCGGACGGCGTACTCGATCGCGCTTGCCTCGAGCGTTGAATAGCTGTCGTGGTTCGGGTTCATGGGATCGCGAACACCGCCGAGACTGAGGTTGATCACCTTGGCGCCTCGGTCGACCGCCCACCGGATCGCGCGGGCCTCGGCGTCGAGCGGGACCGCGCCGTCTGGGCGAACGACCTTGGCGACGAGCAGTCTGGCCGGGAACGCCAGGCCGGCGATGCCCTCCGCGTTGTCCATCCGCGCCGCGATCAGGCCGGCGACGAACGTTCCGTGCCCCTGCGTGTCTCGGTAAGCGGATCCGCCGACGAACGTGTTCGCAGCAGCGATGCGGCCGCCGCGGAACTCGGGATGCTCTCCGTCGATCCCCGAGTCGATCACCGCGACCTTCACGGGGCTCAGCCAGTACGGCCTCTGCGGCCAGGCGTCGAAGGCGCGAACTTCCGGTGCGTACCACTGCCGGGAGAAGAGCGGATCGGTCGGCAAAAAGGCGACATGGCGACGCGCCGTAAGGCGCTCGACGTAGGTGACGCCCTTCATCCGCGTGATGCCTTGTGCGTTCGCCGCCTCAAGCTCGACGGCGAATGGACCGATCTTCGCCGTCGAGCCGCCGGTGCGCGCCTCGAGCCTCGCGGCCAGTGCTGCTGGGTCGGCCTTCGGAGCGACGCCGACCGCGAAAAGGGCAGTCTGAGCCCCGCCCGGAAGAGCGAGCGCGAGGCCGATCACCGCAGTTAGGAGCTTCATCAATTCACGACCAATGTCGGGCTCGTTCCGGCGACTAGGCCCTTTCCCGGCGTTGGTATACGCGCACGGTAACTGCCCGGGGGGATTCGCATGTAGGTAGAGAAGACGCCAGCCGGATCTACGGTCGCACGTCCGACGGTCCGCCAGACAGTGCCCACTAGACGTTGGATCTCCACCGACGTCCCGTTGAGTACTGGCCGCACACTCCCGGTGATGGTCATCGACTCGACCACAGGATCCAGGATGAGCCGAGGGGCCACGCCAACCGTGATCGGAGCTGTGTGGACAGCTCCGGCGGTGAGTCGGTATTGGCCGCTTGCGGTCGGCCGCACGGTGGCGGCGAACGACCCGTCCTCCTGGGGCCGTACCTGCGTCACGGCCCGCCAGAGCGGACCGCTGCGCTGCTCGAGCACGGTCTTGCCGGTGCCTCTTGCCGTGCCGCTGAGCTTGCCGGCCGCGCCGTACGCGAGCGGCTTGGTCGCGGGAGGCAGCGCAAGCACTGCGACCCGGAACCACGTCGAGCGCAGCTTGAGAGCACGCCTCAGGTCGGAGCCCCGAAGCGTCACCTGGCCGAGCGACCCGACGCCCGCGACGGTCGTGACACGTGCTGAAGGGCTCACGATCGTACGCACATCGAGCAGCCGGCCTGGAGTCCTGAGCACGCGATCGAAGCGTGTTGCGGAGAGGATCACGGGCCCCCAGTCGTGGTACGGCGAGAGCGAGTCGTAGGGATCGTCGACCGAGACGAGATAGGGGACGGGCTTGGAATTTGGCCAGACGTCGGTGACGGCTGCCGTGCGACCGCCGGAGGTGGAGTGGAAGTACGTCGTCGCGATGACCCCGCGATACGTGAGCACCTCACCGGCGGTCTCGTCCACCGCCGCGTTGGTGGACTCGACCTCCTCGTCCACTCCGCGGTAGACCTGGCTGCGCACGTCCGGGTAGAGATCGAACGCGCCACCGACCTTCCTCGTCGCGAGCGCGTAGGAACGGGCTGCGACTGCCTGGGCCTTGAGGACCTCGGCAGGCCAGTCGTCCGGAACCTCGGATGGCACGACGCCGTAGAGGTACGGCTCGAGGCCCACGTAGTTGATCGCTCGCAACGCGCCCTTGTCGAGATCCACGCGAATCGAGCCGCGGTAGAGCCGGCGCAGCCGCAACGGCTGCTCTCCGGGCAAGAGGACCAGCGGCGGCTTCAGTGGGATCCTCCGCTTCGCGCCCTTCGGCTTGACCTTGAGCCCTGGCCCAAGGACGAGCTCGCCGGCCGCCAGGGCACTGGTCTTTCCTTTGGCGTCTCGAACCCGGAACGGCGCCTCGGAGGAGATCGTCAGCTTCTTCTTCCCGGCGGCGAGCAGCACGCGAACCTGGGCGACTGGAGCCTGCGTGATCGCCGTTCCCGGGTAGTAGTGCGTCAGGATCCGGTCATACGTCACGCCGCGGCGTGCGAAGCCGTTGGCGCCCCACTGACCCATCCCGACACCGTGGCCCCAGCCGTGGCCGTTGATGATGAAGACCGGCTCGCCGGCCTTCGGAGCGGCAGGCTGAGCCGCGTCCCGTTTACGGGCCGTCGGTGTAGCGGACGCCAATCCGGCCGCAAGAAAGCCGCAGAGGACGCCCGCTGTCAGCGCAAGTGCACGAGACATGGCGTTGGTGACCCGGGTTCCGGCGGAACTCTATTGAGGCTAGCGCAACACTTCGCGCGAACGCTCATTCCTTACAGTCTGTTTCCAGCTCGGCTCGGGGGGATATCCGTATGTTCGTGGCGGCGCGAACAATTGCTCTCCCGCCGCGCTACGTAGACGTCCAGCACCTTGCTGGAGGCGGCATGGGCGACGTCTACCGCGCGACGGACACGGCTCTCGGGCGCAGCGTCGCCGTCAAGGTGCTCGCAGAGCGGTACTCGGCCGACGACGAGATCAGGCGGCGGTTCCGCAACGAAGGCTTGGCCGCCGCTCGCCTCTCAGGAGCACCATTCACGGTCACGATCTTCGACGTCGGGGAGGCCGAGGGACGGCCGTTCATCGTCATGGAGCTGCTCGGCGGAGGCTCGCTGGAGGACCGGCTCCGAGGCGCCGCGCAGTCGATCGGAGACGTGCTCCGCTGGCTCGGACAGGCCGCGGCCGCCATCGACGCCGCCCACGAGGCCGGCGTCGTCCACCGCGACGTCAAGCCGGGCAACCTGCTCCTCGACGAGCACGCCGCCGTGCGCGTTGCCGACTTCGGAGTCGCGAGCGCCGTCGGGCTGGACTCGCTCACGCTGACCGGGACCGTTGTCGGGACGGCCGGCTATCTGTCACCGGAGCAGGCTCGCGGCGAGCGTGCGACTCCGGCCAGTGACCGCTACGCGCTCGCCGTGGTTGCGTGGGAGCTGCTGACCGGCCAACGGCCGTTCCAGTCGGAGAGCGCGACGTCGGAGGCAGTGGCTCACGTGAATGCGCCCGTTCCGGCCATCTCCGAGGCCAGGGACCTTCCGCGCGAGCTGGATCCGGTCTTCGAGCGGGCGCTGGCCAAGGATCCGGCCGCCCGGTATCCGACCGCAAGGGACTTCGTCGCTGCTCTCCGCACTGCGCTGGCGGACGCAGCCGGGGCGACGAGGCGCATGCCCGGGCTTCAGGAGGAGCGGAGCCCACGGTCCCGCCGGCTCGCTGTGCCCTTGGCGCTCGCCCTCGCGCTCCTTGCGGTTGGAGGCGGTTTCGCGATCGGCGCCCTGCTCCGCGACGACAAGCCTCCGGCGCAGACGGTGGTTCAGACGGTCACAACCCAGACCACTACCCCCGCGCCGCCGCCCCCTCCACCTCCACCTCCACCGCCACCGCCCCCTCCACCCACCGGCGAAAACGGCGTGCAGCTGACAGACCAAGCCACGGGGTTGCTCAGGCAGCAGCGTTGGGAGGAAGCCGAGGCGGTCGCGCGCCGTGCCGTGGCAGCGCTCAGAGGTTCCGGCCAGCTGTACGAGGCGTATGCCGAGTACGACCTCGGGCGAGCACTGGCCGAGCAAGGCAAGTGCGTCGAGGCGCTGGAGCACCTCGACCGCTCGGAAGCGATCCAGGGACAACGAAGCCAGATCGACGATGCCCGCTCGAAGTGTCAATAGAGTGCCGATATGCGGCTACTCGTCACCGGCGCGGCCGGATTCATCGGCTCGAACTTCGTCCACTACTGGCTGGAGCACCATCCCGACGACACCGTCGTCGCGCTCGACCTGCTGACCTACGCCGGAAATCGGGCCAATCTGGACGGCGTCGCCGACCGGATCGATTTCATCGAGGGCGACATCGGCGACCTCGAGCTCGGCCGGCGGCTGCTCGAGCAGTACGACATCGACGTCGTCGTCAACTTCGCAGCCGAGTCGCACAACAGCCTGGCCGTCGTCGACCCGCGACGCTTCTTTCACACGAATGTCATCGGGACACAGACGCTGCTCGAGGCGGCACGCGAGGTCGGAGGCCTGCAGCGGTTCCACCACGTTTCGACCTGCGAGGTGTACGGCGACCTGCCGCTGGACACGGACGAGGTCTTCACCGAGGAGTCGCCGTACCAGCCGAGGACGCCTTACAACGCGTCGAAGGCCGGGGCCGACCACGCCGTGCGCGCCTACCACGAGACCTTCGGCATCCCGATCTCGATCACGAACTGCTCGAACAACTACGGGCCGTATCAGTTTCCGGAGAAAGTGATCCCGCTCTTCGTCACCAACGCTCTCGACGATCGCGAGTTGCCGATGTACGCGTCTACGCAGAACAGGCGCGAATGGCTCCACGTCCGCGACCATTGCCGCGCGATCGACCTCGTCCTCCACTCGGACCGGATCGGCGAGACCTACAACGTCGGCTCCGGCCTCGAAGCGTCGATCGAGGACATCGCCGACAAGGTGCTGGAGCTGACCGGAAAGCCGGAGTCCCTGAAGACGATCGTCCCCGACCGTCCAGGCCACGATCGCCGCTACCTCCTGGACTCCTCGAAGCTGCGGCGCGACCTCGGCTGGGTGCCCGAGATCGAGTGGGACGACGGCCTACGCGAGACGGTCGAGTGGTACGCCGAAAGCCGTGGGTGGTGGGAGCCGCTGAAAGAGCGGGCGCCGGTCGAGGAGACGGCCTGGCTACGCCCCGAGGCGGCCGAGGCAGGCTCGTAAGCCTTCACGCCAATGGGGCAGGCGCGGCGCCTCAGGACGCTCGCTGTGCAATACCGAATACGCCGGCCTCGGAGCAGCCGCGCCGAATTCCTCCGTCGTGATTCGCCGCACCCGGGTGTTCAAGCCCGCTTCCTCGAAGATCGCCTCAGCGAAGTCCGCCCAGCTGCAGTCGCCATCGGCGGCGACATGCCAAGTGCCCTGCGGAAGCTCGAGCAGCTCCCTGGTGGCCGACGCGAGATGGCCGACGTACGTCGGCGAGCCGCGCTGGTCATCGACGACCGCGACCTCTTCGCGCTCCCGTCCAAGGCGAAGCATCGTCCGCACGAAGTTGTGTCCGGTCCACCCGAAGAGCCACGCGGAGCGGACGATCCAGCCGTCGCGGATCTCCTGCTCGCCCTCGAGCTTCGTCCGCCCGTAGACGCCGAGCGGGTTGGTGGTGTCCGATTCCACATACGGCTCCTGCTTCGAGCCGTCGAAGACGTAGTCGCTCGAGTAGTAGACGACGGGCGCGCCCAGCGCGACCACGTTGCGCGTTCCGAGCACATTTACCGCCTTCGCCCCTTCGGGATCGGCCTCGGCGTCATCGACCTTCGTCCAGGCGGCGGCATGGAGCACGAGCTCGGGACGCTCGGAGAACGGGTACGGATCGGTCACGTCCCATTCGGACCGCGCAAAGAACTGTCCCTCCGGGAACGCCTCGGCGAGCGCCGTGCCGAGCTGGCCGCTGGCTCCCGTTATGAGGACGCCGCGGCGTCCCGTTCCGAAAGGATCGGCGATTGGGTGCTCCAGAGGTGCTTGACCCGCGGGTCGTCCCAGGGAATCTCGTGCTCGTCCGGCTCGGCCGGGTCGTACTCCTCGGTCACGTGGTAACAGAAGAGAAGATCGCTCAGGGCCTCGAAACCGTGGGCGTGGCGGCCCGGGATGTAGACCGCGACGAAGTTGTCGTCACCGATGTCGGCGGTGAACGTCTCTCCGGACTCTCGGTCGAGGACGACGACGCGGGCCATCCCTTCGAGGCAGGCGAAGAGGTCGTCCTGACCCCGTTCGTGGTAGTGAAGACCCCGGATCACGCCTTTCCGCGAGAAGGAGAGGTTCGTCTGCACGGTGTGCTTCGGCAGCTTGCTGTCGCGGCGCAGCTCGGCAAACCAGCCGCGCGCGTCCTCGAAGCGGCGGAGCGGGATGACCTCGATCCCCTGGAGCATCACGGCTTGTTGGCGCCGTTCGCGCGCACGAAATCGTTGACCGCGTAGTACGCGTCGATCGACTCGCCCGCGTCGCCCCAGAAACCCTCCAGCACGTCGTACTCCATCGTCCCCTGGTCGATGAACCAGTTGTTCACGTCAGTGATCTCGAGCTCGCCGCGGCCGGAGGGCTCGAGGTTCGGGATGATCTCGAACACCGACGGGTCGTAGAAGTAAATCCCCGTGACGGCGAAGGCGCTCGGCGGCTTCTCGGGCTTCTCGTGGATCCTCAGCACGCGGCCGTCCTGGAGCTCCGGGACGCCGAGGTGGCGGAGGTGCTCCGGCTCCTCCTCGCGGGCGAGCAGGATGCGGGCGCCCTGCCCCTGCCCTGCGAAGTTCTCCACCGCGTGCCGGATGGAGCGCTCGAGGACGTTGTCGGCGAGCATGACGATGATCGGGTCGCCTGCGGCGAAGCGCTCGGCGAGCCCCAGCGCCTCCGCAATGCCGCCCGCTCGCTCCTGATACGCGTACGAGAGGCGGTCGATCCCCCACTCGTGTCCGTTGCCGAGCAGCCGCAGGAACTCGCCGGCGTGTGTCCCGCCCGTCACGACCATCAGCTCGCGAACGTCGCAGTTGACGAGCGCTTCGATCGAGTAGGTGACCATCGGTCGGTCGTAGATCGGCAGCAAGTGCTTGTTCGTGATCCGGGTGAGCGGATGGAGCCGGGTCCCGCTCCCGCCGGCCAAGATGACGCCCTTCATCGCGGCCCGATGCTAAGGCATCGCTTGCGATGCCGACTAGAGGGTGTGCCGGCTTTGCCGGCGCACCCGTCTGCTCCGCCCGCGGCAGCGTTACTCTCCGATGAATGAGCGACAACGACCCTGAACAGCCGCGGCAGGCAGAGTCGTTCGAGGGTGAGGAAGAACTCCTCGGCGGTCCGCCGCCCAGCCGCGATCCCTACACGCCCGAGCCTGGCCCGAGGCCCGGCGAGCAGCGCGCGTTCAGGATCATGCGCTGGGCCTGGGTTCCGCTGCTCGTCGTCGCCGTCCTGATCCTGATCGCGATCTTGCGCTAACGCTTGGTGCGTCTAACGACCGGCCGGTCTCAGCGCGGGGGCCGGCGCGCTCTCGAGCGGCGACGGCTTGACGCGGACCACCTTCGCAACGCCCTCCGGGAGCCACCAGTTCCACCGGCCGAAGAGCGCCATCGCGCTCGGAACGAGCAGTGCCCGGATGATCGTGACATCGATCAGGATCGCCACGGCGAGGCCCAGCCCGAACTGCTGGAGCCCGACGATCGACCCGGCGACGAAGCCCATGAAGGCCGCGAACATGATCAGCCCGGCGGCGGTCACGAGCCGGCCCGTCTTCGCAAGACCCTGGGTCACGGCGGCCGCATTGTCGCGCGTGGCGTCCCACTCCTCACGCATGCGGCTGACGAGGAAGACCTCGTAGTCCATCGAGAGGCCGAAGAGCATCGCGAAGAGGAACACCGGGATCCAGCCCTCGATCTGGTCGAACTGCGTCAGGCCGAACGGCTCTCCGGCGCCGAGCTTGAAGGCCGTCACGAGGATCCCGTAGGCAGCGGCGATCGAGAGCAGGTTGAGGATGATCGCCTTGAGCGGGAGGAGCAGCGAGCGGAACGCCCGGACGAGCAGGATGTAGGTGAGGAGCAGCACGGCGAGGATGAGCCAGGGGAACGCGCCGTAGGTGATGTCGAGGAAGTCGACACCGAAGGGCGGGCCGCCACCTGCCAGCACGTCAACGCCGGAGGGGAAGGCGGCGGCTGGAATGATCACGTCCCGGAGGCGGCGTACAAACTCCTGCGATTCGGGCAGCCCGTACTCGTGCTTCCCGATCGCCTGGACGTGCAGGTAGCGGCCCGTTGAATCCACCACACCCGGGCCGTTGGCGACGACGTCCGCGACCTCTCCGTCACCGCGCAGCTGGCTGGCGAGACGATTCTTGGCCGCCTGCACTGCAGGGGTCAAGGCGGCTCCGTCACGCCCTGTGTCGATGACGATGTCCGTCGGTGAGATCGCGCCTTCGCCCACGGCCTCGGTGAGGACCTTCAGGCCCTGCACCGACTCGAGGTTCTGGGGGATCCCTTCGTTGGAGCCGGGGCCGAGCTGCAGCTTCAGCACAGGGGATGCGAGAGCGAGCAGCAGGGCGGTGGCTCCGGCGGCGAAAACGAGTGGGCGCTTCATGATCGTTCCGGCCAGGCGCGCCCAGAACCCGCGTTCCGAGTCCTCTCGGCGCTCGATCACGCGCTTCGGAACGAGCCGGACGCGGTCGAGCCGGTCCTCGAGCCAGTAGAGGAGGACGGGCAGCAGCGTGACGGCTGCGAGCACCGAGACCAGCGGGATCAAGAGTCCGGCCAATCCGAAGCCCCTCATGAACGGCAGCGGCATGAAGAGCATCAGGGCGAGGCCGATCGCAACAGCCGTCCCGCTGAAGACCACCGCGCGCCCGGCGGTGTTCATCGTGGCGGCGACGGCGTCCTCCTTGGAGCGGCCGGTCCGCCGCTCTTCGCGATAGCGATAGACCATCAGCAGCGAGTAGTCGATAGCGATCCCGAGCCCGATCAGCATGACCATGTTGGTCAGATACGTGGAGAGGGTCATGAAGTTCGCGAAGACCCATACCGCCGCGAGCGTGACTGGGATGGCGGTGGCCGCGAGCATGAAGGGCAGGAGAAACGAGAGCGTCCCGAAGACGAAGATGAGGATGAGGAGAGCGACGGGGATGGCGATCAGGACCTCGCCCACGAAGAGGTCGCGGTTCTGCACCGGCTCGAGATCGCTCTCGATCGCCGACTGGCCGGTCACGTAGATCTGCGCGCCCGGGATCTCGCCGGCGGCGTCCCGCATCGCCTCTGTGTAGCCCTTGGCGTCGGCCGGCTGGAGCTGGGAGACGATTGTGGCGCTGACGGTGTCGCCGGAGACGACGCGAACGTCCGCCACCTTTCCGGTGTCGAGCGCGTTCGCCGCGCGCGTCGCAGCGGCGCGGGCTGGCCCGATCAGCGCCTGGCCGCTGGCCGGAGCGCCCTTGACGACGATCGAGAACGAGCCTTCGGGCTTGTCCCCGAAGTTCTTCTCGAGGATCTTGCCGGCCTTCTCGCTGTCGGCGCCGGGGAGGACAAACCGGTTCGTGAGCAGGCTGTTGAGGCCCGAGGCCGCAATCCCTGAGACGACCACGACCACGATCCAGGTCGCAACCACGGCCCAGCGGAAGCGAATCATCGTGCGAGCCAGGGCGTCCATCAGTCTCTTCTTGCTCTCTACCAGAAGTTAGTAGCGGCTAAGCTAGTGCTTGCTAAGTTACCCCTGGCCGCAAGGTGTGTCAAGGCTACGATTCGCGCACGCGATGGCTAGGCGAAGAGATCTGATCGACGAGATCGACGAGCTGTTCGCGGACCTCTGGCAGGTGCCGCGCTTCTCGAGCATGCGCCGCAGCTTCCGGCCTGAGCTCGACTGCTTCCGGACGACGAATCCTCCCGCGTTCACGGTGCTCGTGAACATCGCGGGCATCGACCCGGAGCAGCTCCACGTGACGGCCGCCGACCGGACGCTGATCATCTCGGGCGAGCGCATCCGCGAGGACGGCGAGGAAGGCGGGCGCGTGTACCAGCAGATGGAGATCGAGTACGGCCCCTTCGAGCGCGCCGTCCGCTTTCCAGAGGACGCCGAACTCTCCCAGGCGCAGGCTCGCTATGACCGCGGCCTGCTGACCATCGTCGTGCCGATCGCCGAGCCCGCCGCGGAACCGCAGAAGGTGCCCATCGAGATCCACCGAGAGAAATGAGGCGTCGCTTGCGATGCCGTCTTCAGGCCACGCGGGCTTTGCCCGTGAGGCCGTCTGAAATGACCGGTCGAAACCCGAGAGCTCAGGAGGGTCGGCCGTGACCGACGTCGAGTTCGAGACTGAGGAAGCCGCCGACCGCGAAAGGGTCGAGATCCCGGAGACGCTTCCGGTGCTGCCGCTGAAGGAGATGGTCGTCTTCCCCGACTCGGCGACGCCGCTCGCCGTCGGCCAGGAGCGCTCGATCGCGCTGATCGACGACGTCGTCGGGCGTGACCGCATGCTCGCCCTCGTCACCGCCAAGGATTCGGAGGTCGAGCAGCCGGGCTGGGACGACCTCTACGACATCGGGACAGCGGCAATCGTGCACAGGCTGATCAGAGTCCCCGAAGGGACTCTGCGCATCCTCGTCCAGGGCCTCGAGCGCATCCGACTCGAGTCGCGAGTCAAGGACGAGCCGTACCTCGTCGGACAGTTCTCCGAGCAGCCCGACGTCGTGACGGAGTCGAGGGAGGTCGAGGCCCTCACGCGAAACGTGCAGACGCTGTTCGGCCGGATTGTCGGGCTTGCGCCGTACCTGCCCGCCGAGCTCGAGCTCGCCGCGGCGAACGTCGACGACCCGGCTGCGCTCTCGCACCTCGTCGCGTCGACACTTCGGTTGAAGACCGAGGAGAAGCAGCGCCTGCTCGAGCTCACCAACGTCGAGCAGCGTCTTCGGGAGCTCTCGGTGATCATGAGCCGTGAGCTCGAGGTGTTCGAGCTCGGCACGAGGATCCAGTCCCAGGTCCAGTCCGAGCTGGACAAGGGCCAGCGCGAGTACCTCCTGCGCCAGCAGCTGAAGGCGATCCAGGAGGAGCTCGGCGAGGGCGATCCCGAGCAGGCCGAATTGCAGGAGCTGCGCGGGCGCGTCGAGGAGGCCGAGCTGCCCGAGGAGCCGCGCAAGGCGGTCGAGCGCGAGCTGGCGCGCCTCGAGCGACTACCCGCGGCTTCCGCCGAGTACGGCGTGATCCGGACGTACGTCGACTGGATCCTGTCGCTGCCCTGGGCGACGATGACCGAGGACAACCTTGATCTCGATCGGGCGCGGACGATCCTCGACGAGGATCACTACGATCTCGAGAAGGTCAAGGATCGGATCATCGAGTCGCTCGCCGTCGCCAAGCTAAAGGGCGACGTCTCGGGGTCGATCCTCTGTTTCGTCGGCCCGCCGGGAGTCGGCAAGACCTCGCTCGGCCAGTCGATCGCCCGCACGCTCGGGCGGAAGTTCACGCGTATCTCGGTCGGCGGCGTGCGCGACGAATCAGAGATCCGCGGCCACCGCCGGACGTACATCGGAGCGATGCCCGGGACGATCATCCGGGCGCTCCGCGACGCCGAGTCGCGCAACCCGGTCTTCCTGATCGACGAGATCGACAAGATGGGCGCGGACTGGCGCGGGGATCCGGCTAGCGCCATGCTCGAGGTGCTCGACCCCGAGCAGCATTCCACCTACCGCGACCACTACCTCGACCTCCCGTTCGACCTCTCGAAGGTCCTCTTCATCGCGACGGCGAACCAGCTGGAGACGATCCCGCCGGCGTTGCTCGACCGGATGGACGTGATCCAGCTCTCCGGCTACACCGAAGAGGAGAAGCTCGGCATCGCCCGCAAATACCTCGTGCCCAAGCAGTTGCAGGCGACGGGCCTCGATGTCGATTCCGTCTCGGTGACCGACGGTGCTCTTCGGACTGTCATCCGCGAGTACACGCGCGAGGCGGGAGTCCGCAACCTCGAACGCCAGCTCGCCGCGCTCTTCCGCAAGGCGGCGCGCCGTGTCGCGGAGGGCAAGGCGGGCAAGAAAACGCGCATCGACGAGCGCCGCGTTCGCAGCTCGCTCGGGCCGCGCCGGTTCTCCGGCGAGGTCCGCAGGCGAACGTCCGACCCGGGCGTCGCGACCGGCATGGCCGTGACCGCGACTGGCGGCGACGTCCTCTTCATCGAGGCGAGCGCCTATCCCGGCCGCGGCCGCCTCAAGGTCACCGGGCAACTGGGTGAGGTCATGCAGGAATCGGCTCAGGCCGCGCTGTCGTGGGTGCGCTCGCACGCGGAGCAGCTGGGTGTCGATCCACAATGGTTCTCCGAGAACGACATCCACGTGCACGTCCCCGCCGGGGCCGTGCCGAAGGACGGGCCCTCCGCAGGGGTCACGATGGCGACGGCGATCGTCTCGCTCGTGACGGGTCGCCCGGTCTCGGAGGAGGTCGCCATGACCGGCGAGGTGACTCTCACCGGGCAGGTGCTCGCCATCGGCGGCGTGCGCGACAAGGTCCTCGCGGCGCAGCGCGCGGGGATCCGCACGGTCGTCCTCCCGAAGGAGAACGAGGCGGATCTCGAGGACCTCCCGAACGAGACGCGCAAGGGAATCGAGTTCGTCCTCGCCGACCACGTGGACGAGGTTCTGGCCACCGCGTTCGACGGCGCCGCTCCCCTCAAGGCGCCGCGGCGCGTAGGATCGCCTGAACGGAAGGCCGCAGCGCCCGCGTAGGCACTGGCGTTTGCGGGCTTCCAGGCCCGGGTACAGGGCCTACTCGAACGAAGGCGACACGAAAGGATGGCCGGGATGGCCAAGGCGACAGACAGGCTCTACGACGCGAAGCCGTACGTGCAGCGGGCTCTTCAGGACGAGGAAGTCCGCGAGAACGTCAAGAACGCGATCGCCGCGGCGCGTGAGATCTACGACGAGCTCATCGGCGCCCGGCGGCCGAGCGCAGTCGCGGCGCGCGTCGCGACCGACAAGGAGATCCAGGAGACCGTTCGCGAGGTGATCGACGACCTGAAAGAGGCCGCGATCAGGGTTCAGGGCAAGCAGCGCGAGCACTCGACCCGGAATGCCATGCTGCTCTTCACCGGCATCGTGCTCGGGATCCTCTTCAACCCTGTCACGGGACCGTCGACCCGTAAGTGGCTCTCCGACCGAGTCCTCGGCGAGAGCGAGCCCGAAACCACCTCGGGCAACAGCAACCCTCCCGTTACCTAGGGGACGTCAGGGGCCAGGTACGGCGCGCGCGAGCGGTTCGAGCCGCTTGCGCGCGCTCGACATCAGGCCGGCGAGGGATCCGTCTCCGACCCCCGAGCCGGTAGCGCGCATCGCGCGTTGCAACGAGGCCGGTTCGAGGCCCGTCGCGCTCGAGATGTCGTGGGACTGGAGCAGGATCGCCCCGGGCTTCGGCGCATGGCTCGAGTCCGAGATCGGCGGCGCCCAGCCCGAAACGGCCGTGAGCGGCAGATCGGTTAGCCGCTTCCACGCGTTCAGGTACGGATAGGGCGCAACGGCGCCGTCATAGCCCTTGTAGAGCAGCGAGGTGGGGTGGATCTCGAAGTGGAGGTGGTAAGGCGTGTGCTCGGCGTCTCCGGTGTTGCCCATGAACCCTAGGACGTCGCCGGCCTTGACCTGCGCGCCGTTCACGGCCAACGGCGAGTACGCCGAGAGGTGGGCGTAGTAGAACTCGTTGCCCGCCCGGTCCTGCAGCCACAGCCGCAGACCGCCGATGTCGTTCCAGCCGACCGAATAGACGGTGCCGCTCGCGACGGCGAGGATCGGCGCGCCCAGCGACGCAAAGATGTCTTCTCCGTGGTGCCAGCCCGTGTCGGCCCGCGGTGCTCCAAAGGTGTCCGTGTACGAGGCCGGGCCGTAGACGGGGAAGACGTAGCCGCCGGCCGTCAGCTTCGGAGAGACACCGAGCGGAATCTTCTGAATCGGCGGCAGTGAAGACCGCTGCTTGTCGGTCTGGGGCTCCACCTGTTTGGGCTCGACCTTGCGTTTCGGCTTCGGGGCCACCTTCTTCGGCGGCGGCGGAGGTGGCGCTACGACCCTGTGGATCTCCGCCGACACGTCGGTGTAACCGATGACGATCTGCGTGCCGGCCGGGGCGCCCGCATGGTCTGCGGTCAGGTGGACGACGACGGCCGTGGCGCCGGCCGTGTAGCCCCTGACTCCGGACGAGCGGTAGGCGGTTGCCGATTGCTGCAGCACGGACACCGAACCCCATGTCCCGTAGGAGGTGCTCCCGCCGGCCGGCTGCCCGAGCACGACGAGGCCGCTCACTCCGGACCCGTTCGTGTTGCCGTTGATGAACTGCGGGCTCGCCTTTGCCGTCGCTCGCGCGCTTACGGAGCCGATCGTGATCTCGCCCCCGAAGAGCGAGACGCCCGAGACCTGGACCGTGGCCGTGGCTTCGTTGGCCGTTCCTTCGAACCCGGCCACCGAGGACGAGATCGACCCCGCTTGGGCGATGGAGCCGTCAGCGGGGTACGCAAAGCCGCCTCCGGCGCCGGAGGCGGCCGGCGGGCCGGCCACGGAGCCAGCCGTCGCGCCCCCCTGACCGGGGACGGAGACCTGAATCGAGAACGCCTTCGCGCTCGCGTCGCCGCCACTGGTCGCCGACGGGGCTCCGGCGGAGCCGGCCGAGCCGCTCAGCGCAAGGACCGCGAGCACGCCGACGGCGAATGCCTGCCTCCCAGCCATCGCATGCAGATTAGGCAATCGCGCGGGATGCCGCAGACCGGCTTTCGGAAGCGTTTACGTGCTGCAGCTTTCGCACTGGCCGCGGAGGACCACGTCGTGCTCGTCGATCCGAAACGCCGCCGCCTTGGAGACGTTGTCGATCACGAGCTCGAGGCCGTCGTCGCTGAATGCCTCCACGCGGCCGCAGTCGCCGCAGACGAGATGGTGATGGTGGTCTCCGCTGGGCTCGGCAGCTTCGTACTGGGCGCCGGCCGACCCGAGCTCGATCTTGCGCACGAGCCCGAGATCGTCGAGTGTCTCGAGCGCGCGGTACACACTTGCGATTCCGACGCCTGGTCGCCGGCGCCTCACACGATCGTGAATCTCCGGCACGGTCAGGCAGCAGTGTTCATCGGCGAGCGCCGCAATCACAGTCGAACGAGCACCGCCGGACTTGTGGCCCGAAGCCTTCAACGCCTCGAGGGCGTGCTCCCGCCAGGTCATGACCAAGAATGATAGCGCCTCTCATTCCTTGGTAGCCTTCGGCGGAGTGTCGAGAATCGTTCTCGTTCTCATTTGCGTCGCAGCGCTTGCGGCCGGCTGTGGAGGGTCTGGTTCCTCGTCAGACGGGAAGACCGACGTGGTCGCGTCGTTCTATCCGCTGGCCTGGGCTGCCCAGCGCATCGGCAGCGAAACGGTGAGCGTGCACAACCTCACGCGGCCAGGCACCGAGCCTCACGACGTCGAACTGTCGCCGCGCGACGTCGCCCGGGTCCGCGCCGCGGACGTGGTCCTCTATCTGGGTGGCGGCTTCCAGCCCGCGGTGGAGGACGCGGTGAAGGGGGCTAGCGGAACGATCGTCGACCTCCTCGCGCACCAGCAGCTCGCGCGTGCCGCGGAGTCCGAAGGTGGCCTCACTGAGGATCCCCACATCTGGCTGGATCCGGTTCGGTATGCGGCGGTCGTGCGCCGGATCGGACACGCTCTCGGGCGCCCGCGCCAGGCCGAGAAGCTCGCGGCGCCGCTCGGCGAGCTCGACCGAGAGTACGCGCGAGGCCTCGTGCACTGCCGCCGGCGCGAGATCGTCACGACACATGCGGCGTTCGGGTACCTCGCCCGCCGCTATCACCTCCGGCAGATCCCGATCACCGGACTCTCGCCGGAAGCGGAGCCGACTCCCCGGGACCTGGAGAGCGTCGTCGAGCGCGTTCGCGCCTCGAGGGCCACGACCGTCTTCTTCGAGACGCTCATCTCGCCGAGGCTCGCTGACACCGTAGCGCGTGAGACCGGGGCCAGGACCGCCGTCCTGGACCCGCTCGAGGGGCTTTCGCGAGAGGATCTCGACCGGGGAGCCGACTACCTTTCGGTGATGCGGGAGAACCTTGCGGCCCTGCGCCGTGCGCTCGATTGTCGCTAGCGGTCGAGCTCGAGGGCGTCACGTTTGCCTACCCCCAGGGCGCCCCCGTCCTGAAGGACGTTGACCTCCGCGTCCCACCCGGCGAGCTCGTCGCCATCGCCGGCCCAAACGGTGGTGGCAAGACCACGTTGGTAAGGGTCGCGCTGGGCCTCCTGCGACCGAACCAAGGGCGAGCGCTCCTCTTCGGCGAGCCGGCGTATCGCTTCTCGCGGCGATCGCTGCTCGCGTACCTCCCGCAACGGGCGCAGGTCGGGACCGACATGCCCGTGACCGTCGAGGAGCTCGTAGCCGCCGGTCGGCTCGCCTCCGGCCGATTGCTCGGGCCGCTCTCGCAGGCCGACCGTGCGTTCGTCGCCGAGGCGATCGAGCGCGTGGGGCTTTCAGACCTCGCCCGGCGGCGACTCTCCACGCTCTCCGGCGGACAGCAGCAACGCGCGTTCATCGCCAAGGCCCTCGCCGGCCAGCCGTCGCTGCTCGTCATGGACGAGCCGACGGCTGGGGTGGACGCTGCGGCGCAGGAGGCGCTGGCCGAGCTGCTGGATCGTCTGCATCGAGAGCTACAGGTCACCGTCCTGTACGTCTCCCACGAGTTCGGCGCCATCGAGCGCTACGTCGAGCGGCTCGTGCTCGTGCGGGGATCGATTGTCTTCGACGGCCACCCGTCGGCCCTGCCCGAGCTGTGGCACGACCCCTCTCATACCCATGTTTGAGCTCGAGTTCATGCGCCTTGCCTTTGCGGCGGGCATCGTGATCGGCCTGATCGCGCCCGCCGTCGGCTTTTTCCTCGTCCACCGCCGGATGAGCCTGATCGGCGACGGAATCGGTCACGTCGCATTCGCGGGAGTCGCAGCGGGGTACCTCTTCGGCGTCTCGCCTGTCGCCACCGCACTCGTCGCAGCGGTCGTTGGTGGAATCGCGATCGAGTGGCTCCGGGCGAATCGCCGGACCGCAGGCGATCAGGCGCTCGCGTTCGTCTTCTACACAGGAATCGCCGGCGGCGTCGTCCTCGTGTCGGCGGCGGGCGCGTTCAATGTCAACCTTTTCAGCTTCCTGTTCGGTTCGATCCTGACCGTCACTCGTCACGACGTCCTGGTCGTCGCCGTCCTGGGCGCCGCGGGGCTCGCCGCGGTTCTGCTGCTGTACCGTGCGCTGGCGGGAATCGTGCTAGACGAGGAGGCCGCTGTCGTTTCGGGGGTACCGGTCACCGCGCTCAATCTCGTGATCGTCGTGCTCGCCGCGCTCACCGTTGCTGTCTCGATGCGAATCGTCGGGATCTTGCTGATCGCGGCGTTGATGGTGCTCCCCGTGATGGCGGCGGGCCGCGTGGCCTGGAGCATGCGCTCGGAGCTGAGCCTCGCGATGCTCGTCGGGCTCGGCTCCGTCCTCGGAGGACTGACTGTCGCCTACTACGCGAACATGCCGCCCGGCGGCACGATCGTCCTCCTCGCTGCCGGTGCCTTCCTCCTCGCGAGCGGTGTGGAGGCGGTGCGGTCCCGGTGACCACG
>JBKPGE010000134.1:0-15950 GCA_046729215.1 Actinomycetota bacterium | reverse complement strand
GATCTCGACGGGCCGTATGCCGGCCGCGAGCGCCGCCTGAACGAGATCTTCGCCCTCACAAACGAACATGCCCAGGCGTTCGCGCTGCCTCCTGGAAGCCAAGCGACGGACGAGCTTCAGGCGCGGGTTCGAGGCCGAGGTGATCACGGCAGCCACTCCAGCCACTGCCCGTGGAAGCCCGCGTGTGCCAGGAGCCGCTTCTCTCCGCCCGGCCACAGGCGCACCCAGAGGCCCCAGTACCTGTGCTCCCCGGCCGCCGGGCGGCTGACGGAGATCAGCGCCAGCGGGAACATCCGGCCCGCCTCGTCGAGGGCGCCGAGAAGTCGCTTCCAGTCCTCACGGCTCAGGTAGCCGCGCACGGCGGTCTGGAAGACGACCGTCAACGCGCCCGGCAAGCGTTCAGCGAGCAGGTCGGGGAGGCGCTCGACGGCATTGCCCCGCTCGAGGACCGGCGGATCTCTCCGCAGTGTCTCGATCGCGTGGTCCAGACGGTCGAGCCGATGTGTCTGGTCGGCCCAGACGAAGGACTTGAGCAGCAGCGTGTCCGCGCGACGGGTGACGTCGACGGGCGCGAGGTCGATCCCGCGGCGTGATCGCACACGCGGCTGCAGCGCGAGCAGGCTCGCGGGCACCGAGCGCCGCTCCTCGCCGGTGAGCTCGAGCTCTGCCTCGGCCGGGCCCCACTCGCCGCGGTCGTAGCGGTAGAAGTAGCGATCCCAGACGAGGTTGAGACCGGCACTCGGGCCGAGCTCGATCAGGTCGAGCGTCTCGACGCCCGTGCGCCGTGCGACCTCGAGGAAGCACGGCAGTAGGAACCAGCTCCGTTGGACCTCGTTCGTCTGAACACTCCGGTTCCGGATGAAATCGCGGAGCCAGTCGCGCCGCTCGTCGATCACAGCAGCCGGGTCGGCCCAGGGGTCGATCCCCTCGCTCAGCGCGAGGTAATGAAGCCCCGCAAGGAGCTGGAGCGGCCGATCCCAGCGGACGTCGTGGATGACCTCCGCGACGACGGGCTCGGCGGCCAGCCGGCGACAGACGTCGGCGTAGAGTGGCGAGCCGGTGCGCTCGCACTGGTCAGCCTGGTGGAGAAAGATCCGTTCGAGCTCGGGAGTCAGCTCTCGAGCGCGGCCTTCGCCTGCTCGGCGATCTTGCCGAACGCCGCCGGGTCGCTCACGGCCAGCTCAGCGAGCACCTTGCGGTCTAGCTCGATGCCGGCCTCGCGACAGCCGGCCACGAACTGGTTGTACGACAGGCCGTTGGCGCGCGCTGCGGCATTGATGCGAATGATCCAGAGGCGACGGAAATTACGCTTGCGCGCCTTCCGGTCGCGATACGCGTATTTCAGCGAGTGCTCGACCTGCTCCTTGGCCGCGCGGTAGGTCGAGTGCTTCCGCCCGACGTAGCCCTTCGCCTGCTCTAGGACCTTGGCGCGCTTCTTGCGCGCATGCACCGATCGCTTGACGCGTGGCACTAGGACCCGCCCCTTCCGAGCAGTCTGCGCACCTCGCGCACGTCGGTTGCAGACAGGTCCTCCTGCTGCCGGAATCTACGCTTGCGCTTCGCGGACTTCTTCTCGAGCAGGTGGCTCTTCATCGCGCGCCGGCGCAAGATCCTGCCCGTCCCGGTGATCTTGAACCGCTTCTTCGCCGCTCTGGATGTTTTCTGCTTTGGCATCTCGCGTAACTCCTGCGTTCTTGGTCGGGCCTAGGACCATGACCATGTTCCGCCCGTCCAGGAGTGGTGGGGATTCGACCACACCGATCTCCTTGACGTCCTCCGCCAGCCGCATCAGCAAGTCCCGCCCCCGCTCCGGATGGGCGGTCTCACGCCCCCGGAACATGATCGTGACCTTGACCTTGGCGCGTTGGTTGAGAAAGCGCACCACATGGCCCTTCTTGGTCTCGTAATCCTGCGTCGCGATCTTCGGCCTGAGCTTGATCTCCTTGACTTGAACCTGGGACTGGTGCTTGCGTGCGAGCTTGGCCTTCTGCTCCTCCTGGTACCGGTACTTCCCGTAGTCCATGACCCGAGCGACCGGCGGCCGGGCCTGCGGCGCCACCTCCACCAGATCGAGGTTCTTCCCGTATGCGTAGTCGAGCGCGTCAGGCGTGGACTTGATGCCCACCTGCGCACCGTCTTCGTCGATCAGCCGCACTTCCGGCACACGAATTCGCTCGTTCACCCTCGTCTGAGGTTCGGGTGCGGGCTCCGGACGGACGAACCGCCGCGGCCTCAAAGACTCGTCACCAAGCTCTTCCTGTCCTCCTTGTGAAATGACAAAACCGCTGCAAACAGCAGCTTTTTCCGTGTCCTCCGCTCGCTTGAACCCACGCACGACTCACGGCCGCGGAGGTGAGGAACGGTTGCCGCCCCTGCTTGCAGGCGTCACACGTTAGCAGTCAGTTCCCGAACGAGCTCGTCGAGGCTCTTGGTCGACTGCTCGCCCCCGCGCGCGCGGACGGCGAGGGAGTCTTCCGACTCTCGGTCGCCGTAGACGATCACGTACGGGATCTTCTCGACCTCGGCGTCCCGGATCCGTTTGCCGACGGTCTCGTCGCGGTCGTCGACCTCGACGCGGAAGTCGCCCAGCTTCTCGGCGAGCGCGCGGGCCGCGTCTTGGTGGCTCTCCCCCACCGGTAGTACCAAGATCTGGACCGGCGCGAGCCAGAACGGGAACGCGCCGCCGTAGTGCTCGGTCAGAATTCCGATGAACCGCTCGAGCGACCCCAAGAGCGCCCGGTGGATGACGACGGGGTTGTGCTCGTGGTTGTCGGCACCCATGTACCTCAGGCCGAAGCGCTCCGGCATCTGGTAATCGAGCTGGATCGTCCCCATTTGCCAGCTCCGCCCGAGCGCATCGGTCATGTGGAGGTCGATCTTCGGGCCGTAGAAGGTCCCCTCGCCCGGGCTCACGACGTACTCCATCTCGTGCCGGCGTAGCGCTTGTTCGAGTGCGCCCTCGGCGTGATCCCACTGCTCGTCGCTGCCGAGCCTGTGGTCGGGCCGAGTCGACAGCTCTGCCCGCGGCGCCAGGCCGAAGATCGCGTAGAGGTCGCGCGCGAACTCGATCATCGCGTCGATCTCGTCCTGAATCTGCTCCTCGGTCACGAAGACGTGCGCGTCGTCCTGGGTGATGTGCTTCACGCGGAGCAGCCCGTGGAGCGTGCCGCCGCGCTCATCCCGGTGGAGCGTGGACGATTCCG
Organism: Actinomycetota bacterium; assembly: GCA_046729215.1. Lineage (GTDB taxonomy): Bacteria > Actinomycetota > Thermoleophilia > Gaiellales > Gaiellaceae > JACDAN01. Next base: position 12,747 of record JBKPGE010000134.1, on the reverse strand, counting down.
CGTAGCGGATCGGAAGATCGCGGTACGAGCGCAACCGGCTCCCGAAGAGGAGCATGTGGCCGGGGCAATTCATCGGCTTCAGCGCGAGCGGGCTCTCGTGCTCGTGCTGCTGGACGAAGAACATGTTGTCGCGGTAGTTCTCGTAGTGGCCCGAGGTGACGTACGTGTCGATGTCATAGAGGAGCGGCGTCTTCACCTCGAGGTAGCCCCGCTTCGCGTTTTCCCGGCGGCGAAGATCCTCCAGCGCGTTCCAGATCACCATCCCCTTCGGGTGCCAGAACGGCGAGCCTGGCGAAGCCTCCTGGAGGTGGAAGAGGTCGAGCTGCCGGCCGAGCCGGCGATGGTCACGACGCCGGGCCTCCTCGAGGCGGTCGAGGTACTCCTGCAGGTCGTCCTCGGTGTAGAACGCCGTGCCGTAGATCCGCGTCAGCTGCTTGTTCTTCTCGTCACCGCGCCAGTAGGCGCCGGCGAGGCCGGTGAGCTTGACGGCCCTGATCGGCGACGAGTTCTGTAGGTGCGGGCCGCGGCAGAGGTCGGTGAAGTCGCCCTGGGTGTAGAAGGAGATCGGCTCCTCGGCCGTATCGACGAGCTCGACCTTGTAGTCCTCGTCCTCTTGCTGGAAGCGCTTCCGCGCCTCGCCACGGCCGACTTCCTCGCGCTCCCACGCTCGCCCTTCCTCGAGCTCCCGACGCATCTCTTCCTCGATGCGCTCGAGCGCCTCCTCGCCGATGGGCTCGGGGAAGTCGAAGTCGTAGTAGAAGCCGTTTTCGATCGGCGGGCCGATGGCAATCTTCACCCCGGGGTAAAGGCGTCTGACGGCTTCCGCGAGCAGGTGTGCCGTCGAGTGCCGGAGCACCGCGAGAGCGTCGGGATCGTGCGTGTCGCGCGTGGTCAGGATCTGGATCGGCTGACCGTCTTGGAGTGGCAGGCGCAAGTCCTGAACACGGCCGTTCGAGCGCACCAGGACGGCTTGCTCGGCCAGCTTGGGCCCGATCGCGGCAGCCGCATCCAGCCCGGTTGCGCCGTCCGCGAGTTCGAGTTCAGTGGAATCGGGGAGAATCACCCGCATGGAGGAGAAGGTACCCGAGCACCCCCGCGAGGACGATCGAAACGAGGAGGTCGAGGGCTCGCCCGTCCCGGATCCCGAAGCCGACGAAACTGAGGCCGAGGACGACCCGGAAGCGGATTGAAAGAAGCGCTTAGTGTCAACGCCGGAGCCCGCGAGCAACGGGCTCCGGCGTTGCCTTACGACGGAATCAGTGCTCGGTTACGGCCAGAAGGGGCCTTGCGCAAGAACCATCGCAAGTGCGATCAGCGCCGCAACGACGAGAGCTGCTCGTACGTTCACCGGGAACTCCCTTCGACGGAAATCGATTGACGGCTAGTCCCTGGGCCCGGGAACGCCGTAGTATACGAGCCTCAACTAACATGCCCAGACGCAAGTCAACACACGTGGACGATCCGGCAGCCGTCGGCCGGCGTCTGCGGGACGCACGTGAGCGCGCAGGTTTGAGCCAGAGGCAGCTGTCTTTCGAGGGCTGCTCGCCGGCGTACATCTCACGGATCGAGGCCGGCGAGCGCATCCCATCGCTGCAGCTGCTGCGCGAGATGGGCCGCAGGCTGGCCGTAAGTGAGGACTGGCTCGCAACGGGGCTCGACCGGGACGTTTTGTCCGAAGACCGCACGCTCCTCGACGCCGAGATCGCGCTGCGGTTCAACGAGATCGCGACGGCCGAGGAGCTCTACGCCAAGGCTTTGCAGGCCGCGACGACGAACGCCGAGCGCGCCCGCGCCCTCGCAGGGGTCGGGCAGATCGCCTTCGAGCGCGGCGATCCCCGCCGCGCAGTCGAGAATCTCGAGCAGGCGCTTTCGCTCTCGGGAGCGGACGCCGCCGACCAGCCCTCTCTCGCCGACACTCTCGGCCGCGCCTACGCGATGCTCGACGACGTCGAGCCGGCGATCCGCCTCTTCCGACAGTCGCTGGAACGGGCGAACGAACGCAAGAACTCGCCGGAGGCCGTCCGCTTCGGCGTCCTCCTGGCGAACGCGTACATCGACAAGGGCGAGTTCAGTGAAGCCGAGACGGTCCTCAAACACACGGTCGACAAGGCCGACAATGCGCGGGATCCGGTCTTTCGTGCGCGGATCTACTGGTCGCTTTCGCGCCTGCATGCGCTCCAGAAAGAGCCGGGGCTGGCGGCGCGTTACGCGCGGAAGGCTCTCGAGCTCTTGGAGCTCACCGAGCACACCACGTACGCGGCGCGCGCCCACCAGCTGCTCGCACATGTCGAGCTCGACCGCGGCCAGGCCGGCGAGGCGCTCCGTCTACTCGACCGGGGGCTCCCGCTCGTCGAGGAAAGCGGGAACAAGGTCGAGCAGGCGGTCATCCAACTCGAGAAGGCGAGAGCGCTCGTCAAGCTCGGGCGAAGCGAGGAGGCGACGCGGATCGCACAGGACAGCGCCGAGCTCCTCGAGGAGGCAAGCCCGGTCGATGCCGGACGTGGATACACGGTCGTCGCCGACGTGTACGAACAGCTCGGCGACCGCGACAAGGCGATCGAGGTCTACGAGCACGCGGCCGCGCTCCTGTCCGTGAGCCCGAGCCGCTACGTCCTCGAGGTCTACGCGAAGCTGGCCGATCTGCTCGAGGCCGAGGGGCGGAAGGACGATGCGCTCGAGACGCTGAAGAAAGCAGTCACGGTGCACGCGCGAACCGGTCCCATCCAGGCTCTGCCCCGGGTATAGGCCCCCGGGTCTACTGGTGCGACCCCGGCCGGAACGGCTCGACCGGCTCCCCCAGCAGTACTTCACCGCGCTCCTCGCGCAAGTGGCGGAGGCGGCCAAGTCCCACGGCGATCCGCTCGTCGACCTTGGCCGTGGAAACCCGGAGGTCGGGCCCCCGCCTCACGTCATCGAGCGGCTCGCGGAGACGGCGCACGAACGGCGCGCCCACGGGTATCCGCCGTTCCGCGGGCTCCCCGAGCTGCGCGAGGCGATCGTGGAGCGTTATCGCACCCTCTACAGCGTCGAGCTCGATCCCGAGACGGAGGTCGCCGTCCTCCCGGGAACGAAGACGGCGCTCGTGGAGCTCGCCGTGGCGCTGGCGGAGCGCGGGAGCCGCGTGCTCCTCCCCGATCCCGGCTACCCCGACTACCCGTCGGGTGTCGCACTCGCCGCAGCGAGGCTCGAGCCGCTGCGACTGGATCCCGAGCGTGGTTGGTCTCCGCGCTGGGACGAAGCGCTGCGCGAGGACGTCGCGGCTGTGTACCTCAACTATCCGTCGAACCCCTGCGCCGTCGCCGCGCCCACGGGCGTCTTCGAGTCGGCCGTCTCGTTCGCTGCTGAGACCGGCGCCGCAGTCGTCCACGACTTCGCCTACGGCGACCTCGTGTTCGACGGCCGCTCGCCGGAGAGCTTTCTGGCGACCCCGAATGCGAAGAGGGTCGGCGTCGAGATGTTCTCGATGTCCAAGAGCTACGGGATGGCGGGCTGGCGGCTGGGTTTCGTGCTCGGAAGCGCGGAGATCGTCGAGCGGATGCAGCTGCTCCAGGACCACGCCCGAGCCGGGATCTTCGTCCCGGTCCAGGAGGCCGGAATCGCCGCGCTCCGCGGTCCGCAGGAATCGGTTTCCGATCGACGCGACGCATACGAGCGCCGGCGCGATCGCGTGCTCGAGGCTCTGGCGGGAACCGACGTGCCCGAGCCGGTGTGCGAGGGGACCTTCTACGTCTGGATTCGGTTGCCGGAGGGCCTTACGATCGAGCGGCTCCTGAAGGACTATCGGCTGGCCGTGGCACCCGGCGACGGCTTCGGAGCGACCGGGGCCGGCTGGGCGCGGCTTTCGCTGGCGGTAACGGACGAGCAGCTCGAGCGCGGGCTCGAGCGGCTCGTCCGTGCGCTGAGGAGGGCCTGACGAAACGCAGTCTGTGCTGAGCGGCGTCCCGCCAAGCCCCCTGCCTAGATCGTGACGACGCCTCGACAGACCTGACCGCCGCGGGCGGTCGTGGCGACTATGCGATCGGAACCTGCGGAGGTGCGGACCCGCCGCTGGACGGTGAACGACCCGCTCGGAGGGCGCGTGAGCCGTGCGCCGCGAAAGACCGTTGCGCCGTGGCGGCTGATGACGACGTTCCAGCGCCGGCCCGCGATGTTCTGATCTACTTCGACTCGGTCTCGATCAAGCCGTCGTCGAGCTTCGCACCTTCAGCTTCCAGCTCGCCGAACCGGAGCACTTGCCCTGTCTGATGACGCCGGGGCTCGACTTGGCGGCGCGAGAGCCGGTACCGCGACGGCAACCGCGACGAGCCCAACGAGTATCGCCAACGTGCGCATGAATCCCCCTTGATTGACTGCCCCCACCGTAGGCCTCACCATTTCAGGCGTGGGCTACGCATTGGTTAAACCTTGGTTCGGACTGAGGCCGCGGGCGCTCCCGGGCCGGCAGTGACAGCATCGTCCTCAGCGGCGGCAGCTTTCCGGCGAGCCGCGGCTCCTCCGCTTCCGCGACCCGGCGCCGGTTCCAGAACGATGTCGGCTAATTGGGAACAGCGGCGCGTAGAGCCCACGCTTCAGTGCCTGGACTTGTCGGCTTGCGGGTGCGTTCACGCCGTAGCTTCCGACGTGGATCTCCCTTCCGGGCGGGGTACGCGTCGCCCGAATCGCCCGAATCAGCTTCGGGAGTCGTCAGGCTCGGAGTACGAGAGGAGAAGTTGGCGTGCGATCTAGGTGGGGTTGGGCGAACATCCAGCGATGACCTTCGATGTCCTCAGCGCGGTACTGGCGCTGGCGGGCCTCGGTACTCGGGCCCGGGATTGGCGAGGAACACGATTCCGCCGCCGAGCCTGAGCGTCACGTGCGTGACCGTCGGCCCCTCTTCGTAGCGCTCGACCTCCTCGAAGCCGAATGCCTCGACGATCCAGTCAGCGGCGCGGCCCACGTCCTCGTACGACAGCATCGGAACGACGCGCTGGTCGTCACGGCTCCGCCACCAGCTCCAGCGTCTCGTCCGAGGCCAACCGTTCGCGCACAACCTCCTCGCCGGCCGCGCGCACCGCGGGATGGCCCGTGACGACGGCGAGGAAGTCAGCGCGTCGGATCGTGGCGAGCTTCACCTGGTCGCGTGCGGTCACCGTCGCCGTCCGCGGGACGTCGTGGAGCAGAGCGATCTCGCCGAACCACTCACCGGGCCCTTGGACCCTGACATGCTCCCCGCCGCGCGCCACGTCGGTGTGTCCCTCGACGATGATGTAGAAGTCGTCGCCGGGCTCACCCTCCGAAATGATCTTCGCCCCGGCCGGCGCGGAACGCACCTCGAGCCGTGACGCAAGGTGCTCCTTGGCCACGACGGAGAGCGGCTCGAACAGCGGAACCGTGCTCAGAATCGCCAGCTCACGCGTGGGCGCGACCGCGACTTCGTCGATGCCCACCAGGCGGCGCCACGCAAGCAAAGTCACCACGACCAGGAAGCACCCCGTGGCGACGAGGGCCCCGCGGACGCCGAGCCCGGCGACCAGCGCAGGCGCGGTGATCGAGCCCACCCCAAGGCCGACGACGGCTACGGCGAAGACGACACCGAAGACGCGAGCCAGAAGCTCGTTCGGAACCATGCGCTGAAGAACCGTGTACAGCGCGACATCCTCGATGCTGTTTCCGATGCCGACGATTGCGAGCAAGACGAGCGCTGCGGCCGCATTCGTCCACACCGCGAGCAGCGCAATCGGAAGCCCCCAGAGGATGAGCCCGATGCCGAACGGGACCGCAAGACGCCGCCCTGCAAGTGCCGGAGAGACAAAAGCGCCCACAAGGCCGCCGGCGCCGATCGCGGCGCTCAGGTAGCCGACCCAGGCGCTGTCCACGTCCAGGAGGCGGAAGGTGATGACGACGATGAGAACGTTGAGCGCTCCGCGGACGAGCGTCTGGGCGCCGACCAGGCCCACGATGAGCCGTGGGTTCGGCTCGGACGCGGCCACTCGCACTCCTGCCAAGAGTGCGCGTGCAGCCCCCTCCGTATCCGCCGATTCAGCAGCCGGGAGCCCTCTCTCGACGTGAACCCGTGCGAGGAGGAACATTGCCAGGAGATACGCCGCCGCGCCGAAGCCGAACGCGACGCCGGGGCTCGCCGTCGCGACGAGCACGCCGGCGATCACGGGTCCGACGAGCATCCCGACGCTCTCGAGGGCCATCGAGACGCCGTTCGCCGCAACCAGCTCGCGCGGCGTCGTCGCGAGAGAGGGCACGAGAGCGCCGAGCACCGGCCGGACCAGCGTCGAGACGGCAGCATGGAAGGCCGCCAGGGCGTAGATAAGCGCCTCGACCGGGCCGAGGTAGAAGACGATTGCCGAACCGGCCAGTGCGACCGCGCTCGCCAGAGCAACCAGCAGAAGCACGCGCTCGCGGCTGTACCGGTCGCCGAGCAAAGCCGAGAACGGCGTCAGCAGCGCGGCGGGAACCATGCGGATGAGCCCGACGACGCCCACGGCGAGAGCACCGCCCGACTCGTAGGCGAAGACACCTAGGGCGACGAGGTACGCGGTTTCGCTCGCACACGAGCTCGCGTACGCAATCTCGACGCGGCGAAGCCGCTTGTTGCGCGAGACCGCGGAGAAAGCATGCCCGAGCTCGGCGACGCGACGGCCAAAGCGGCTCATGCTCTAGGAGGAGCGGGTCGTGTCTTCGGTCGTCGAGCGCTCGAGCTGCTCGAACGCGTCGGCTGCCTGGCTCACCGCTTTCCCATAGGACGCCTTCGAAACTCGCGCCCTGTAGCCAAGCCGTTGGCGTTCCGACAACGCCTTGTCGATGAACTCCTTCGCTTTCTCGGTCGTCCTTGGATCAGTTGCCACTTCGCCTCAATCCTTGTTGGCCAGGTCGTCCCAGAGACGATCGATGATCAACTCTGCGAACCACTCGTACCAATACTGCTGCCTGAGCTTCTTCCGGTCTAGATACACGCGGAGCTCAGGCGTCACCTCGAGCACCGGCCGAAGCGTCGGCACCACGTCGTCCGGGCGTGTGCGCGCGCCCGACGCCTCGATGTATCCGTCGGCGTAGGCGTAGGCCTGCGTGGCCATGGCCCGCCACAGGTCGAGCTTCGACTCGAAGAGCTCGAGCAGGCTCGCGTCGCGCAGTCGCTGCTCCTTGAAGAGGTTCAGGGCCAAGGCGCTAGACGACCGCCTTCGTCACTGCCGCCGCCAGGCCGAAGAGCGCAACGAGCAGCAAGCCGAAGACCGCCAACGAGAGGGCGTAGAGCCAGCGTGCGTCGGTCACCGCCAGCCAGACCAAGGTGATCGCAACGGTCACGAGGCTCGCGCCGAAGACCCCGACGGCGGCCCACGCGCCGCGCCGGAACGGTCGAAGCGCGACGTCCGACACGTCCCCGGGATAGCCGCCGATCGTCGTGATCAGGACGCCGAGGAAGACGAGTATCAAGCCACCGACGCCGGACGAAGCGGCGAAGACGGCGAGCATGACGTCCTTTCGGTCGACCACGTTGTCACGGTAGTAGCCGCGACGGACAGTCACTGACTGGCTTAAGATCTGCCGCCAATGGAAGCGGACGTCCGGCAGCAGCAGCTGGTCATGATCTATGCGAACACGGTCGTTGATCTTCTGGGCTTCACCGGAGAGGACGCGGCGCGCGAACGGTTCAATCTCGTAGAAGCGCTGAATGCCGACCAACCGGTCGACTACGACGAGCTTCAGCGCCAAGCGGGCAAGCAGCTGAGCGAAGACGAGCTCCGGTCAGCCCTACGTGAGCACGAGGTGAGCGACAGCGAGGCCGACGAGCTCGTGGGCCGCTTCTACGGCGGCGAAGGCTAAGAGTCGCCGAAGCGCTCGACGGCGAAGACGCACCTAAGTCAGTTCGAGAAGGATCCCACCCCAGGATTCAGGGTCGACGTCGTCCAGCGTCTCGGAAAACGTCCACCGGTGGCCCGCCGGGTCTTCGGCTGCGTACTGCCGCTCCCCGTAATCGAAGTCGGTTGGTTCCATCAGGATCTGAGCGCCGTGGGAGCCCGCTCGCTCGCAGTGGGCCCGCGCATCGTCTACACGCACCAGGACCGAGTGGGCGACTTCTCCCGGTCGGGGCGGCCGCTGCTCGTGGCGGACATCCGCGACGATGACGGCTCCGTCGCCGACTTTGAGCTGCGAGCGGTGGCTCTCTCCGATCTGAAGGCGCTCCTCGAATCCAAACGCCGCGCTGAGCCATCTGACCGCGTCCCGCACGTCGGGATAGATGAGGACGGGAACCACGGTAGGCGAGGGGATCGAGCGATTCGGCTTCACCGTTTCAACGTTATCCACCGGGAGTCCCTGTCGAAGGGGCCTCTCACGGCCTCGATCGAAACGAGAAGTCGTTCGAGTCGTCATGTCTCCGCGGAGCGGAGACGGACTTCGAACGACGATGGGCGGTGACGCTGTAAACATCCTCCCCCTCGCGGATCAGCATCGAGCCGAAGGTGTGGCGACAGTCGTGCATCACGGGCTTCTCGCGCCCGACCGGGATCAGCTTCGCCTCGGTGGCCTTCGCGAAGGCGGCATCCATCGCCCGCCGCTCGACGTTCCTCCACCCTTCTAGGACGCCGCACAGAGGCGTTGCGATCGCCCGGGCGTTGAGGGGTGGCCTCAACTTCTTCGATTACTACCTCGCGAAGCGCAACGATCTGATCGACGTTTGAGCCGGCCGCCAGAACGCGAGATATAGGCTCTATTTGCCCTTCTCAGCGTCCGCGGGGTCGGGGCGCGAGGATTCCAGGATGTGTCCCTCGAGCTCGTGGAGAGCGGCTCTGACATCCGGATCGTCATGCTGCTCGAGCTCGCGGAGCGCCACCTCGGCGTGCTCGCGCGCTGCCTCGAGGTACATCAGCAAGTGGCGCAGATGGTGCCGAACTTCTTCTTCGGGCATGACGGCCTTTCTCCCCGGCCGGCGGTTCGGTCGCCGCAGGGACCGCCGCTGGCCGAGGTCGTTGCGGATGAGCAGGAGCTCGGGGCGGAGCTCGGGAGAGTCGCGGCTCGCCGCAGTCGTACCGTGTGTCCAGATTCCGCTCTTGGTGGCTAGATGTCAAGAGGGTTCGCTGCCTCCAATGTCCCAAACGGGTCATACGAATCGCCGCGAGCTCGCCCGATAACTCACCTATGGGAACACCAGTCAAGAGCGCCGTTCAAGAGATCGTCTGTCCGTGTGGGATCACGTTCGAGCCGCCGCCGTGGTTCGACAAGGATCGCGACGAGCCGCTCTGCGATGAGTGCGCCGATCATCTGCGCGGCTAAGGATTGCTCCGAAGTAATCCCGTCATCCAAAAGCCGGAAGCTCGCTATCACTCGGAGCAATGCAGGGAACGCGCCCGAGGTCGTCGACGTGAGAAAAGAAGTCGAGCCTGGTGGGCTGAATACAGGGCAAAGAACCGCGAGCAGATCAAGCTAAATCAGCGGCGGTATGCCCAGAGCGAGAAGGGCCGCGCTACTAAACGAAAGTCTGAAAAGGCCAGAACCCAGACGCCGGAAATGGCGCGCCAGGCGCCGCGAGTCGGAGAAGGACTGCGGCAATGTCGCAACGACGATGGATCATGTCCCCCCAGTCAGTCGAGGTGGCCTAAACGTGATTGAGAACGTTGTTCCGGCCTGCGGGTTCTGCAACAGCTCGAAGGGAACAAAAGTTGCTAAGCGGGGATCAGTCACCTTCGTCGGCGGCCGCTACTACCTGAGAAACGTCTGTCCGACCTGTCGCCGGAGAGTCATAGGGATCGCCACCGGCAAGTGAGCCGTGCTCACGTTTCCAACCGTTTCCAAAAGCGAGCGTGCTGCACGAAACGCAAACTGCCGCTAAAGAGAAAACCCGCCGTTTCCAGCGGGTTCTCCTGTGGGCGGTACTGGGGTCGAACCAGTGACCTCCGGCTTGTCGAATCGGGCCAATCGTTCGCGCTAGTTCGCGCCTGTTCGCTTATCCCTGCAAAGGCGCACTTTCCCGTTTGTGCTGTTCGCTGCGACCGCACCTGAACGGACACTCGCTGCGAGCATTGCGAGCACAGATCAGCGGCCGAACCCGCCTTCGGCGAGTTTCGCAATCGCCCTCTCGCGGCCTTCGTCGGTGAGTCCCGCGTACATTCCGAGCGTCACCTTTGGGTTCGCGTGGCGGGCAAGCTTCGCAACCTCCGGGGCACTTAGCCCCCGCTCGAACGCAACCGCAACGAACGAATGACGGAGGTCGTGCAATCCGACCGGCTCGGCGCCTTCGCCATTGAGCCCGAGGTTATCGCCCGCGGTGTAGACGGCGCGAAGCACGTTACGCCTCGATTGCGGCTTGCCGCGTGTCGTTGTGAAGACGAGCGCATCCGGGCGCACTCAACCGAGGTTCCGTTCAGCCTGTCGCGCGCGATGCTCGACAAGCTCGCGCCGAAGCACCGGCAGTAGAGGAAGGGTCGCGGCGGACGCTTCCGTCTTCGGGACCGGCACCCACATCCTACCGTCGCGTCCGAGCTGCCCAGCGATCGTGATCGTCCCGGCCTTGAAATCCAGGTTCGACTTGGGCGTGAACGGATAGGACGGAGTTTTTGGCGTAAAGCCGATCGTGCCAAACCAACCGCAGGCGTTCGTGCTGCAGCCTGGGCCAGCGTTCGGGAATGTCCCTTGGACGGCGATTGACTGAGCAGCGACAGGACGAGGCAAACTCGGGGGCGTGGAGAGACGAGGTCGCGTTTTCATAGCTCCGGTTGAGATGCCTCAGGATTTCGCTGCGATTGACGCAGCGGAGTTGCTCGGCCTGCCCTCGCACGCACGTTTCTGGGCAAGCTGGGAGGTCGACGATGCTACGGGCGACAGCGCCTGGCTGCGGACCGCTGAAGACGCAATCGCGTGGGGTCGGGAGCGCTCCTGCGTGGTCCTAATCAGGCTTGGAAGCCGCGGCGACGACCCGTACTTCTCGGCGGGTGACGCGCCTGTTTTTCGGCAATGACGGTGAGCTGCTTCCCGTTTGGCCACCACCCGGTGAGTAGGTGCTAGCGCCAGAACCTCGCCTGCGCGAGCGTACTGTCGCCAGAGCCCAGTCGGGTGGCTCGTTCGCGATGAGAACGAGTTGTAATCGTGCGAAACGATGCTGTCGCCGGTGCTGTCCTCGGCACCAAAAAAGTCGTCATTTGCAGGCTGCTTTTAGCCCGGTACCGCCCACACGGAAAAGCCCCGGTAACGGGGCTTTTCGTTTACCAAATAGGAGAAGTGCTTCTTGAGCACTTTCGCTCCTGTTAGGGGTGGGTGTGAGCCGACGCCCCCGGTCGCAAGCGGAGAACAGGGCCGCCTCCCCGCGAAAAAAGTGCGAGAAGGTCGTCGCTACGCTCACGGTGCATGTGCTGTAGGTCGGCGCGGCGCGGCGGCAGCTGAGCCCCTGAGCTGCGCACGGCGCCACGGGACGAAGACCTCCCGCACGACGAGGTCGGCGATCGCAGCGGCAGGGACGGCGACGAACGCACCGACGGCCCCGCCGAGGGAGGCGCCCACGAGAACCGCGACAAAAACGAGCAGCGGGTGGATATCGAGCTGATCGCCCTCGACGACTGGGGAGATCACGTACCCCTGCAGGTTCTGAATCAAGATCGACGCCAGGAACGTCAGCACGAATGTCCGCGGGCTGTCGAGCGCGGCGATCGCGAGAAGCGGGATGCGCGCGAGCCAGCTGCCGACGAGGGGGATCAGCTCTCCGAAGGCCACGATTATCGAGAGCGGGATAGCGAAGGGCACTCCGATCACGATCAGCGAGACGTACGTGAGCGCCCCGACGATCGCCATCACTATCACCTTCGCGCGGAGGTACGCGCCGATCCGCAGCCAGGTCCGGTCGAGGACGAAGCCCGCGCGACGCCGATGATTGGGGTGCGTCAACGACAGGACGAAGTCGCGAATCCGCAGCCGGTTCGTCAGGAGCAGCAGTGAGATGAAAAACACCGCAAGCAGGTCGATGAAGATTGAGAAGACGTCGCCCGGAAGCGCCGCAGCCCGCTCGCCCGCCCGGTCAAGGATCGCGTCTCCGAGCCGCGACAACTGTTCCTCGAACGGCGGCAGCGCCGGGAAGTCGGTCCGAAGCTCGGCGTACGCCTCACGGATTCCCTTGTAACGGTCGGCGTATTCCGGCGCGCGGTCGGCGAACTCGACCACCTGGCCGAGAAGAGGGGGCACGACCATCCAGCCGATGCCGACGATGACCGCGAAGCACGCGATGTAGGTCAGCACCGCGGCTAGCCCGAGCGGCAGGCGAAAGCGCCGGTGAAGCCACTCGCTCGGCCCCGTGAGCGCAGAGGCGAAGAGCACGCTCACGAACAGGACGAAAAGGACGTGGCGGACCATGAACAGGAGGACGACCGCGACGACGGTCAAAATGGCGAATAGCAGCCCGAGATAGATCGGCAGCGCCCGGTGGATGAGCGACTCGTGGGAATCCTCTGGCGGCGCCATGAAGACCGGATACCCGTGAAGCGTGGGTGCTAGTCGTCCGGCCCGCGTAGCGGTTCAAGACGAGCCGTGCGCCCGCTCTCAGAGAGAGTGATTGCACGCGCACGCGTGACGTGGAGGTTGACCCTCGATTCAGGCGGCGAGAGAGGCATCGAGCGCCCTGATCTCGTACTCGCTCATCGCACCTCCCGTTCACCGGGCCCAAGACAACGGTCTGGTTGCAGGCTGCACGCCGTAGGGCCGCCCTTTTCGCGTCAAGTGACATTCCTGAAGGCTGGCCGAGCCGGAGACGCTACTCCAGACCACCGCAGTCGA
>JBKPGE010000133.1:0-4488 GCA_046729215.1 Actinomycetota bacterium | reverse complement strand
AGCTGCGCACCACGCTCGTTGAGGCGGAGGGCACGGCGTCGCCGGCCGACGGCGGGAACATTCTGATCGAGGGTCGAGACCAGCCGGCCGCCGGCGTCGAACACTCGCGAGGTCAGCGCCGTCGACCGGTACACCGCCCTGGCGTACCCCTGACCGCTCCGCGTCAGGAGGGTATGTGTGCGGTCGGGAGCTTCCGTCGCCATCGCGCGAGCCCTGGTTCGGGCACGTCGCGTCCGTTCGCGAACCCCGAGATTGTGGATTCGCGTCCAGACGCCTCGAGCTGCTCGACCGACAGCTTTCACGGCCGCCGCGAGCGCCTGATCGACCGCGACGAACGCAGTCCGCGCGGCCTGTCTGACGGGCTCGCGGCTCAGCAGCCAGACGCCTCCGACGACGATCGCAACGAGAACCAAGACGGCAGTGGCGACGAGGACGACGACGACGGAGGAAAGCGCAGTCAGCAGCCCGGCCAGGAAGAGCCAGAGCGCGACGAACGCGAGCAGGCGCCGTCGCCCTTGCACCCGATCCGCTGTCACCGTAGAGCTCGCAGTTTCATCACGCGATCCCCCTCCGGAACTGCTGCCCTTCGCCTCGCCGAGCCGTCTTCCTCCCTTCTCGCGTCAGCGGGCCGCACCACGCTAAGGCATCTGTCGGAGCCATGGGCCTGTCACTTGCCGCCACGATTGCGGCTGATCGAAGGAGCCTCTTCGGGCTCCCTCGATCCGGTCTGCGCGAGGGCTATTGGACGGCCAGGTCCGCAACCTTGATCGATCCTCGGCTTCTCCGCGTATGCCCCTCCGGCGCTTGGTGAATAGCAGAGGAACGACACTACGCCCTCACTATTGAGGGTAGTTGCGAAGGTGAGCGACATGATCCCGGTGCCGTTGGATGGGACAGTGAGACCGTTTGAAAGGCTCAAGACCGTTCCGCCGTCGATCGTGCAGACTGCGCTTCCGCGACGGCCGCAAGCGAAGCAAATCTCCGTGCAGTCACGAGACCTCCTTGGGTTGGGAATCGCCAATCGTCCGCTGCGACGCTCACACGCTGGTCACGCGCCGCTCACACGAGGCGCAACGCGCACCGCATTTCCTGCACGGCCAGCCCGGTGCAAATGCCTAGACACGGCTTGGAAAGTCAGCCCCACGTCCGCCACCGGACGACCTCCCTCCGCGGCTTGCGCCTCCTCGTGAAGACGCTGGCGCCGCTGCTCGGCTCGTCTGCGGCTTCGGCCGGATAGCCCATCGTCACGACTGCGACGAAGCGGAGGTCGTTGGGAAGCCCGAGCGTCTCGCGGAGCAGCTGTAGGTCGGACACGCCAAAGATCGCCGTGTCCAGCCCCTCGTCGATCGCCGCAAGCATCAACGCCATCACCGCTGCGCCGGCGTCGACGTACCAGTAGGGCGCCGGCCACTCGATCTCCCGTCCTCCGGTGATGTTCAGCTTGTCCTGCTGCCGGTAGCGGTCGTGGTAGTCGTCCTCGCGGGTCAGGACGACCATGTGAACCGGGGCAGCCGCTTTCCACCGCGCACGGCCCTGCGCGGCAAGCTCGTCTTCCTTGGCGGCCGTCGCGATGCGTCGGCGGGTGTCGGCGTCGGTCACGACGACGATGCGCAGGCCCTGGCTAAAGCCCGCGCTCGGCGCCCACACGACGGCGGCGTCCGCGATCCGTTCGAGCACGTCGCGCGGGACGGGCCGGTCTGCGTAAGTCCGGACGCTTCGCCGGCGGGTCAGCACATCGCGGAAGTCCACCGATCGGGACCCTACGTCAGGTCAAACTTCCGTCAGTCCCGCGGCGTCGAACGAAGAGAGTGCGAGGCCTTGCTCTCACGCTTGGGATGTGCGGTGTGCTCGTTGCCGGAGCCGGGTGCACGGCGGGCGAGGAGTCACATGCCCATCCCGCGGCTGCCGGGCCCGACGCACTCGCGCGCGCTGTCACACCAGGGAAACTGAGGTCTCACCTCATGGCGCTTGCTGCCATAGCGCGGCGGAACGGCGGGACACGTGCGGTCGGCACGCGTGGATACCAGCTGTCGGTGGCGTATGTGTCGCGTCAGCTCCGTGCTGCCGGGTATCGACCGCGACTCCAATCCTTCTCCTTCGATCTGTTCCGGGAGATCCGGCCGCCCCGTTTCGCGCGCCTCGCTCCTGGAGCCGAGCGCTACCGCCCTGGGCGGGACTTCCTCACCTTGCGCTACTCGGGCGGTGGAACGGTCACCGGCCAGGTGGCACCCGTCGAACTGGACTCCGCCACGAGCGGTTGCGAGCCCGCCGACTTCGCCGGCTTTCGGCGAGGCGCCGTCGCCCTTCTGCGGCGCGGCACGTGCTTCATGTTCCTGAAAGCGCGAAACGCCACGGCGGCCGGCGCCGGTGCCGTCCTCATCGCGAACGAAGGCGTCCCCGGCCGCACCGCACCCATCGCAGCGACGCTCGTCAGGCCGGGCATCGGCATCCCGGTGCTCATGATCTCGTCTGCGGTCGGCGCCGAGCTCGCGCGCTCCGCGCGAGCCGGGACCGTCCGCGTGCGGATCTCCCTCTCTGTGGTGAGCAAGCCGGCGCGGGCGGCGAACGTGATCGCAGACCTGCCGGGTCGGAGCAGCGGCGGCGTTGTACTGCTCGGCGCGCACCTCGACTCGGTCGCGAACGGCCCCGGGATCAACGACAACGGCTCCGGGTCAGCGCTGATACTGGAAGTCGCGCGACAGGCGCGTCGGCTTGCCGTTCGGCCGGCACACGGCTTGCGCTTCGCGTTCTGGGGCGCCGAGGAGCTGGGACTCGTCGGCTCGAGAGCCTATGTGGCGGGTCTGAGCGGGAGCCAGCGCCGCCAGCTCTCGTCCGTCCTGAACTTCGACATGGTCGGCTCGCCGAACTTCGTCCGCTTCGTGTACGACGGCGACAAGGAGCCGCCCGGCTCGGCGCGGATCGAGAACCTCTTCCGCACGTACTTCGCGGCTCACAGGCAGCCGGTGGAAGAACTGTCTCTGGAGGGCTCGTCCGACCACGCGCCGTTCGCGGAGACCGGCTTTGCAGTCGGCGGGCTCTTCACCGGCGCAGATGAGCGTAAGCCGGCGAGTGCGGTCCGACGCTTCGGCGGCACTGCCGGGAAGCCGTACGACTCCTGCTATCACCAGGCCTGCGACACCGTCGCGAACGTGAACATGCGTGTCCTCAGCCAGATGGCCGAAGCCGCCGCGGTCGTCGCGCTGCGGCTCGCGGGTTAGGTCAGGAAGTACCCGTGAGGGCCCTGCGCCCCTCGATGAGGGCCAGCGTGGCGCCGGCGGGTTGGTCGGCCGGGACGCGAACGGCGTCGGATCCTTGGCCGTACTCCCCGTCGAGGAGGAGCGCGGCGTGGCCGTGTGCCGCGGCCTCCAGGACGGCTGCGAGGGCGTCCGCGGCAGCAGCGTCGCCCTCGCAGACCTCGACGACCGAGGCCAGGAATGCGTCTACGGGCTCATAGGCGCCTTTGAGCTCCGGGTAGCGGCTCTTATCGATCCCCGAGCTGAACAGCGTCTCGAACATCGGGCGCTGCTCTCCTGCGAAACGGACGTAGGCGCGAGTCATTGCGGCCAGCCGCTGCTCAGAGCGAAGAAGATGTCCATTGGGCCGTTCTCGCGCCCGGACAGCGGGGACCCCGCAAACCGGGTCGGTCGCTCTGGCGCCGCCGCACGACGACCAGCTTGTCGACACCGGACTCGGCGCCCCAGAGCTCGTTCGGCCGCCCAAGGAGCTGACGCACGTTGGCCGGCGAGCTCGGGAGCCTGATTGTCGTGAACCCCTGGGTGCGCGGGTCGAACCGCACGATGGCGTTCGCTCCAACGTCGCTCACTCAAACGATGTCGCGATTGTCGACGTAGACCGCATACGGCTGGGGGTTCGAGCCCAGCAGCCGCCGACCGCTTCCCAGTTGCTCGCCCGTGACCGGGTTCACGGAACGGGACGAGGACGCAGGCATAGCGGTTGAGTAGGCCTCGAGCCGCACTGCGCTTACCGCCGACGGACAGGAGGAGCAGCGGACGAGCCCAGCCCGTTTAGACGATGCGGAGGCCGGCCCTTACCCGGTGCGAGTGAGCCTCTCCGCGCTGAGTTCGCGCGGCGCTCGCCGGTTAAGATCGCCGCCACGTTTTCCTCGAGCACGGAGGTGCCATGCCCGCGAATACGGCGGAAGAGACCCACCGGCTTTTGATGGATGCTTTTAACCGACGAGATGTCGACGCGCTGATCGACCTCTATGAGGATGGCGCAGTTTTCCTCACACAGCCAGGAGCACCGCTCGCTCGCGGAACGGCGGGGGTCCGCGAGGCGATCCGCGCGTTCGTGGGGATGAATGGAACTTTCGACATCGAGCGGACAGATGTCGTCGCCGCCGCCGACGTCGCCGTCGTCTATTCGACGTGGACGCTGAAAGGTGGATCGGATCCAAATGGGAACCCGATCGACCTCGCCGGGCAGACGACGGACGTCGTCCGCCGCCAACCGGATGGCACCTGGCTC